>CAZHQD010000222.1:0-1596 GCA_964533835.1 uncultured Puniceicoccaceae bacterium | reverse complement strand
CTGGCTTCCAGATTGTAAAGCGTGAGCAACACAAAGGATGGATGCTCCGATAGAAGCTGACCGCAAAGATCCAGCAGCTCAGTAAGCTGCTCTTCCACTTTCCACACCTCTCCGCGGGGGCCTCGCCCAAAGCTTGGCGGGTCGAGGCATATCCCTTCGTAGCGCGACCCGCGCCGTATCTCTCTTTGCACATACTTAAAGGCATCATCCAGTATCCAGCGTATGGGTGCCGCACTCATGCCCGAAAGCTCTTGATTATAGCGCCCCCAGCTCACGGATGGTTTCGATGCGTCCACGTGCGTGACGGCTGCTCCTGCGCTCGCGGCTACTAGAGAAGCCATCCCTGTGTAGCCAAACAGATTGAGCACGCGGGGTTTCTCTGGGTGTGAAGACATCCCTGAAATGCGCTTATAAAGCCACTGCCAGTGCGGGTCTTGCTCAGGAAACACGCCTAGGTGTTTAGAATTATCTGTAAGCCGAGCCTGGCTAGTTACCTTACCCCACCGAAGATTCCATGAACGTGCCGTGGCGGCATCTCGCAGCTTCCAACGTCCATCCTCAAGGAACTCCGCATCGGCTTTCGCCCAATCCGCAGCTTTCAACGCAGGAGACCACCAAGCTTTGGGCTCAGGGCGTATAAGCACCATCTTCCCAAAGCGCTCCAACTTGCGCCCCTTGCCACTATCCAAAAGGGCGTGCTCCGCCCATTCTGCTGAGGCAATCGTAAGTATGGGGGTCTCAGCGAGCATACTCCCCCCTACTCCCTCACAAACACCCTGCGGATGATCACGGGCTCTCTGGGCATGTTTTCCATGCCATTTTGGGTGGCCGTAGGCACTCCAGCGATTTTGTCCACCGTTTCCATGCCTTCTATAACCCTCGCGAACACTGCGTAGCCACCATAAGGGCCGTCTGCGTTGAGGAATGGATTGTCTTCCAGGTTTACAAAAAACTGGGCAGTCGCGCTATCGGGATTATCCCTGCGTGCCATAGCCACTGTGCCGCGGCGATTACGAAGCCCGCTGGATACGGATTCGTTCTTTATCGGCGGGCGTGTGGACTTCTCCTCCATGCCAATGGTATACCCACCGCCCTGAACCACGAAGCCGGGCACCACGCGGTGAAAAAGTGTGTTGGTATAGAAGCCCTCCCTCACATACTGGAGGAAATTGGCGACGGTGATGGGCGCTTTGTCAGGGTCCAGTACCATGGCGAAGTTGCCCATGTTGGTTTCCACTTCCACGATCGGGCCCTTCTCAATGGTCTGAGGCACACGCGCTTCAGGAATATTGGTTTGAAGATTTACGGGTCGAGCCATGTGTATATCGCGTTCAGGTTTGAGCAATACTAGATCCCCCTTGGTGCGGCACCCTGCGAGGCCCACTGCCAAGACAGCAAAGATTAGAAAGACATATTTCATAAAAGAGGTATGATGGTCACGTATAGACCCAAACTGCAAGAAAATGCTCCGCTGACAACGCCAAATAACCTGCCTCGAAGCTATAAACGAGAGCTATCTATGAAATAATCCATTTATCTACAGCCCTCCCGCAATATCGTCTTCGTATTTCCAAGTGCCTTCGCCGCCGTCGGAGA
>CAZHQD010000221.1:0-1703 GCA_964533835.1 uncultured Puniceicoccaceae bacterium | reverse complement strand
AGCACCACCTGCGCGCGCGGATCGTGCTCCGCCTGGGCCAGCAAGTCTGCCGCCACATACTCGGGATTAGCGGTTTTATCGGCTATAATCAGCACCTCACTCGGGCCCGCTAGGAGGTCTATGCCCACTCGACCAAACACCTGGCGCTTGGCCTCATTCAGGTAGGCATTGCCCGGCCCAAAGAGCTTCACCACGGGCTTGATGCTCTTGGTGCCAAAAGTCATGGCGGCCACGGCCACCGCGCCCCCGAGCCGATAGACCTCCGTCACGCCGCTGAGGTGGAATGCCGCCAGCAGCGCCTCATTCACCTCGCCCTTTGCGTTGCAAGGCGTAAAGGCAGCCACCTCTCTTACCCCTGCCAGCTTGGCGAGGGTGGCCGTCATCACCACCGTGCTCACAAGCGGAGCCTGGCTACCAGGGATATAGATACCCACGCGCTCCAGCGGGTAGTAACGCTCGCCCACCAGAGCCCCATGCGCATTCTTCCCCTGCCAGCTTTTCGGAAGCCCCTTCGTGTGGAAAGCGCGCACACTGGCTATGGCGCCTTCAATCGCCTCACGCTCCTGCTTGCCCAGCTTCTGAGCGGCTGCAGCCATCAGGCGCGGCTCCACGGCAAATGCCCCCTGCTTCAGCTTCGCCTTGTCCAGCTTCTCGATATAGCGGGCTACTGCGGCGTCGCCCTCCTTCTCCACTGCATGCAAAATCTCCTTCACGGCATTCACGATGGCTGGATTCGCCTCCGCTTGCGTGAAAAAGACCTCAAACTTCTTATCGAAGTCTGCCGCAGTGTATTCCAGTAGTTGCATGGTTAGTTATTCTCAGGAAAAAACGTAAATCATTCGGCCACAGGCGCCGTCCTAATCTGGTCAGGGGAGGGGATTACCGGATATTCAAAAATCTGATCAGGAAACTCCTCGTTCACAAACACCTCTTGATAAGCCAGCCGATGCACCAGGCGGCCATCCTTGTAGGCATCCACCTGCTTCGGGAAGCGTATCCCGTCAAAGCGATGGTTGCCCAGCTCTCTTATGGTAATGCCCCCCACGCTGGTCGAAGCCACAATCGCCCCATTCTCCACATCGAAATAGCGGTTCACCACATTCTTCTCATCAAACTTGTATTCCAGCCAGTAGCACTGAAAACCATCCTTCAGCGTCAAGCCCTTGTTGGTAATCGTCAGAGCGGGATCCTTCGCGTAGAAATACAGCGAATCCCAAGCATTTTGCTTAATTCGCCGTAGCGCGTCGCCATCCAGCGGCTCAGTGCCTAAAATCACAATGCCGCCATTCTCCTCCCGCTGGGCGATGCGCTGCCAAGCCTCCAGCCCATCCGTCGCCGTCGTCCGGATCACTCGCCCATCATCGAACTCAGTGCGCTGCATATTAGGCTTCTTCAGATAAATGATAAATGCCCCCTCCCGCCGCTCAATAAAGTTGAAATACTTACCTTTTATCCGAAGCGTTTGCACCCCCTGCAAAGTCGTCTCCTGCCCCAAATAAGAGCGCGCCAACGCAATCACCTCCTCGGTGCTCTTCTCCGCTGGCTGCGCAACCGCAACCATCGGCAGCGCCCCCAGCATTACCGCAACGACTGTTAGTATCCTCAGCATGGCATTTCCTATTTTCATCGCCTCAATATTTTCCACCAAAACCCACACTCCACCAAATTCCTCTCCCTTTGCCAACCATTTCTGCAACAAAACC
>CAZHQD010000220.1:0-1831 GCA_964533835.1 uncultured Puniceicoccaceae bacterium | reverse complement strand
GCGAAGCGCTCGACCTCCTCCACGGCGCCAGCGTCTATGGCGACCAGCGCATCTACGCGGGCGGATACGAGCAAGCTAAAGACACGGACATTTTTGTCATCACCGCTGGCCTTCGCCGCAAGCCCGATGAGTCCCGTCTCGACCTCATCAACCGCAACGTCGCCCTCTTTAAGCAAATCCTACAGAGCATCATTGCCGCGGGTTATAAGAGCTGCGCCAAGTTCTTCGTGGTCTCCAACCCCGTTGACATTCTCACCTACCTGGCAGCCAAAACACTCAAGGTACCCACCAGCCAGGTCCTCGGTCTCGGCACCATGCTCGATACCGCCCGCTTCCGCTCCCTCATAGCCGACGAGCTTCACCTCCCCCCCACTCAGGTAAAGGCCCTCATCCTCGGCGAGCACGGCGATAGTATGCTTCCCGTCTGGTCCAGCGCCACCGTCGGTGGCCTCCCCCTCACAGGACTCAAGGAGTGTACCCCCGTCGTCCAGAAAAAAATCTTTGAGCGCACCCGCACCAGCGGAGCCGAAGTCATCCGCCGCAAAGGCGGCGCGGGCTGGGCCGTCGGCGCCACCATCGCAGAAGCCGTCCACTCCATTGTCTTGGACAAGCGCCAGCTCCTCCCCGTTTCCAGCATCCAGGAGGGCAAGGTCTACGGCCTCCGCAATATCGCCATCTCCGTCCCCGCCATCGTGGGCCGCTCTGGCGTCCTCAAGCAGCTCGAAATCGACCTCTGGCCCAAAGAAATTCAAGCCCTCCAAGCCAGCGCCCGCGCCCTCCAGGAAACCTGGGAAAAAATTAGCTAACCACAGGGCCTCTTTCTTTAATAATAAAGGAGTATTAGGATTGTTCTCGCTGTAGCGAAGCAGTGCGCAAGCTCACTCGTTGCCCCATAATATGCCTTTGCCCTTGGACTCGCGCCAGGCATGTCGCCATTTGTGGATGTCCGCCACACCCAGTTCTGGCATATTCATGCGCTTGTCCTTTTCAGGCAGCTTTGGGAATGGCTTATGCGGTTCCGCTTGGTACCAGTAGGCCACAGTTACCAGATCAAGTGTCAGGCAGTTCGCATGCCCGTGCTCTATAGAGGCCCTCAGCGATTTTTCAAAGCAGATTGGGTCTTCGATCAGGAATCGGTAGCAGTGGGTCCGCCCCAGCCACCCTATTTTATTGGGCACTCGGGCATAGCCAAAGTAGGGGTGCATACAGATCTCATTGGGGCACCATGCGCTGTTAAAGAAATCTTCAGTCCCTGTGCCGTGAAGGGATCCCGGCCATTCTTCCCCGTCTATCAGCCACATATCATCGCCCTCGCCATACCACATGGGGCTAGGGCAATCCACGTAGTAGTTCACACCCACAAAGTGGCCCTTCCCTTCGATCTCTGCGATTAGGTAATTGCCCTTATCAGACTTATTGGCCTCTTGTGGCCCCATGCAGTCCCATTCATTTTCTATATCGGATTCAGGCTGGGTAATCTCTCGATTCCACCACGCGTGAAACCGCCCGATCTCCTTGCCGATTGAGGCGTGTTCCTCGTAATCGATATAGAAGTAAAATGCCCGTATGGGCTGGTCCGATTGATTCTCGATGGTAATTCTCGCCCCATTGCCAAAGGGCATGGGAAAGTAGGAGTTAAGCGCGTTCCCTGCGGCAGGCCCTGTTGCTAATGGCAACGCAAGCAGCCGATAGCTCTCGGCCCACCCTTGCCCAAAGAAATCGCCTATTGGGGATTCTACGCTTGGGTTTTCTTCCCCGTCCCAATACATACGAACAATTATCTCGCGGCGCGCAACGGGAGAGGGGCAGTTCATGGTTACCCATATATGCT
>CAZHQD010000219.1:0-1869 GCA_964533835.1 uncultured Puniceicoccaceae bacterium | reverse complement strand
CCCTCCCCCCTCTTTATACTTGCATCACTTTATTAGCATCTCACGATACGTTACTTTCTTTGTTACTGTCATCATTAACCATTTGTAATCGTTGCATGAAATCGAGAACTGCTCTCAAGCTGTCCGCCTTGTCCTCGTTGTCAGGGATTTTACTCCTGGCAAATCAAGCATCCGCAAGCTCCACGCAAATAATAGATCTGCCGCCGCAGCTCGTAACGGCCACTCGCACCCTCGAAGACCCTTTTACCCTTCCCTACTCCGCTGATATCATTTCACCGAATGCGTTCTCTGCCAATAGCAAGCGTACCCTTATGGATACGCTCCAGACGGCTCCCTCCGTTTTGCTGCAACGTACAGGATACGGGCAGGTATCCCCCTTCATTCGCGGCTTCACGGGCTTTCGTACTTTAATGCTCATAGACGGCATCCGCCTGAATAATTCAGTCTTTCGTGCGGGGCCCAATCAATACTTCGGCACTGTCGATAGTCACTCTGTTGAAAGGCTTGAGCTCCTGCGTGGCCCAGCCAGCGTCCTCTATGGTAGCGATGCCGTAGGTGGCACCCTCAATGCCATCACCTATACTCCTGCACTGCTCAGCGCAGAGTCCGATAAATCCATCGAGCTAGGCGGGCGTATCTCCTCAAGAATCTCCAGCGCAGAAGAATCTTTTGGCGGTCGCGCCGAGGGCGAGTTCCGCACCAGCCGCATGGCCTTCAGTGCAGGTGCCAGCCACCGCGATTTCGACGATGTGGAAGGCGGCAAAGACGTTGGCACCCAGCCTGGCACCGCCTACACAGAGAGCGCTGCCGACGCCAAGAGCATCTTCAAAATCAATGAAAAGCTGACCGCCGTCGCCGCCTACCAGTATTTCGAGCAAAACAATGCACCCCGCACCCATGCCACAGTGGACGGTATTTTGTGGGAGGGCCTTAGCCGCGGTAATGACATCAAGCGTGATTTCGATCAGGAGCGTCAGCTCGCCTACTTGCAGCTTCTGAGCGCTAATCTTGATGGCTTTGCCGAATCCGCTCAATTTTCCCTTTCATGGCAACGCCAGGCAGAAGTGGAAGACCGTATCCGCAACAACCTTCGCCGCAGTCTTCAGGATTTCGAAGTCGATACTATTGGCTTATTTGGCACCCTCACTAGCGAAACCACCATCGGCTCCCTTACTTACGGAGCAGAGTATTACCACGACTCTGTAGATAGCAGTGGCATAACCTATAACGCAGACGGCTCCGTGCGCAGTATCGCCCTCCAAGGCCCCGTTGCCGACGATTCCAGCTACGATCTCTTTGGTATCTTTTTGCAAGATCGCCTTCCCCTAGGTGATGCCTTCTCCCTCATGGCAGGTGCGCGCTGGGACTACGCCCGCGCCAAGGCTGGGGTGGTCGTGGCTCCATCGGCTGCCGACCCCAGTGTGGACACCGTCACCAGCATCAAAGATTCTTGGAGCCAGCTCACGGGGAACCTCCGTCTAAGCTGGCAACCCGCAGCTCAATCAAAGCACCACCTCTATGCGGGCGTAGGCTCCAGCTTCCGCGCCCCCAACCTTTCCGACCTCTCCCGTCTCGATATTGCCCGTAGCGGCGAGCTGGAAGTAGCTAGCCCAAACCTGGATCCCGAAAAATTTGTCACCTTCGAGACTGGCTGGAAATATAACGCTGATTCCCTTTCTTTCGAGGTGGCCTATTACTACACCCATACAGAAGACGAGATTGTCCGCACTCCCACTGGCCGCATTGTAGACAGAGAAGGCACCCTTCTCAACGAAGTGGCAAAAACAAACGCGGGCAACGGCCATGTCCAAGGTGCCGAGTTGAGCGTTCGCTGGTCTATCACAAAAGAATTTCTCCTCTCCACTTCCC
>CAZHQD010000218.1:0-1900 GCA_964533835.1 uncultured Puniceicoccaceae bacterium | reverse complement strand
TCCGCCAAGGAAATCAGGCATGGGCACTTTTGCAAAAGACCATGTGAGCCCAACCGCGGTTGCAATTATGAGCGGATTGCTTCGCAGGCTAAGCAACGAGCGCCACCACGGCTGGCCCTTGTCTTGCGGGTGAAGGACGATAAACAATATCGCGCTCAACACATTATAGGTGAGCATAATAATGGCTATGGCGATTGCCGCAATAGGCAGGATGCTTTCGGCTTTGCTGGGCCCTACGGCAAACAGCAGCAGTGGCAAGCCGATGAGCGCCAAGTTTCCACGGTAGGAGGCCTGGATAAATGTTGCCTGCTTGCCTCCTGAAAGTTTCCCCACTTTGCCCAGGAGAAAACTCAGCGCTATGACGATCGCGGAAGCGGCCCCGAACGCAGCCAATACAGGTCCCGCCTGACCCACTTCCAGTTTCCTGCCCGCTAGGCTGTGCAAGATAAGAATCGGCAGCGCAATCCAGTAAACAAGTCCATTGAGGCCCGCTATAAAGCCCTCTTTAAAAAACTTGCAGCGAGCCAAAGTAAAGCCCAACAGCATTACTAGCAGCGTAGGCAGTATGGTATTGATTACCTGCATTTATTTAAGGCCTATAAAGGGATAAGATCGTAGCCATCCTTACGGTCTTTGGATTGCCAGCCAAGCGCGGCCAACTCTTCGCGCAGCCTATCTGCCTCTGCCCAGTTTTTTGATTGCTTGGCATTCCAGCGTTTGGCGCCCAGAGCTTTTACTTCCTCGGGAGCCTCAGCTGTTTGTTGTTCTGCTGGCAATTGGATGCCCAAAAGGAAGAGAAATGCACTGATCTCCCTCAGCACGGCTTGTTCATTGCCAGTAGCGCTCCCAATACCGTCCAGCGCTTTGAAGAAATGACCGAGAGCGCCAGGGATATTCAAGTCGTCGTCCCTTACACTGGCGGCGGCAGCTTGCAGGACATTGAAATCAGCGAAGCGGAAGCCTTTGTGGAGATTCGCAAATTGGCTGTCGTCCATGCCAATGCTCTTAGTCAGTTTTCTGACAGCTTTGGCAATCTTTGCCAGTGCGCTACGCGCGGCATCCAGGCCATTGAAGGTGAAGTTCAGTGGCTGCCGATAATGGCCGCTTAGCAAAGTGTAGCGAAGCTCCAGGGATGTGTAGCCTTTTGCTTGCAGGTCCGCCAGGGTGTAGAGATTGCCCAGAGATTTGCTCATCTTTTGGCTTTCCACCATGAGGTGGGCGGTGTGGAACCAGTGCTGGCAAAATGTTTTCCCCGTTGCTCCTTCGCTCTGAGCAATCTCGTTTTCATGGTGAGGGAAGCACAGATCTACACCGCCGCCGTGGAGGTCAAATGTCTCCCCAAGGTAGTGCATGCTCATGGCGCTGCACTCGATATGCCAGCCAGGGCGACCACTGATTGTCTTCGGTTCATTCCTTATAGAGAGGGCCAAGTCCCAAGCGTTGGCGCCGTCTTCCGCTTTATGGGCTTTCCAGAGAGCGAAGTCAGATGCTTGCTCACGATCATATTCATCCGCATCATTGGCTTCACCTGCGCTGTTGGTGGATTGTGTCTTCAGGCGGTCTCGGTCCAGGTGAGCGAGTTTTCCGTATTCCTGGAAATTGTTTACGCGAAAATAGACAGAACCATCGCCCGCAATATAGGCCAGGTCTTTTTCAATTAGCGTTTGGATAAGCCCGCCCATGGAGCAGCGAAGGTGTGGCGCAGGCAAAACGAAATCGGTTGCCTTAGGTTCAGCGTGAGGAGGCAGCAAGTTTAGCGCGGCGCAATCAGCGTGAAATTTCTCTGTCCAGTAGGTAGTAAAATCTTTGAGCGTTTTGCCTTCTGATTGGGAGCGACGGATAGTCTTGTCATCAACGTCTGTAATGTTACGGACGTGAAGAACTTTTTCCGCGCCAAACT
>CAZHQD010000217.1:0-1901 GCA_964533835.1 uncultured Puniceicoccaceae bacterium | reverse complement strand
AGTTTGGCGCGGAAAAAGTTCTTCACGTCCGTAACATTACAGACGTTGATGACAAAACTATCCGTCGCTCCCAATCAGAAGGGAAAACGCTAAAGGAGTTCACCACGTACTGGACGGAAAAGTTTCACGCTGATTGCGCCGCCCTGAACCTGCTCCCGCCTCATGCGGAGCCGAAGGCGACCGAATTTGTTCTGCCTGCGCCACACCTTCGCTGCTCTATGAGCGGGCTGATTCAAAGCCTGTTGGACAAAAATTTGGCATACGTAGCCAACGACGGGTCGGTTTACTTCAAAGTAAACAACTTTCCTGAATATGGAAAACTAGCTCACCTGGACCGAGACCGCCTGAAGACACAATCCACCAACAGCGCAGGTGAAGCCAATGATGCCGATGAATACGACCGTGAACAAGCGTCGGATTTCGCGCTCTGGAAAGCGCATAAAGAGGAGGATGGCGAAAACGCATGGGATTTAGCCCTAACTATAGGTAGTGAATCGAAGACAATCAGCGGTCGCCCTGGCTGGCACATCGAGTGCAGCGCCATGAGTATGCACTACCTCGGAGAGACATTCGACCTCCATGGCGGTGGCGTAGATTTATGCTTCCCTCACCATGAAAACGAAATAGCCCAAAGCGAGGGAGCCACAGGAAAACCTTTTTGCCAACACTGGTTCCACTCGGCTCACCTCATGGTGGAAGGCCAAAAGATGAGCAAGTCTCTCGGCAGTTTTTACACATTAGCTGACCTACAGGCTAAGGGCTATTCGGCGCAAGAGCTCCGCTATACACTGCTGAGCGGACACCATAGGCAGACGCTGAATTTTACCTTTAATAGCCTGGATGCCGCACGTAGCGCTCTGGCAAAGATTGCCAAAGCTGTCAGAAAGCTGACTAAGAGCATTGGCATGGACGACAACCAATTTGCGAATCTTCATACTGGTTTTCGCTTCGGCGATTTCTCCGTCTTACAGGCAGCTGCCACTTGCTTGAGAGACGACGACTTAAATATCCCAGGAGCATTGGGGCAGTTCTTTAAGGCACTGGACGGTATTGGGAGCGCTACTGGCAATGAACAAGCCGTGCTGAGGGAGATCAGCGCATTTCTCTTTCTTCTGGGCATACAATTGCCAGCAGAACAACAAACTGCTGAGGCTCCCGAGGAAGTAAAAGCTCTGGGCGCCAAACGCTGGGAAGCCAAGCAATCAAAAAACTGGCCGGAGGCAGATAGGCTTCGCGGAGAGTTGGCGGCGCTTGGCTGGCAGTCCAAAGATCGTAAGGACGGCTATGACCTCATTCCTTTATAGGCCTTAAAGTAAATGCAGGTAATCAATACCATTCTGCCGACACTGCTAGTAATGCTGCTGGGCTTTACTTTGGCACACTGCAAGTTTTTTAAAGACGGCTTCATTGCGGGTCTCAATGGGCTTGTTTACTGGATAGCGCTGCCGATACTTATCTTGCACAGCCTCGCGGGCAGGAAACTGGAAGTTGGTCAAGCGGGACCTGTATTGATTGCGTTCGGAACTGCTTCCGCGCTCGTCATAGCGCTCACTTTTCTCCTTGGCAAAGTGGGGAAACTTTCAGGAGGCAAACAGGCAACATTTATCCAGGCATCCTACCGAGGAAATTTGGCGCTAATCGGCTTGCCGCTATTGTTGTTTGCCGTAGGGCCAAGCAAAGCCGAAAGCATTCTGCCGTTGGCGGCTATAGCCATTGCTATCATCATGCTGACGTACAACGTTTTGAGCGCGGTATTGTTTATCGTTCTTCAACCACAAAACAACGGCCAGCGTTGGTGGCGCTCACTGCTCAGCTTGCGAAGCAATCCGCTCATAATTGCAACCGTGGTTGGGCTCACATGGTCTTTTGCAAAAGTGCCCATGCCTGATTTCCTTGGCGGA
>CAZHQD010000216.1:0-1933 GCA_964533835.1 uncultured Puniceicoccaceae bacterium | reverse complement strand
CCATGCGCCTCGGCCAAGTCATAGGCAGAGTAACCCTCAGCCGACAAGACCCCAGCTACAAAGCTGGCCGCTTTGTCGTCGTCCTCCCCTATGCGCCCCCCGTCGGCCAATCTCGGTGCCCAAGCAAAAATCCTGAAAAACTCCCAAGTGGCAACAGCCTCGTAGTTTACGATAACCTCGGCGCCTCCACGGGAGACGTCATCGCCTACAGCGAAAGCGGAGAAGCCGCCGCCGCTTTCAAAGACCCGACCCCAGTAGACGCCTTCAATTGCGCCCTCCTCGACCACACTTTCTGGAACCCACCCAAAAAATTATAAATTATAAATTCATAATTATAAATCCCCAGAATTAATTTCCATTTATTTGTTAACAAGCATTATCTACCTAAAACCGTATTTATTATTTTATTTTTTTATTAAATTCCTCTCTGTGCTCCTCCAAGCCTCTGTGGTGAACCTGCCTTAACTTCTTCATTCTTCATTCAGCCTTCTTCATTTTTTCTTCCCATGTCCAAGCCAGTAATTACCGCCAAAGATATTGATGCCTTGCACGCCAAGGGAGCCAGCATTCCCGCAGGCGCCATTCTTACGCCCTCAGCGCAAGACCGCCTCACGGAGCTTGGCCTTGGTAAAGGCCAGCCCGCTGCCAAAGCCCCAGCGACCTCCAAGTCTGCAGGCACCACCGGCTACCCGTATCTCACGGCCAATGGCTACCAGCCCATCCTCCCCGACTACGTCTACAAGTGGGAAGACCGCCAGGACCCCAAGTCGCCCGAGGAGATTGCCCGCTTCTTCACCTCCCCCGAAATCGAGGCCATCAAGGAGCGCATGTGCGCTATGGGCCGCCGCATGTGGGATAAAAACTACACCGATGGCAACGGCGGCAACCTCGTCGTCCGCGTGGGCCACAATCTTTTTCTCTGTACCCAAACCCTTATCAGCAAGGGCTTTATGGATACGGAAACCATCTGCCTTGTTGACTGGGAGGGCAAGCAGATAGCAGGCAAATACAAGCGCACCAGCGAGGTCCTCACCCACCTCGCCGTCTTCAAGAACCAGCCCAAGTGCCGCGCCACCTGCCACGCCCACCCCCCCTATGCCACTGCCTTTGCCGTGGCCAAGGTGCAGCCCCCCACCTGTATGATCCCCGAGGCCGAAGTATTTCTCGGCCAGATCGGGCTCGCCGAATACCAGACTCCTGGCACCCCCGCCAACGCCAAGGCCGTTGGCGATGTCGCCCGCGATCACCACGCCATCCTCATGGTCAACCACGGCGTCATCACCTGGGGCGACCACATCGAAGACGCCTACTGGAAGATGGAAAATACCGACAGCTACTGCATGACCATCTGGGTAGCCATGCACCTCACCCCCAATCTTTCCACCATCACGGGCGGCCAAGCCAAAGAGCTCATCGCTCTGCGGAAATCCCTCGGCATGAACGATAAGCGCGAAGGCTGGAAAGAATGCGAACTCTGCGACAACGCCGAGTGGCCCCGCGGCGTCATCTGCAACACCCCATCCTCATCCGAGTCCGCCGCCCCCGCCGATTTCAACCCCGACGCCGAATCCCTCGTCAAACAACTCACCGACCAAATCCTCGCCAAAATAGGATAACATTGTCCAACGTAGGTTACTCTCAGAGCTTGCGGTCCGACCTGCAGCCAGCAGAAAACTGAAACCGAAAACTGAAAACCTGCTCTCCCCCTGCCTTAACTTCATCATTCTGCATTCTTCATTCATCCTTCTTCCTTTCCCATGAAAGTCACCATCATCGGCGGCGGTGGCCGCGTAGGCTCCAATGCAGCATTTGCCCTCCAGTGCGCGGGCATCGTCTCTGAGATTCAGCTCATCGACGCCAACGCCGACCTCGCTGAAGGCGAAGCGCTCGACCTCCTCCACGGCGCCAGCGTCTATGGCGACCAGCGCATCTA
>CAZHQD010000215.1:0-2092 GCA_964533835.1 uncultured Puniceicoccaceae bacterium | reverse complement strand
AGTGCTCGCGCTTCTTGACGCTCCAAGGCCAGAGGGTGTGCCAGAGAAGGGTTTGGGCGATTCGCCAAGGGGGGTGCCAATCGAGCTTGCGCCCACTTGTCTCGACCGCGATGGGCTGCACCACAAACGCCAGTTTCCGAGGGCGTGCCCACCTTTTCAAGGCTCTGGAAAACCACACTTCTTCGCCAGCGTAGACCGATTCATTGAAGCCGCCCATCCCCTCGAACCCATCCCGCAGGCAATAAACGAAGCTGCCCGCGGCGACACCGAAAGACCGCGAGACCCAGTTCCAGACACCGAGGATCGCTTTGGAGAGGCCGCTCACTTCGCGATCGAAGCCTACCCGTGCGCCGCCGCCAACGACTTTGCCGCTGGCAAGTGCGGCCAACGCTGCTTGCAGCAGCTCGGGGCAGATGCGGGTATCTGCGTCTATGAAAACAAGATAACGACCCCGTGCGACTTTTGCGCCAGTGTTTCGAGCGCGCGCAATTTGATTGTGAGGCTCGAAGACGACGGTGGCCCCCCAATGGCGCGCCACCTGGGCGGTGGCGTCGGTGGAGTTGTTGTCCGTGACTATCACTTCTCCGCTGAGAGAGAGCATGCTCATGGCTGCCTGTAGTTTTTCCAGAGTGAGGGGCAGCTGGTCTTCCTCATTGTAGGCAGGAATGATGATACTGTAGTCCACTTGCGAGGGGAGGATGTCCATAAGCGATGAGATACAGGATACAATCGATTTGCGAAATCACAATCCATGAGGAGAGGATTAGGAGAAGACAGGGTGAATCCGTTTGGGAAAAGAGGCTCTATTTTCCGTCTTGTTTCGCTAAGTTCTCTCGGTTAGCTTGGCTCCATGACGTTGACTGTGGTTATTCCTTGTTACAATGAGGAGCATACTATTTTAGAAATAGTGGAGCGCGTGCGCCGCTCTCCAGTTACGCTAAAGGAGATAGTCATAGTTGATGACTGCTCTCGGGATGGGACACGGAATGTGCTCAAGGAGCATCTAGAGGGTGACCCGCTTATCCGTGTACTCTACCATGAGGTGAATCAGGGCAAGGGAGCCGCGTTGCGGACGGGAATCAAGGCCGCCACGGGAGATCTGGTAATCATACAAGATGCGGACTTGGAATACGATCCCGATGAATACCCACGGCTCATTGAGCCCATAGAGGAGGGGCGCGCGGATGTGGTATTTGGCTCGCGGTTTATGGGAAGCGGCCCGCACCGTGTGGTGTATTTCTGGCATATGCTGGGTAACTCGTTTCTCACGCTGCTCTCGAATATGTTCACAAACATTAATCTTACGGATATGGAGACGTGCTATAAGCTGTTCCGCCGAGAGATCATTCAGAGCATCACTATTGAGGAAAATCGATTTGGTTTTGAGCCAGAAATAACGGCGAAAGTGGCTGCCATGAAGGTGCGCATTTTCGAGGTAGGCATTAGCTACTACGGGCGCACCTATGAGGAAGGCAAAAAAATCGGCTGGAAGGATGGGGTGCGCGCAATTTATGTGATTCTGAAATACGGGCTTTGGAATAGACCGAGCAAAAAATAGGTGAGGATAATTGCAGATGTATTCCCAACTAAAGGCACCGCTTAATTGGTTGGCGACGTTAGTCGTTGTGATTCTAGGGCTATTTGTGGCCAGAGATTTTGCCTACAACGATGACTACTTTTACGCACACTGGTTCGGCCATTTGGGGATGGATGCAGGGGAGAGCCAGTTTTTTATGCACGGGCGGCCAGCGCTTTACTACGTGATGGAATGGGTGTTTTCCCGTTCCCATACCGTACATGATATAGCTTACATACGCGCGCTTACCCTAGCCGGACTGATTTGTTTTGGCGTCGTGGCTTACAGGATGGGAGTGAGGCTTGGACTGCCGAAAAACTACAGCGCGTTATTGGCGTTGGCAGGTAGCTTAAATCCCGCATCCATTGTGTATCTTGGGTATGCCTCCACCTACAGCTACCCATGGTGTGCGGCGCTTGCCCTATGGCTGAATCTGCGATTGCTAAGGCAGCCTAATGGCGGAAAAGCAGCCACTTTGTTTGCAGCGGCCTACTGCGCAGCAATCCTTTTTCTTAT
>CAZHQD010000214.1:0-2105 GCA_964533835.1 uncultured Puniceicoccaceae bacterium | reverse complement strand
GGATTGAAGGGCTACTTGCGACGACGCAAGAGAACAATACCAAACAAGCCGAGGGCCAAAGCAGCGGCGTAAACGGAGGGCTCGGGGACGGCTGCCATAGTTGCAAAGCGAGTGATGTTCCCGTTGACAAAAGTTGAGCTCGCTGTACCAAAACCAGAACCATCGAAGTAAATACCCACTGCGGATACACTAGCGTTGTCTGCAGCGACTGGAGTAGAGAAAACAACGTCAAATCCAGTGGTAAAATCCCAAAGCTGCCAATCTGACAGCGTGGCATCTACCACGAGATTGCTAGGAGTTGTAGTGGCGCTTGGAGGAGTGATGGATGCAACTGAGACATAAGTATTTCCACCGGAAGTAACCACGGCATGGAAGGAACCAGTGCCACTACCTAGCCAGACATCAAAATCAACTGCAATTTCATTGAAGAGAGCGGACTGGCCAGATGTGGCAGCATCCCACAGGACTACTCCATTGAAGGTGCGCGTGTGGTCGCCAACAGAAGAATTTTGTAAACGAATGACTTCGGGATTATCACCACGACGCAAGATGGTTGCATGTTCTGTGGACGCAACAGAAGGCAATGTGCCGCCGAGATTTGTGGATACAGCCTGAAAACCCAGTTGAGAGACGCCTGTCAATTCGAGAGAGGCAGACCCAAATGCTAAAGTTTCGGTAACGGTATCAACACCATTATTCGAGACAATACCTTGAACTGGAAGATTACCCGTGCCGTGAAGATTTTGGGTACCATCCCAAAAAGTGTAAATAATGGAGGCATGCGCAGCAGAACTAATCAATGAGGCTATAAGAACAGGAAGTAGTTTTTTCATGTAATACAATAAGGATGAGGGTTAGTTATCGGAGGAAGTAGGTCATCTACTGCGTGTAATTATTGCCAATTGACGGATCAGGGAAACCACCTGTATGCTAATGCGTATTAGCTAAGATCAAAACCCGATAAGAATGAAAGGCGCCGCAACGCAAAAAGAAGTAGCAAAGGCAGCCGGAGTGACTGCCGGGCTGGTGTCTCTGGCTATGAGCGGGAAAGGAAGGATGAGCACGGGAACACGGGAAAGGATAAGGGAGATAGCGAGAGAAATGGGATACCAACCCTCCCTAACGGCACAGAAAATGGCAATGAGACGCTGGAAAAACGATCAGCCCATGCAAGGAGTAAACCTAGCTCTCATACATGACATATATAAATCCCCGTATTATGCGGGCCTGGAAAAAGAAATAAATTTCTTCACCAGACTGTGTAAGGAGCGAGGGCATGGGGCCACACTGATAAATCTGAGTGAATATAAGAACAAGGAATCCTGGAAAAAACTGATGAGAGTGAGAGGTGTGGAGGGAATATTGATGGGGTATGAGGCAAACATAAACGAGGCGCTACTTAGGGAGCTAAGCACAGAGTGGCCAGTAGTAATCTATTCGCCAAGGGAGCCAATGGGCATATGCCATGAGGTGAGAGAAGACCATCCCGCGAGAATTTACAGGGCAGCACAAATGGCCTACAATAAGGGCTACAGGAGGATAGGCTTTGTGCTTCTGGAGCATGAACCCAAAATAGAAGATGACTACCAGAGGCGGGGTATACTTAATTCTCTGGAAGAACGGTTATCAGGAATTAAGGTTCTACCGACGCTGTTTTACAGGGCCAAAGCACCAACAGATTTTGCCACGACCCTACTTAAGGTGAACGAGTGGTACGCCAAGTATGAGCCTGAGATCGTAATCGGGATGAACGATGCGATCTATCACTCTATGAGACTGAGTGGAATTAGTGTGCCCAAAATGGTGGCATACCTAAACTACCATTTGGATATGAGCGCCGACCAAAGCAACTATCCCAAGGGCGGGCTTTCAGGATTCGTGCGAGAGAAAGCTCGGTTGGTGAACGCGGCAGTTCGGCTGGTAGAAAATGTCATTCGTCACCCATTGGCAGAAGGGGAGTTGCCAATGGTGCAGATTGTGGAGCCGATTTGGCATGAAGGAGGAAGCATGCCAGACAAAACCAAGAGTCTGATGATTGGCCGAGGGAAATAGCACTCCCTTTAGAAATAACACCAAAGAAAAAGGGCTTATAGATAATAAGAGTG
>CAZHQD010000213.1:0-2139 GCA_964533835.1 uncultured Puniceicoccaceae bacterium | reverse complement strand
AATCTCAGGGCCTGCCAATTTCCCTGCATCAAAGGCGTGAAGGGGTTGCCCCAATTCATGCACTACGAAGTTGGTGACATCCACCACGTTATTAATGGGGCGCAAGCCAACAGATTCCAGAGCGTTTTTAAGCCAATCGGGGCTTGGGCCTACTTTTACTCCACGTATGGAATAGCCAAGATAGTGCGGGCAATTGTCTGTGGTGGAGGTGACTCCTTTTAAGAGATAGGGGTGCGCCTCTCGAAACGGGCCAGAGACGTTGCACTTTACTTCGGGGTAGCGCAGTTCCAACCCAAAGTAGGCAGCCAGCTCTCTGGCAATACCAAGGTGGCTCAGGCAGTCGGGACGGTTAGGAGTTACCTCAATATCAAAAATGACATCGCCGCCCGAGAAAACCGAGTTGATGGGAGTGCCGATTTCGGGACGGGATTCTAATATGAGCAGTCCCGCATGGTCAGCGCCCAGCCCTAATTCCTTTGCGCTGCACATCATACCTTGGGAGAGGACACCGCGGAGCTTTGATTCCTTAATTGTGAAGTTTTCCCCGAGGACGGTGCCTGGCAGGGCAACAGGTACACGGTCGCCCACTTTGTAATTTTTGGCGCCACAGACAATCTGGCGCGGGTCCTCGCTAAGGGACGTACGCACTTGGCAAACCGATAGTTTGTCTGCGTTAGGATGTTGCTCGCTGGAGAGAATTTCGCCAACTACTACCAGTGGCAAATCGGGCAGGCCAGTGGTTTCGATGCCTTCAACCTCAAAGCCAATAAGTGTGAGCGCTTCCTCCAGCTCTTTGGGAGACTTAGAGAGGGTAGTGTAGCGATTTAGCCAGTTTAGAGAAATTTTCATAAAATGCGTGGCTTAAGCAACAGGCGTGGTTGGCAACGCCTTGGTTTCAATTTCGTTCAGCAACTCTGCGGTGGCATCAGCTGTGGACTTTACGCCGTCGAGAGACTTATTTACGCGAGAGCGAACGGAGACATTGCCAGCTTCTGCTTCCTTAGCGCCGACTACCCAGATATGCGGTACTTTACCCAATTCTGCCCTGCGCACCTTGGCGCCAAGTTTGTCGGATTGAGGATCAACGGAAGCGCGAACACCCTTGTCCTTCAATTGTTGGCAAAGCTGTGCAGCAAAATCGTTTTGCCCGTCGGTAATGGTCACTATGCGCACTTGCTCGGGGGCAAGCCAAGTGGGGAACTGGCCACCGAAATGCTCTATGAGCACACCGCAAAAACGCTCCATGGATCCGAATGGAGCGCGATGCACCATGACAGGGCGGTGGGGCTTGTTGTCGGGACCGATGTAGCTGATGTCGAAACGCTCAGGGAGGTTGTAATCCACCTGCACCGTGCCGAGCTGCCATTCGCGCCCGATGACGTCTTTGATCACAAAGTCGATCTTGGGGCCGTAGAAGGCGGCTTCGCCAGGCTCTTCGGTGAAAGGAACACCAAGGGATTTTGCGGCATCGCGCAAAGCGTTCTCCGCCTTGTCCCAGTTTTCAGGCTTGCCGACATACTTGGATGAATCGGGGTCACGCAGAGAGACACGCACTCGGTAGTCGTGCATTCCGAGCGTCTTCAAAACCGTCTTTACGAGGTCCAAACAGCCCATGACTTCGCCTGCAAGCTGGTCTTCGGTGCAGAAAAGGTGGGCATCGTCCTGAGTGAAGCCGCGCACACGAGTCATGCCGTTGAGCTCGCCCGATTGTTCCCAGCGATAGACAGTGCCAAATTCAGCCAGGCGCACAGGCAAATCTCGATAGCTGTGTGGGGTGGCATCGAAGATTTTTATGTGCATCGGGCAGTTCATGGGCTTGAGCAGGTAGCCCTCAATTTCGCCCTTGTCCAAGCGGTTAGTTAACTCCGCGCACCCGCAGTTTTCTTTGGCTAAAAGCTCAAGGCTTTCGCGCTCAATTACGGGAGGGTATTGGGAGTCTTTATAGTAAGGAAAGTGCCCGCTGGTACGATAAAGACCTAGCTTGCCGATGTGAGGCGTAAAGACCTGTGAGTATCCCTGCTTGCGGAGTTCTTCCGAAATAAAGTTTTGCAACTGCTGGCGCACGAGAGCGCCCTTTGGGAGCCAGAGGATAAGGCCTTGGCCTACGGCATCGTCGATATGAAAGAGCTCTAGCTCTTT
>CAZHQD010000212.1:0-2153 GCA_964533835.1 uncultured Puniceicoccaceae bacterium | reverse complement strand
TCAAAGAGAGCGATCTGGCTATGACCCCCGAAGAGCGCGCCGCCATGAGCGCCATTGAGGTCCCGCGCGATACCGATATCGAGCTGCCCGAAAAGCTCCACTACATAGTGGTGATCATCGACGAGCTGGCCGACCTCATGATGGTGGCTCCCGCCGACGTGGAAACAGGTATCGCGCGCCTCGCCCAGCTTGCACGCGCAGCCGGTATCCACCTCATCATCGCCACCCAGCGCCCCTCCGTAAACGTCATCACCGGTATCATCAAAGCCAATCTCCCGAGCCGAATCGCCTTCAAAGTCGCCGCCAAAGTCGATTCCCGCACCATTCTCGACACCATGGGCGCAGACCAGCTTATTGGCCGCGGCGATATGCTCTTCCTCCCCCCGGGCAGCTCAGACCTGCTCCGCGCCCAAGGCTGCTACGTAGCGGACGAGGAAATAAACGCTATCATCAAGCACCAAAAGGATCACAACGGAGAGCCCACTTTCGACGAAATCTTTGCCCGCTCCGTGGAAGAATCCACCCTCGAAGAAGCTGGCGAAGAAGGTGCCGATGGCGAGGAAGACGACGATCTCGGTGCCGATACCCAGCTCACCAATCAAGCACTGGACGTGCTCCGCTCCACCAAGCGCGCCAGCACCTCCATGATTCAGCGCAAGCTCCGCATCGGCTACAACCGTGCCGCCCGCATCATGGAAATCCTCGAAGAACGCGGCATCGTAGGCCCCGACAACGGCTCCCAACCCCGCGAAATCTTAAAGGACTTGGAAGGCATTAAGTTTTAGGGAAAGTATCCTAAAAACAGTTATTTATTGGAGGGTTATAATTAAAACCGAATCAATCTAATAGTATACGCCAATCCATATCACTTAAATACCACACCATCGTTACAACTTCTATTTTTTCCGTTTTGTACACAAGCGGAGTCTTACGAGAAATCTCTTCCAATTTGTGCGTTACTGAGCTTACGAACTGGATCTGGAGTTCAGAATTAGTGATAATTTCCTCATAACGTTTTAGAGAATGGTTCTCAAGATTGCTTAGGAGCTCTGCTAGTTCTAGCCCTCCGAAAATAGAAACCATAACGCCATTTGCTTCAATTATTGGGTGGGTTAGCCATACGTTACAATCAACCTTGAAGGGGAAAATACCGTGCCCCTCGTCCAAGGTACCGAAATCGGTCTGTACTTTTAACGAGAATAAGGATTTCAGGGATTTGATTATTCTTTGAATATTTTGGGATAGACTTTCTTCGGCCAGAATGTGTTGAAAGCTTTGGGCAGTTTTTCTGATACCTTCATATCTAAATTTGTCCTCAGCGCTAGGAGGAGCGATAAGCTTAGTGGCTTCAACAAAATCTAAGTGTTCTATATGCTGGCCAAAAGTATACACCACTCGACTAGGTGTAAGGAATCGATAGAGAATGAATCCCACTACTGACAAGAAGACGCAGAATATAACACAAAAAGTTATGGCAATCTTTTTTAATACAGACTTATTCATTACCCGTTGATATGATTTTTGTTATGGAAAAGCAAATTCATTTCAAACGCTGTGAGGCGCAGTAACCTTACTCGATTTAGCAATGTTACGAAGCAACCACCCCTACAACACCCTTAAATGAAACCAGCCCTTGCCCTATCGGTTGTCTATCCAGCGGGAGACTGAATACGCTTAGGGAAGAAAACCCTCGAAATCCGCCAATGGAGCCCTGAGTCCCTTCCACTTCGCGATCTCGTGATTGTTCAGAATAAAATCAGGCTAAGCAGTAGTGGCATAACTGAGGACCCGGACGGCGAAGCAGTGGCCATCGTTGACATTGAGTCTGTAGCCGACTGGCAGGAATCCCAACTCGCAGAAGCCTGCGCCACTTATTGGGAACACGGCTGGAAAGCATGGCAACTCACTAATATTCGTCCATTGCACTCACCAACCCCAGTCCCAGCCAAACTGAGAATCTACGCAATAGATTGGCCCAATAATGCATAACACATTCAAAGCACGAAGTCGCTACGTTCTCCATTACCCCACCCCCAGCGCCCTGACTGACATCTCCCGTAGCACTTCTTCTTGTTCTTTGGGGCGGCTGATAAGTTCTTCGAAGGCTCTTAGGAATTCGGATTGGAAGGCTACGAGCTGCTTGAGGGGGAATT
>CAZHQD010000211.1:0-2162 GCA_964533835.1 uncultured Puniceicoccaceae bacterium | reverse complement strand
CATTCCGTTTCTACTTGCACTCTGCGGAACCTGTGGTTCATTTGCGCGGTCACTTTGAAGAATCAAACAACCATCTGACCATGACACTACCTGCATTCCTCTTACTAATTATCTTTCCCGCTCTGCTGGGCATGTGGGCGCAATTTAAAGTCCACGGCGCCTACAGCAAATATAGCAAGATACCCTCCCGCGGGCGTATCACGGGCCGTGAGGCCGCCGCCTACGTCATGCGCACGGCAGGCATCACGGACGTCGAGATCGCTTCCGAGCAGGGGCACCTAATCGACCACTACGATCCCACCCGCAAGCGCCTTGTCCTCTCAGAAGAAAACTTCCACGGCACCAGCCTCGCCGCCCTTGGTGTGGCCGCCCACGAAGCAGGGCACGCGATTCAGCACAAAGTAGGCTACAGCATGCTGGAGCTCCGCATGAAGCTCGTGCCGATCACCATGATCGCTTCCCAGATGCTCCCATTTGTCGTCCTTGGCGGTATGTTCTTCCGCATGACAGAGCTCATCGCTCTCGGTGTTGTCGTGTATATGGTGCTCACTCTTTTCCAACTCATCACGCTTCCCGTGGAGTTCGATGCCAGCCGTCGCGCCAAGAAAGAGCTCGTGGGGCTCGGCATCATTGGCCGCGATGAGTTGGTAGGCGTCAACAAGACCCTAGACGCCGCTGCTCTCACCTATGTGGCGGCCTTTGTGGCTTCATTGGGCAACTTGCTCTACCTTCTCCTCCATCTGCTGGGAAATAACAATCGCGAGTAAGCTTTCTGCTTCGCCAACGGTATTTTATTGGCGTGGCAAAGGCTTATCCCTTTAATTCGGGCGCATGGCGAGTCTCTAAATAAGACTCTCATGCGCCCAATCTTTTTACTGGCATGAACGATTTCCAACCCATCCTCGCTCCCTCGCTGCTGGCTGCCAATCACGCCAACCTTGAGGGCGCCTGCCGCCTCATAGAACGCCTCGGCCTTTCGTGGGCTCACTTCGATGTCATGGATGGGCACTTCGTCCCCAATCTCAGCTTTGGCCCGCAAACCCTCGCTGATATGCGCAAGAGCAGCCCGCTCTTCTTCGATACCCACCTGATGCTGGATAACCCCCATCTGTATATTGAGACGTTTATCAAGGCAGGCGCAGGGCTCATCACCATCCACTGCGAGCCGTCCTACGATGTCGCTGGCACTCTGGCCCGCATCCGCTCCATGGGTTGCCAGTGCGGCATCGCTCTCAACCCTGGCACCAGCGTCCGAGAGGTGGAACCGTTCCTTGAGATGGTTGATCTCGTCCTCCCCATGACAGTCCAGCCTGGGCATGGCGGTCAGGCCTTTCGCAAAGAGGTGCTCCCCAAAATCGCCCAGATCGCCCACTGGCGTAAATCACGGGGCCTAAAATACCGCATCCAAGTGGATGGCGGCGTGGACTTAGAAACCGCGCCCCTCTGCCGTGCCGCTGGCGCAGATATTTTTGTGGCAGGCTCCGCATTTTTCAAAGCACCCGATCCTGCCGCCTTCGCGCAAGTATTGATGAACCAAGTCCGCTTCGAGGCAATGGAGAACGAGTAAAAAGGACTTGGTTGAAGGTTCAAAGTTGAAGGTTGAAATAATACAGCTAGGTAGTTTGTGTTTATAGAGCGAGACCCGTTAGAAAGCGCACGGCAACGGTAAGCGTATCGTTCCGCGAAGAGTCCTGATAATATTCCCATGGCCCTTCACTCCTCAGCAAAAGCGGGCCCGTGCTGTTTGCCAAGGGCGGTGTCCAGTTGTGCAAGGCGCGGCATACCGTCTCGGCCAGTTCCAATGCTCTCGGTCCCGAAACGGGATACGGCCCCTCTAGCACACGCACCGTGACGAGCACCTCCTGAAATGTCGGCGGGCTGCCTGTAGTGGCTGCCGTGGGAATCGGTGTCAGTATCAGCACGCCCAGCCCACTCGCCAGAAGGGTGGCCTCCTCCAGCTTGTTTGTAAGCGCGCCGTCACGCCGTCTTAAGATAGGCACATTGGCAAATGCTGCCTGCGATTCCAGGCGATCCGCAACCGCCTCCTGTAAGGTTTCAATTATGGAAGACATGGGGAAAGTAAGATTTGAGATTTAAGATTTATTTCGGATTTGATATTTCGGATTTCGGATTTTCACTCAGAGTATTTGCTGCTAAGTCAG
>CAZHQD010000210.1:0-2213 GCA_964533835.1 uncultured Puniceicoccaceae bacterium | reverse complement strand
GCCAACGTGGCGAAGAGCGACCAAACGCCAGAAGAAAAAGAACGGGCCATCAAGGCCATATTCGGGATTTCCGCCTAATGAGCAAAAAAGCCTACAGTCCACGCAACCTGCTACTGCCCTACCAACGGCAATGGGCGGATGATACGTGTCGCTTTAAGGCTGGCGTGTGGAGCCGCCAGACGGGGAAAGACTTTTCCAGCGCGGAGGAAGTGGTGAGGGACAGCAAGCTCACGCCTCGCAACACATGGATGATCGCCGCGCCCTCCGAGCGCCAAAGTTTGGAGACCTTGCAAAAATGCAAGGAATGGAGCGAAGCCTACGACTTGGCGATTGCCGACGTGACCGAGGAACGGGCTGGCGGCTCACAGAGCCTCCTAAAGAGCAGCACGATCCATTACCCCAACGGGAGCCGCATCATTGCTGTGCCGGGCAAGCCCGACACAGTGCGCGGCTTTTCGGCAAATACGCTGCTTACCGAGTTTGCTTTCTTTGAAGACGACGAAGCCACATGGCGAGCGATCTACCCATCCATAACAAACCCATTGCGCGGAGGCGCGAAAAAGATACGGCTGATCTCAACGCCGAACGGCAAGCAAGGCCGCTTTTTCCGCATTGTGGATGCCAACCTGCTAAACCCCCAGCCTGACCGCAAACAGCGCTGGAGCGTCCACAAGGTCACTATCCACGACGCTATAAGGCTTGGGCTTCCGCTCGACCTAGAGGAGCTCCGCGAAGGCTTGGACGATGCGGAAGGCTGGGCGCAGGAATTTGAGTGCGAGTTTTTGGACAGCAGCAATGTGCTACTGCCTTACGACATCATAGCGCTCGCTGAAAGCGCGGATGCCACGGAATACTGCCCGCCTGACTTTTGGGCAGCCAACGGCCTCACGCGGGTAGTCTGCGGGATAGACTTTGGCCGCACAAACGATCCCACAGTGTGCTGGTCGCTTGAGGGCATTGGCGATGTGTGGTGGACACGCGAAGTGCTGGTCTTGCGCAATATGCCAACGCCTGAACAAGAGGAGGCGCTCTCCGTGCGCATTGCCCGGGCCAGCCGTGTGTGTCTGGACTACACAGGCCCAGGCATCGGTCTTGGCGATTACCTTGCCAAGCGTTGGGGAGAGTATGACCCGCAAGCCCACAAGTTTGGCAAGATCGAGCTATGCACGTTCACCGCCAACTTTAAGCGCGAAGTCTTCCCGAAACTGCGCCGAGGCTTTGAGGCGCCCATTCGCTTGCGCATCCCTATCAGCAAGGAAATTCGCGAGGATCTGCACGAAATGCGGCAGATCGTTCGCAACGGCGAATACACCTACAACGCGCCCCGCACCGCCGAGGGCCACAGCGACCGCTGCACCGCGCTAGCCTTGGCATGGAGGTGCGCCGACACGCCAGTGAATACCATGAAGCCAATAGCTTTCCGTGGCCGAGGGCTAAGAGGCGCTGACAAGCGAGTAAGGGAGGTGACCGTGTAATGAAAGAAAAAAGCGTAACACAGAGGGTAAGAGCCATCAACCGATGGCGGGACGAGATGAACCCTGTGGCACACCTGAGTATGCTCAGAGCACGGGCGCTTATAGATGGCTACTTGCGTGGCGAATACGCCGACCTCATGTGGACGATGGCGGCCCCCTACAGCGGGATAGAAGCCTCCGATCCTGACTACCTGGCGCTCATTGAGCGGCGCATCTCGCCGCTAATGACAATGGACTGGAACGTAAAGACGGTGGACACCGAGCTCGCGAAGCAGGAAGCAACGCTGGCTAAAAAACAGACGGAGTATGTGCACACGCTGCTTGACGGCATCTCCAACCTATACGCAGTGATTGAGCATTTGGAATTGGCGGCATTCCGAGGGTTTGCCCACGGAGAAATTATAACCGAAGGGGATCGCATAAAGGAGATCGCCCTGGTAGAGCCGTGGAACATCGTGCGGGATGGCTCGGCTGGACGCTGGAAATACAACCCCGATGCGCGGTCTGTGGGCTTCCGAGGACTGCCCGACGAGTTTCTGATCGACCCCTCGCAGTGGATCATTCGCGAAGTGCGCCGCCCAATTGGGCGTATTGCCCTCACGAAGTATATCCGCATGAACCTTAGCCAAAAAGACTGGGATGCCTTCATCGAAATCTACGGGGTGCCCGGTGGCGTAGTGATTGGCCCGCTAAATGTCCCTCAAGGCAAAGAAGCCGAGTATGAGGCAGCGGCGGAGG
>CAZHQD010000209.1:0-2224 GCA_964533835.1 uncultured Puniceicoccaceae bacterium | reverse complement strand
GCGGGGTGCCCGTCTATGTTGGGCGAGCGATCCACGGGCACGAAGCGGTTGGCTGCTTCCAGCGCGCGGGGAGCAAGGCTTTTCTCCATGTCCATATTCAGCTCGTAGATGTAGCAACCCAGAGATTCCCAGTCCTCATGCAGATTGATGGAGAGGTCGAAGCGCCGTGGGAGCCTATTTAGGAAAGCGCGGTGCGCGGCAGCCTCGGGCGTGGCGAATCGCTTGTAGTCGCGATTGATGTCCACTCCTTGCCCATTCTCTCGGCGATTCAGGCCCATACCCACAGGATTCAGCAGTGGCAGAATAACGTAGGTCAAATCCTGCGGAAAGGCCCCCTCCTTTAGCAGCTTGAGAATGGCCAAGGGCCCCGCAGGCTCATCCCCGTGCATACCTGCGGAGAGGTGGAGCGTGGCCTTAGGCGTGGGGCAAGTGCGGCGCAAGGCCAACAGGGGGAGGGGGTAGCCGCGCGGCTGTATCTCGTCTATCCTAAAGCCAGCGTCTTGCGCGGCGGCTCTCACCGCCCGCAGGTATTCCGCCACCATGAATGTTCGCCGCAAATAGCCCATATCCGCCCAGCGAAACAGACCCCGCCCACTCGCGCAAACGCAAAACGGCAGAGCGCCACTCTGTTGAAATTATTACGCAGCCTTGGGTGGATGGTTGGCAGGTTGCAGCTCCATTCCGCAAAGCCATCGTATCCCGCGGATGACAGACTTCACGCCCTTGCGCAGTCCCGCATCCACCACAGGAAGCCCCAGCAGCTTGCCCAGCTCATCCTCATGGGTGCGGTAGCGCGGGGGCAGCGTAATGAGGTTGCTGTAGTCCACCACGTCTTGAGTGTCAGGATCGTCCTCCTGGATACTGGCGAAGAATGCCCCTTTGCCCACGACGTAATTCCCCGCGGGAAGTACCATATCCGTGCGAGGCCGCACGAGCCAGGGGCGGTAGCTGAAGATCAGCGCGCCGTCTGCCCGCTTCTCCAGGCGGCCCAGTGTGCGCAGTGGCACGCCCTGCACCTTGCGGGCGAGGAAGACTGTCTTCAGCGGGTGATCAACCTTTAGTCGCGAGCGACCAAACGTGAATATATCCCACACAAAGACAGAGCCAAAAACCGTGAGCCTAAAGGCCCAACCCGCAAGAAGCCATGCCACCACTACAAGCACCAGCGAAAGCAGAGCGCCCAGCCATGGGTTTATCATGGAGAGCGCGGTGAGTGCGCCAAGCACCGCCACGCGGAAGCTCTTCAGCGCAGCATCCACTGATGCTAGCGGGCTGATAAGAATCAGCACATTGATGGCATGAGATACCAGCCACACCAGCACAAACACCGCCATCATGAGCGGTATCATCAAAATCGAAAGCACTGGCGTAAAATCAATCGCAGCCATAGGCGCAAGAGCGCCTCCCGCCATTCCCAGGTCCCCGAGAGTTACGGCATTGTCGAAAGATTCCTCAATAAATTGCCCCATCGTTCCAACCGTTATTGGCACAAATGCCACGGTCCCCACGAGGCCGCTCGCTTTGTTTTCGACTGCTTCCAGCACATCCATGGGTTTCTTCAGAGCGGTAGGCACCACCAGACCAAGCGTATCCTTGGCAAACACGCCGCCCACGAGCAGCAGCCCCGCCCCAAACACGGCAGGGTGGCAATACCACGGCAGTTCGCTGCGCTTCTCCTCCTCTGTGCGCAAGTAAGTGTAAGCGCCCACGGCTGTCATCCCCATAAGCGGAGAAATGGCCACTCCCGTGACTTCGGTAATCGTCCGCGCCAGAGCTTGCCCTGGAGCCTCCTTCGAGCCGCTTGCCTCTTTGGGCTGCCCCGTAGCCGCCCACAACGGCGCAGCGACAAGCGCCAAACTGATTATGCCCATCAAGAAAAGCCAGTAGCGTGTTTTCATGGTGCTTTTTCCCGCAGCATAATACGAAATCTCGAATGATAAATGCTAAAATTGCCCTCACATGGGCTGCTACTATGCGTTCATCTCTTGAGTATCTCCTTGCGGGATTTCCTCCAAATTAGGCTAGCGCACTGCTTTTCTTTTCCGTATCCATATAGGGTCATGGCTGAGGCCCCATCAGCAAACCGCGAGCAATACGAGCTCGAAGTGCGTACGCATTTCAGGCGCAACTACACTGCGCACTGCCTCGATGGGGCGTTTTTTATCGGGGCAATGGTGTTTGTGGCGGCAGACACGGTGATGCCTGCCATGATTCGCTCCTTAGG
>CAZHQD010000208.1:0-2254 GCA_964533835.1 uncultured Puniceicoccaceae bacterium | reverse complement strand
CCACCAACCCCCTGTCTTTTAACTCTTATCTTTTAATTTTTAATTCTTAATTTACCTCCCCCCTCCCCACCATGCCTCAGGTCTGAAAACTGAACACCGAAAACTGAAAACTTTTCCGTTTCTACAAAATGGCTTTGCCGTTACACCAGAGCGTCCGTATGTAGTATAGCCATCCGTCCATGTCAGTCTCCACCCTCCATCCTGCCACGGTCACCCGCTTTGAGTTTCAGGCGGAGATTCGTTACCTGCAGGAAATGCGTGATCGCTTTGTGGGATTTCTTTCCTCCCTCGAAGTTGAAGACACCGACAAACAGCTCTGGATGCTTATCTTCTCCGAGGCCCTCGCCAATGCCATCATGCACGGCTCAGGCAACGACCCCGCCAAAAAAGTCATTCTCGAATGGTGGCACACCGACTCCGAAATCTGCCTCGCCGTTACCGATAGCGGCAAAGGCCCCCCCGAAGAAAAAACGCTCGACCCCAAGTTGCCAGACGACCCTCTCGCCGAGCATGGCCGTGGCCTGATGATGATCCGCGAAATGAGCTCCCGCTGGGAGCACTGGCGTGGCCCCAGTGGCTACCGCCTCGTGGTCGGCAAGTCCTTTACCCCCGCAAGCTTTCAGCAAACTCCCCCTCCCAGTGCCGAGGTGGAGCGCCTCCTCGAAGAGCTCTCCGCCTGCTACGAAAGCCTCAGCGCCTTTTATCGCCTCGGCAGTAACCTTCTCACCGCGGGCAACGTCGGCGAATTCATCCGCGACTCCCTTGAAGACCTTTCCCGCGCCTCGGGCTTCTCCAAAGTCTTCATCATTCACCAGACAGACCTGCCCGTCGGCGTTCTCAATGCCCTTCAGAATATCGAGGGCATCCGCTCCCCCTCCGCGAAAGACGCCGCATTCCTTGTCGAAGCCTGCGGCAGCGGCACCTTTACTTGGGATGCACCCGAGATCATCGAGGGTGCATCCCTCCTCAGAGAGCTAGGCAGCGGCGCCTGTGTCCCTATCAATGCCCTGGAGCGCAATTGGGGTTGGCTGGCCGCAGGCCAAGCCGAGTCAGGCTTCACGCCGCAGACCGCCCTTCTCGGCAATCTCTCCTCCTTCTCCGATATCTTTGGCATTTCCCTTGCCAATGCCTTCCTTCAGGAAATCCGCGAACGCGAGCTCCAGACCCGCCGCGAAATGGAGCTGGCCGCCGAAATCCAGCGCAACCTGCTCCCGATTGTCGAACCTCCCCAAAGCGCCGCTGGCCAAATTTTCCTCAAGCAAAAAAGCGCCCGCGATGTCTCGGGAGATTTCGCCGAAGCCTGCCTCGATAGCGAAGGCCGCATGGTCGTCACCCTCATCGATGTCATGGGCAAGGGCGTGCCCGCCGCCACTTTGGGCGCCATTTTCAGAACCGCTTTCCACCTTCACCTAAAGCTCGACCTACCCCTCGCCGCCCTCGCCAATTCCATCAACCAGACCCTCTGCCGCCTCCTCGGAGATATGACCCTCTTCGTCACCGCCGCCTTCCTCCGTATCTCAGAGGATGGTCGCATTGTGGAGCTGGCCAACTGCGGGCATTGCCCCACCCTCCTCTACGATAACCTTGGTCGCGTGCGCGAATTTGGCCCCTCTGGCCCACCCCTCGGCATCTTCAGCGATTACGAGTATGAAGCTGAAACCATCATCCTGAATGGCGGAGAGACGGCTGCCATGGTCACCGATGGCTGCTATGAGTGGGATCTGCCAAATGGCGAGCAATACGGCTGGGAACGCCTCAAAGAATTTATCGCCGCACGCCGCACTTGTCCTCTAAATGAGCTCTGGCATGAGCTCCTTGCTACCGTTGC
Source organism: uncultured Puniceicoccaceae bacterium (assembly GCA_964533835.1). Taxonomy (GTDB): domain Bacteria; phylum Verrucomicrobiota; class Verrucomicrobiia; order Opitutales; family Oceanipulchritudinaceae; genus CAZHQD01. The sequence continues at coordinate 426 of CAZHQD010000208.1, read as the reverse complement.
CACAGACGACTCTGGTAGCTACCGCGACGACCTTACCGTCGTCCTCTGGCACGCCCCCAGCTCTTAACTGTTCCTCTTCTCTCCGCTTTACTCTCCCATAGACGTGAAAAAAATATTCATAGTGGACGACGATATCGCCATGGTGCGCCTCTACGAGATGCATATGCGCCGCGCCAGCATGGCCAGCTACTGCTTCCAAAACGGCCAATCCGCCATGCAGGCCATCGAAAAAATCGCCCCAGATCTCATCATCCTCGATTTCGACCTCCCAGACATCAAGGGCCTGGAGCTCATCCACCTCATCCGCGCCATCGAATCTTTAAAAGAGACTCCCATCATAACGGTCACTGGCCAGGGCAAAGTCGGCCTGAAAAACGACCTCCTGGCCGCTGGCGCCCGCGAAGTCTACACCAAGCCCTTCTCCCC
>CAZHQD010000207.1:0-2405 GCA_964533835.1 uncultured Puniceicoccaceae bacterium | reverse complement strand
CAAACCCTTCTCTGGCACACCCTCTGGCCTTGGAGCGTCAAGAAGCGCGAGCACTGCGCTTTTTGGTATAAGCGTCCCGAGAAAAAAGAATCTCCGCAATAGGTTCCCGCTTGGGATTGCTCCGCAAAGGAGGCTCGCCAACAGACCACGCTTTGTGTTGTGTAACGGCATGGTTTCTGAAAGTCGCGAAACGATTCCAAATGTATTGGCAGAGCGCTACGCCTCAAGCGCTATGCGTGGCCTATGGTCAGCTACTGGCAAAGTTTTGCTGGAGCGGGATTACTGGATCGCTGTGCTCAAGGCACAACAATCCCTCGGCCTCCCTGTTCCGGAGGGTGCCGTAGCCGCCTACGAGAAGGCCAAACCCGCTGTAAACCTGGAGTCCATCCGCAAACGCGAAGAGCTCACGCGCCACGATGTAAAGGCGCGTCTGGAAGAGTTTTGCGACTTGGCGGGCTTCCAGCACCTGCACAAAGGCCTTACGAGCCGTGACCTCACGGAAAATGTCGAGCAGCTCCAGGTCTATCGCGGTCTTCTGGTCTTGCGGAATAAAGCCATAGCCGTGGCCTCCCTCCTCGCGCAAAAAGCATCCGCCACGCGCGACCTACCTTTGACGGCCCGTACCCACAACGTCGCCGCCCAGCCCAGCACTGTAGGCAAGCGCATCGCCATGTTTGGCGAAGAGCACCTGCGCGCCCTTGATTTGATTGAGAGCCTCACTCAAACCTACCCCGCTCGCGGTCTCAAAGGCGCTGTAGGCACCCAGCTCGACCAGCTAACCCTTTTTGCGGGAGATGCCGTCAAGGTGGCCGCTTTGGAAAAAAAGGTGCTGGAGCACCTCGGCTTGCCTCGCCAACTTTTTAACACTGGCCAAGTCTACCCCCGCAGTCTCGATCTGGAAGTCGTCGGCTGCTTGAACCAGCTCGTCAGCGCAGCGGCAAGCTTTGCCACCACCCTGCGCCTTATGGCGGGTCAGGAGCTGGCCACCGAAGGCTTTGCCGAAGGTCAGGTCGGCAGCTCGGCCATGCCTCATAAGATGAATGCCAGAAGCTGCGAGCGTATCTGCGGCTTCAAGACCCTTCTCGATGGCTACCTCACCATGGCAAGCGGCCTCGCAGGTCGCCAGTGGAATGAGGGCGATGTCTCTTGCTCTGTAGTGCGCCGCGTTCTCCTTCCTGATGCCTTCTTTGCGGCAGATGGCGCGATGGAGACTTTCCTTACGATCCTTCGCCAAATGGAGTTTTTCGCGGGCCCCATTGAGCAAGAGCTCAATCGCTACTTGCCCTTCCTTGCCACTACCACCCTCATGATGGAAGCCGTAAAAGCAGGCGCGGGCAGAGAGGCCGCCCACGAGGCCATAAAGAAGCATGCTGTGGCAGCGGCCCAAGCCATGCGCAAAGGCGAAAGCCAGCGCAACGATCTCGCAGACCGCCTGGCATCAGACCCCAAATTCGGCCTTAGTCGTTCCCAAATTGACGCCGTGTTGGAAAAAGCCCGCCAGCTCACAGGCCTCGCCGGGCAGCAAGTGGATCACTTCGCCCTTCAGGTTACTGAGTGGACCAGGAAGTATCCTGACGCCGCCCGCTACGAGCCTGAAGCGATTCTCTAGAGTCCTGTTGCCCGTGCACAAAAAAGCCCCTCTATTGAGGGGCTTGAAAGTTCGGGAATTCGCAGGTTTTTAGACGTGGGCAGACAGCTTCCCCTTCAGCACGTCCTTGCTCGTCAATCCGACAACTTGCTCCACCACTTGCCCGCCCTTAAAGATAAGGAGCGTAGGTATGGAGCGGATGTTGTAGCGCCCGGCGATCTCAGAGTTATTGTCCACATTCACTTTTGCCACGGTAGCCTTGCCTGCCATATCGGTGGCAAGGGATTCCACGATAGGCCCTATAGCTTTGCAAGGGCCGCACCAGGGTGCCCAAAAGTCCACCAGCACAGGCTGTGCAGTTCCAGTGACGGTGGAGTCGAAGTTGTCGCGATTGAGTTCGATTACGTTGTTAGCCATTGTAGAAGTTTGTCGAGTTGTTGAGGTAAAACTTACATTCAAAATCAAGCTGCGCAAGAGCGCGCTGAAATTTGAGCCATTATGGTCGTGGTGTATTCTTGTGCAGAAGCTCGGCAATTTCCTTTGGGTGCGCCTCTTCCAGCGCCTTCCCCTTATGCTTCAAATCCTCGAAGGTTTTGACGAGCGTCTCTGTCATGCGTTCGTGGGTTTCTTTTGAGCCGCCTACGATGGCAAACTTGTCTGCTTGGGTTATGCGCTTATGGCCATCCTTATTGTCAAGCCCCACACCCAGCATAAAAGCGGAAGCGGGCTTGGCATTGGCAGGCTCGGCAGGTGGTTGTGGTTTATTTTTACGGATGCTCACTATGGTTAATGTGCAGCACAATCGGAAGAGTTCAAC
>CAZHQD010000206.1:0-2429 GCA_964533835.1 uncultured Puniceicoccaceae bacterium | reverse complement strand
CTGGCTTCCAGATTGTAAAGCGTGAGCAACACAAAGGATGGATGCTCCGATAGAATCTGACGACAAAGGTCTAGCAGCTCGGAAAGCTGCTCTTCCACTTTCCACACCTCTCCGCGGGGGCCTCGCCCAAAGCTTGGGGGGTCGAGGCATATCCCTTCGTAACGTGACCCGCGCCGTATCTCTCTTTGCACATACTTAAAGGCATCATCCAGTATCCACCGTATCGGCGCCGCTTCCATCTTGGAAAGCTCCTGATTATACCGCCCCCAACTGACAGACGGCTTCGATGCGTCCACGTGCGTGACGGCTGCTCCTGCGCTCGCGGCTACTAGAGAGGCCATCCCTGTGTAGCCAAACAGATTGAGCACGCGGGGTTTCTCCTGGTGTGAAGACATCCCTGAAATGCGCTTATAAAGCCACTGCCAGTGAGGGTCCTGCTCAGGAAACACGCCAAGGTGTTTAGAATTATCTGTAAGCCGAGCCTGGCTAGTCACCTTGCCCCAGCGCAGATTCCATGAACGTGCCGTGGCAGCATCTCGCAGCTTCCAGCGCCCATCCTCAAGGAACTCCGCATCGGCTTTCGCCCAATCCGCAGCTTTCAACGCAGGAGACCACCAAGCTTTGGGCTCAGGGCGTATAAGCACCATCTTCCCAAAGCGCTCCAACTTGCGCCCCTTGCCACTATCCAAAAGGGCGTGCTCCGCCCAATCTGCTGAGGCAATCGTAAGTATGGGGGTCTCAGCGAGCATACTCCCCCTACTCCCTCACAAACACCCTGCGGATGATCACGGGCTCTTTGGGCATGTTCTCCATGCCGTTTTGGGTGGCGGTAGGCACTCCGGCTATTTTGTCCACCGTTTCCATGCCTTCTATAACCCTCGCGAACACTGCATAGCCACCATAAGGGCCGTCTGCGTTGAGGAATGGATTGTCTTCCAGATTCACAAAGAACTGGGCAGTCGCGCTATCGGGATTATCCCTGCGTGCCATAGCCACTGTGCCGCGGCGATTACGAAGCCCGCTGGATACGGATTCGTTCTTTATCGGCGGGCGTGTGGACTTCTCCTCCATGCCAATGGTATACCCACCGCCCTGAACCACGAAGCCGGGCACCACGCGGTGAAAAAGTGTGTTGGTATAGAAGCCCTCCCTCACATACTGGAGGAAATTGGCGACGGTGATGGGCGCTTTGTCAGGGTCCAGTACCATGGCGAAGTTGCCCATGTTGGTTTCCACTTCCACGATCGGGCCCTTCTCAATGGTCTGAGGCACACGCGCTTCAGGAATATTGGTTTGAAGATTTACGGGTCGAGCCATGTGTATATCGCGTTCAGGTTTGAGCAATACTAGATCCCCCTTGGTGCGGCACCCTGCGAGGCCCACTGCCAAGACAGCAAAGATTAGAAAGACATATTTCATAAAAGAGGTATGATGGTCACGTATAGACCCAAACTGCAAGAAAATGCTCCGCTGACAACGCCAAATAAGGTCTCTCAAGTGAGATTCTAATTCGAGCAACCATTGTAATGCTTAACGCCATTGGTCTTTACGGATTTTTCAGCAATCCGTTATTGCAGTCTTGGAATGAATAACTGTAATCATAAGCCCTATGCGGCCAATTTTCTTTAGTTTGTTTTCACTGTTCCTATGCTCTTGTGTCGTTCTCGGCGATACTGCCTCCAAGCCTGAGCTTGTTTTTACTAATGTGAGTGGTGACAAGATGCGCATCGTGGTTGACTATCTCGCTGAAAAAGAGCGCATCTATCGCGGAGAATTTCTACCAGGCGCTCGTTTGAGAGTGCCTCATGCGCTTCCTATAGCCATCCAATTTAGTCACGGTGAGTTTCTTCAAATTGGTTATGCTGGGGGCACTATTCCTCACAGTATTAAAGGTATGGGCACTTTGGTGATCGACTTCAGCGAGAATGGCGTAATTGCCAGAGAGGCCAATCCCACTGAAAAAATGATTCTGGCGCGCGAGCTTATGCCCGCAAAAAGTGTTTCCGCTCCAAGCACTCAAGAAGTGATCACAAAGAAAACTCCCTTAAATGCACCATCAGAAGATGACTATGATTTGTCCTACCTTAATCCCATTTTAAAGGAGATAGAAAAACTGGACCTAAATCCGGTGATAGAAAAAGTGAGTGATTACCATGTAATCGTAACCAAGAGGTTGATTGCCATGGCAAAGGAGAAGGAATTTGTGGACATGCTGGCAGCCTACAAACGCCAACTATATGAGTCTTTGATTGCGAGTGGCTTTTCTGAAGAAGAAGCGCTCGAAATCGTGATAAGGGACACTACGCTAACGCTACTTATAAACTACGGCAGACATGCGAGCACCCTCTTGGAAAAATAAAGCGTTGTTTCCTAAAGCCCTCCCGCAATATCGTCTTCGTATTTCCAAGTGCCTTCGCCGCCGTCGGAGA
>CAZHQD010000205.1:0-2476 GCA_964533835.1 uncultured Puniceicoccaceae bacterium | reverse complement strand
CGGGGCAAAATGGCATTGCCTAGTTGTTGACGCAGCCATGGCAGCACATACCGCACCATGCAAAGATGCGCCGAGAGCGGGTTTCCCGGAAGTCCAAATACCGTCTTTGCCGCTTTACTTTGCCCAAACCAGAGCGGTTTGCCTGGTCGTTGCTTTATTCCGTGGATGTGTGGGGTGATACCCGCTTCCTCAAATAGCTCAGGTAGGTAGTCCTTCTCTCCTTGGGAAACGCCGCCAGTGGTTATGAGCAGGTCGTAGTTGTTTTGAAAATCTTCCAGCCGTTCGCACAGTGCCGCCCGATTGTCTTCGCAATGAAATCGATCGCAGCTCAACCCGCTCTTGTGGAGCAGGGTTTCTATCATGATTCCGTTCGAAGAGCGTATTTGCTCTTCGCGGGGAGAGGTCCCTGCCGTCACGACTTCGTCGCCCGTAGTCAGCAGCATAATCCGTGGCAAGCGAGCGACCTCTAAACAATCCGTTCCTACGCTAGCGGCCACGGCCAGCATTGCTGCATCCAGTATTGAACCTGCGGGGATGAGCGCACTTCCTGCCGTGGCATCACTTGCTCTAAAGTGGATATACTGCCCTGCGTTTGCATTTGTTATTAGGCGCACGGTATTTTTCTCCAGCGCCACAGTATGCTCTTTGGGGATTACCGTATTTATCCGTTCGCCAAGCATGGCTCCCGTTGTCACGCGGATAGCCCTTCCGCCTTGAGTAATACTGATCGGCTTATCCCCTGCTGCTTGCTCGCCCACCACCTCTAGCTCAGCTCCTTCTTGGTATATGGCACAATCCATTCGCACGGCAAAGCCGTCCATCGTTGCGCGGTTGTAGGGCGGAAAGTCTCTATCTGCGATTATGGGCTGCGCCAATCGGCGTCCCGCCAGCTCTTTGCCCAATGGCAATCGCTCTGTGCCAAACGTGGCCTTTACCCGAGCCAATAGCGCATCGGCTTCCTGAACAGACACCAGTTTGAACGATTTCGCCATGTCTCAGGAAATTATCTCAAGTGTGTGCGCGCCCTTAGCTAATAGTCCTGATTTCACGATGCGTGCCCGCAGCCCGCCTTTGCCCTTGAGCATGGCTTCCGCACCTGCGCCCACGGCCTCATCCATCCAGTAGCAGGGCTTGCACTCCTCGGAACCTTGAAACGCTACTCCGCCCAATCGAAACCGTTTTCCTATCAATTGGTCTAGTTGTATCCCCTCCATTATTACGTTTCTTCTGAAGGCGGAGGCAGGAAAGCGCTTTGGTTTATACTGCTCAAGCATCTCTATATAGACCGCCCAATCAAAAAAGGTAATCTGCCCTTTGTAGTCGGGCTTGTAGTTGAAAAAACGATCCCCTGCTATTCCGCTTCCCGCCACGCAGCTCACCTCGGCGCACTCCACCGCCTCATACTCCCCCGCTCCTTGCCCGTGATGGCCAAAGTAGTTGTGTTCGGGGCTTATGTAAATGTGGTGGATATGCACCGGGTGAGCAGTCATGCGGTAAGCTTAGAGTTTGAAGTCAATCTGAAGCCAGACTTTTTCCTTGTCGGCCCCGATTGCACCTGCTCCTTGCCCATCGTAAAGGGAGCCTTTTAGCAGCACGCTTACGTTGTCGTTAATCTTGCGTGTAAGCAGCAGGGAGTATTCGCGCCCATAGGTTGTCGAATTTTCGTCACTGGTGTAGTAGTGCGCTTCCAGCCTGCCCACAACGCCCGCAAAGAGTGGCCCGCCTGCCCATGCATAGTAGTCGCGCAGCCCGTTGGCGGGTGTAGTGAGAAAGGTGTCGGCCCAGCCGTTGAATGCGTGCAGTGTGGCCAGTGGTGTTTGAAACGCCTGCGTGCCATCGCCGCCCAAACTCTCGTAGCCAATGCCGCCTTGCCATTTCCCGCGGCTCAGGCCCAGCTTGAAATGCAAATACAGCTCGTCGTAGCCATTGCCAGCCGTGTGGGAATTGTCTGTCTGTAGAGCCACTTCTGCGCGATAGATGATGGAATAGGTGTCATCCAGCTTGTAAGCGCCGTCTATAAATATGCCACCTGTGTCGCTCGACATGGCCTTTAGATTTCGCAGATTAAGCGAATAGTAGTAGCCCGAGAGTGTGGCGCCCTTTATCCCTTTGTAATTGAGGTTCACAAAGTGATTGTCTGCAATGATGCGGCGCAGAGCGAGGGTAGGGGCTTTCGTGCCAAATACACGGTTCACTTGCCAGTTCCATGAATAGTCCAGGGAAAAGTCTGCATAGGTTCCTGTTACGAGTCGCAATGCGTCAAATGTCTGGTCACTCTGTCTCCAGGCAACTGTGCCCACATAGCGCTGGTTTCCCAGGTTTATGTCCTGGCGCCCTGCTGTCAGCGTTCCGTATTCATGAGTGAACCCCAGATACGCCCGATTTAAGGCGAAGTTTTCCCCATCGGCAATGACGGTACGTCCTGCATTGAACGGTGGCGGATAGGCAGAGTAGTCATCATTAAGCGCCCAGTTGT
>CAZHQD010000204.1:0-2525 GCA_964533835.1 uncultured Puniceicoccaceae bacterium | reverse complement strand
AAGCCTGATTGCCAAGTTCGCCAAAGAAGCCAATATGAGAGGGTAGCTAAGCTTTGTTACCCTAAATGAGCCAGCCGCGCGCCACCCTAAAGACGATTGCCGAACATACAGGCTTCAGTGTGTCTGCGGTATCTCAAGCGCTTAGAGGTACAGGGCACCTATCGCCTGAGACACTGGAGCTTATCCGCTCTGCTGCCCGCAATCTCGGATACCAGCCCAATCTCTTTGCTTCAGGTTTGCGCACTCACCCGCGCGAAGTCACGGGCACCAATCTCTCTGTGGGAATTATCCGCGCAAATAGCAACTCGGCCCACTATCCGCCAAATGAGTTCTTGGTCGCCTTTCGCAATAAGTGCAAAGCAAGTGGCGCTTACTTAACCGAAGAAGAAGAGCCCCCCACGGATCGCTTCGCCGCTTTGCTCAGGAAGTGGAAAAACAAGGGCGTTCAGGCAATATGTGTTTCGGGGCAAGGCCGTCTCGTGCTTGAAGCTCCGGAACTACTCAGAAACTTTGCCGTGGTAGTCATAGGCCGCTACTCTACTCTGCCTTTCACTACTATCGCCAGCGAGAGCTTCACTTCCGTCGAACGGCTCGGCGAAGAGGCCGTTAAGCGGGGATACCGCAGGATCGGCTTTGCCTTGTGTCGTCACGATTTCCCGTTGCTTGACGACAGGGAGCGCATTGGCGCACTGGAAGCCCTCAGGCATCTGCATGGCCAAAAACTCTTTACGGCGCCCTTCCTCGGCGCACATAAAGATGAGAGTGGTTTTATTAGCTGGGTTAAAACCGAAAAGCCCGACGCTGTTATCGGCTTTCATGCAGGCCATTGCTATAATCTCATCGAAAATGAATGGCGTGTGCCTGAAGATATAGGATTTGCTACCCTGCACGTCTCTACCGTAAAGGAAATCATCCCCATGACCGGCATGAGTGAAGATTTTGAGGGGATGGCTGAGGCAGCTCTCCGAATGGCAGACAGCCATGTGCGCTACAATGTGTGGGGCATGACTCCTGGGTCCCAGTGGCATCTGCTACCACGGCTTTTTCAGGAAGGGCAGACACTCCCTCCGCGTATCTAACTAACGGCTAAAAAATCGCGAGAGCGTACTTAGTGCAACGATGCACTAAAATAGCGCTTAGGGAAAAATCGGATGCCGTTAAGATGAGGTTGTTTTCGATCGTTCCGTGTTTCACGTGAGCGATGTTACCCTAAATCACCTCACTACCCTTATAGTTATGAAACTGCTCGATTATGGGCGCATTGCGTCCTTACTTCTCGTCGGCGTCTCTCTATTGACGCCTTCTGCCTACTCCCAGCGCACTGATATCGGCATGAATGTGGAGCACTCCTCCTATTACACCAAAGACAAACTCTTTGCCGACGTAATGAAGTGCAGCCGCCCAATCACTACTGCCGTAGATAGCAATGGCTGGCCCACAACAGATTTCTCAGTGGATCTGGCTAAAGCTTCCTGGAATCCCGCCACCAATAGCTCATGGGGAAGCAATGGAATGCAGGGCACCTACCGCGTCTCCTTCAATGGCCAAGCCGACATCGCCACACCCTCCGGCATTACCGTGAGCAACAAGACCTACAACTCCTCCACGAACACCACCACTGCGCTTGTCGCCATTACTGCCCAAAACGATGTGACGCTCTCCTTCTTCAACACGCGCCGCACAAGCGGGAGCGCCTCGAACACTGGCATCACCAATCTCAAGGTGATGCGGCCCATCTCGGCTGGATCAACCACTCCGCATGATTTTACGGAAATATTCAGCCGTTCATTCAAGCAGTCCATAGCCTCGTTTGCCTTCATACGCACCATGGATTTACAAGCGACCAACGCAAACATAGTGGTCAACTGGTCTGACCGCGTGAGGCCCACCTACGCCACACAGAACTACCCAAATGATCAGGATTACGGCTGGCAGGGAAGAGGTATCGCCATCGAATACCTCATCATGATGGCCAACGAAACGGGTAAGGACCTGTGGATTTGCGTGCCACCACGCGCCTCGGACGACTTCATCACAAAGATGGCGCAATTGCTCCGCTATGGCAGCAATGGCGACCAGCCCTACACCTCCACGCAGTCGAGTCCCGTTTTTCCTCCGCTCAACAGCAGTCGTAAGCTCTATGTGGAGTGGGGCAATGAGTTCTGGAACTTCGGTGGCGCATTCTCCGTGAGCCACAACTGGAACAACCAGATGGCAACGGCAGAGGGCAATGATTCCAACCACCCCTTGGGCCGCTACAAAAACTCAGGCCGCGGTGGCGCGACTGGCGCCACTCGCGTGGCAAACCAAACGGTAAAAATCAGCAACATCTTCAGGAGCGTGTTCGGCGACTCCGAAATGATGACTCGCGTGCGCCCCCTCTTGATGAGCGGCCAAGACGACAACTTTTCCTACTATTCCGATGGTTTGCGCTTCATAGAGGATTACTACAACAATCCCCAGTTTGTGCCCACTCCCCGCCCGATTAATTACTATATATATGGAGTAGGCACCTCTCACTATTT
>CAZHQD010000203.1:0-2557 GCA_964533835.1 uncultured Puniceicoccaceae bacterium | reverse complement strand
TAAATATCCCTTTAAGATTCATTTCCAGCGCCTTCGGGTTTGGCGATACGGCAAGTCCGTCTGCCTTAGAGATGCGCCCTGCCTTAATCAGTCGGTAGAGATCGGCATTGAATGATTTCGAGCCAGAATCCTTTCCTGCTTCAATTACTGCAGGGATCTTCTCAAACGTTCCTTCTTCAATTACTTTGCGACCCAACTGATCCACATAAAAAACTTCCACCGCAGGCACTCGACCGCCGCCTTCCAGACTCGGTATTAATTTTTGCGTGATAGTGGCTCGCAATGCACCTGCAATCTGCCTGCGCATCGAGATGGCCTCCTCAGGCGTATAAAACTCGAAAAGTCGCTGCACTGCCTGTTGGGCATTCGCGGAGTGTAGGGTTCCGAATACCAAGTGACCCGTTTCTGCCGCCGTCAGCGCCGTGCTAAAGGTATCCGCGTCGCGCATTTCCCCGATGAGAATAATGTCAGGGTCCTGGCGCAATACGGCCTTCAATCCCATCTGAAATGAGGGTGTATCTATTCCGATTTCTCGCTGATTGAATACGCTCTTAACGTCCGTGTAAGTAAATTCTATCGGGTCTTCCAGCGTTACTATGTGGCGGTCAAAATTGTGGTTTATGTAGTTCAGCATCGCCGCCAAGGTAGAGCTCTTACCTGATCCAGTCGGTCCGCATACCAACACGATTCCATCGCGGCTGCCGCACAAGTTATGAAATACATCTGGCTCATGGTTGAGCTGTTCCAGTGTTGGCGGCCTATCCTTTACGTGTCGAAACACAATACTCACAAGCTGCCTTTGGAAAAAGGCATTCACGCGAAAGCGCCCCAGCCCCTCGCAATTATAGGCAAAGTCCACCTGCTTATTATGCCGCCATTGATCTAGAAACTGCTCTGGGCATACTTCATCGACATAACTGTGTATCTGGTCAAACGTCAGCGGATCCATGTCCACGGGCTCCAGCCTCCCGTGTAATCGCAGAAACGCAGGCTTATTCGTCTTCACATGGATATCGCTTGCGCCATTTTCGACAGCCAACTGCAACAGATTATTAAAGATATCTACGCTCTCAGACATAGGTTTTTATGCGTTGGGTGGACAGTAGTTTTGATGCGAATACTGACATCTCCCCCTTTCTATCGCGAGTCAGAATTTTAGTTATGTCTGAAAAACAGGTTTGCACCCTATGCCTCTTCGTTTGATTGTGGCAGATTAGTCATGAGCAAGATTGATATAAAGGGAGTCATTACAGCGCTTGTCACCCCCATGAAGGCGGATGGCAGCATTGACTGGAACAGCTTGGAGCGGCTCGTTGAGCAGCAGATTGCCGCGGGCATATCTGGCCTCGTTCCCATGGGAACTACCGGAGAATCCCCCACTCTGGATTACGATGAGCATATCGAGGTCATCCGCTTCGTCGCGGAAAAGGCTCGCAAGCGCGTTCCCGTTTGGGCAGGCGCAGGTGCCAATTCCACCTCGGAGGCACTGCTCCTCACTGGTAAAGCCGAAAAGGCGGGTGCCGATGGCTTCCTCCATGTCGCGCCTTACTATAACAAGCCCACTCAAGATGGCCTCTTTGCCCACTTCGCGAAGATTGCGGAGTCCACCGCAAAGCCCATCATGCTTTATTCTATCCCTGGCCGTTGCGGCATAGAAATTCTCCCGCAGACTACCGCCCGCCTCTACGCACGCTACCCCCACATCTGCGCCATGAAAGAAGCAGCAGGCAACTGTGACCGCGTGGCCGAAACCCTCAATCTCTGTGGCGATTCCTTTACCGTACTCAGTGGAGACGATGGCCTCGGCATCCCCTTCATGTCTGCGGGTGCCAAGGGCATCGTCAGCGTGGCCTCCAACCTGGTGCCCGAAAAGCTCGTTGCCCTCGTCAATAAGGCCCTTGCCAACGACTTTGCCTCTGCCAGCGTCCTGCACAGGCAGTTGTTCCCTCTCTTCAAGGGCCTCTTTATCGAAGCCAACCCCGTCCCCGTCAAATACGCTATGGCGCGCAGGGGCCTTCTTGATTCTCCCGCCGTCCGTCTCCCCCTCGTGGAACTCAGCGACGGAAACAGGGCGTTTCTTGACTCCCTCCTGAAAGCGAATGGTATTGTGTAAGTCTGGTCTAATCCTTAACTCCCTCTGGCACGATGGCCGCTCTTCGTATTCTACTTAATGGAGCCCGCGGGCGCATGGGCTTGGCTATCCAAGCTGCCGCCCCCAAGCATGATGTCAGCATCGTCTCCGCTTGCGATCAGGGTGACGACGCTTGCAAGGAGCTCGACAAGTGCGACGTCGTTATAGACTTCAGTTTCCACGCCGCCACTGTGCCACTGCTTGAAGCCGCTGCGGCGAAGGGGAAGCCCTTTGTCATCGGTACCACAGGCCACACCGAGGCCGAGCGCGCCGCCATTCGCAAGCTTACCGAGAAGACTCCTGTTGTCTGGGCAGGAAACTACAGCATCGGCGTCAATCTCCTCCTCCATCTTACGGAGACCGCCGCCCGTATCCTCCCCAGAGCGCACTACGCAGCGGAAATCACGGAAATCCACCACCGCCACA
>CAZHQD010000202.1:0-2708 GCA_964533835.1 uncultured Puniceicoccaceae bacterium | reverse complement strand
TTGGTGGAGCGAATCGGGATCGAACCGACGACCTCCACAATGCCATTGTGGCGCTCTACCAATTGAGCTATCGCCCCGTCAAACTAAAGGTTTAAAATGGCACGGCCTGTGCGCAAGCGTCAACGCTTTTTTCAGTTTCCGCTAAAAAATGTCGATTCCGCGGTCAATTGATTATAGTGTGCCCTGTTTGATTCATGGTAACCACCGAAACAGTCCAGTCCGCCTCTCCTGATGGGGCCTACGCCGCATTCCTCAAGCCTGAGGTGCTCGCGCCTGCGGGAGACTGGGAATGCGCCAAGGCCGCCGTGGAAAACGGGGCCGATGCCATCTACTTCGGCATTGGTCGTTTCAATGCCCGTGTCCGTGCGCACAACTTTACCATCGAAGACCTTGGCGACCTGATGCGCTTTCTTCACAGGCGCGGTGTTCGTGGTTACGTTGCCTTCAACACCCTAATCTTTACCGACGAGCTGGCCGAGGCTGCCCGCACCCTCAAGGCCGTTATTGCGGCGGGGGCGGATGCCGCCATCGTGCAGGATGTGGGCATCTGCCGCATCATTCGCCGCCTGTCCCCTGATTTCCCGATTCACGCCAGCACACAGATGACGGTCACGAGCGAGGCGGGGCTGGACTTTGCCCGCTCGCTTGGCGCCAATCTCGCCGTGCTCGCCCGCGAATGCTCCCTCACGGAGATGGATAAAATGCGCGCCGAGTGTGGCGGCCAATTCAGCTTGCCCGTAGAGGTCTTCGTGCACGGAGCGCTCTGCGTGGCCTATTCTGGCCAGTGCCTCACCAGCGAGAGCCTTGGTGGTCGCTCAGCGAATCGCGGTGAATGTGCCCAAGCCTGCCGCCAGCCTTATGTCTTGCTTAAGGATGGGGTCGAGGTTCCCCTCGGTGGTCGCAAGTATCTGCTCAGCCCGCAAGATTTGGCAGGCATAGAGGCCGTACCCGATTTGGTCCGTGCGGGAGTGAAATCTCTCAAGATCGAAGGCCGCCTGAAGAATCCCGAATACGTGGCCGCCATTACCCGCGCTTACCGCGAGGCAGTGGATAGCGCGGTAGCAGCTCCGACCCAAGCTCAGGCAGTCGCCCAGAATCACCGTTACGCCATGGAGATGAGTTTCTCCCGTGGCCTTTATACGGGCTGGCTGCGCGGCATAGACAATCGCCGATTGGTTCATGCGCGCTTTGGCACCAAGCGCGGCGCTTTCCTCGGCGTTGTCGGCAAGGTCGATGCTGCCGCGGGCATCGTTTCCATCCGCCTCGAAGCCCCTCTCAAAGCGGGCGACGGCGTAGTCTTCGATGCAGGGACTCCTGAAAAAGGCGAAGAGGGCGGGCGCGTCCACGCCGTGGAACAGCGCGGAGCGGAATCGCTCGTGCGTTTCCGCCGTGATGATCTCAACTGGAAGCGCATAACCCCAGGCCACTATCTTTGGAAAACCAGCGACCCCGAGTTGCAAAAGGAGTTGCGCCAGACCTTTGCGGGAGACCAGCCGAAACACCGCAGGCCGATAGCAGTCCGCGTGCAGGGCGCAGTAGGCGCTCCCCTCATCGTCGAGGCCGAGGATGGGCAGGGTTACCACGTGCGGGTTCTCTCCGAGCAGCCACTCCTGCAAGCAGACACCCAGCCGCTCACCGAAGACCTTCTCCGCAAACAGCTTGGCCGTCTCGGCGGAACGCCTTTTGACCTTGGTGCGTTAGAATGCCGTTTGGAGGGCGATTTACTCCTGCCTGTTTCTGAACTCAATCGCATGCGCCGTGAGATCGTGGAGCGGCTGATCCGCCTCCGCGAAGAGGGCACCCGCTGGCAGCTCAATGAGCGCCCTTCCACAGCATTATTCGCAATAGATACTCCCGTAGAAAACAAGCCCGTGGCCTCGCCCGAGCTTATCCCTCTCGTTCGCACGCTTGAGCAACTCACAGCAACCCTTGAGTGGGGAGCGGCTACCATTTACGCAGAGCTTGAAGATCCAAAGAAATACCGCGACGCCGTGGCCCTCTGCGAGGAGCACAATCGTCTCCACTCCGCTGCTACCGGGCTCTGGGTAGCCCCGCCGCGTATTTACAAACAAGGCGAAAACTGGATCCTCCGCATCGTCGAGAGCAGCAACCCCACGGGCTTCCTCGTGCGCAACCACGAGCATCTTCGCGCCTTTCAGGGAAAGCGTTTGCGTGGTGATTTTTCTCTCAATACCGCCAACCCCCTAACCGCCGAATACTACCTTTCCCATTACAAGCTGGAGCGCCTCACCGCCAGCTACGATCTGAACAGTCGCCAGCTCGAAGCCCTTCTCCAGGCCGCTCCCGCCCACTGGTTTGAGGTCACCCTTCACCAGCACATGCCCATGTTTCACATGGAGCACTGCGTCTTCTGTAGCTTCCTCAGCGAGGGCAAAGACTACCACGACTGTGGCCGCCCTTGCGAAAAGCACGTCGTCAAACTACGCGACCACGTCGGAGTGGAGCACACCCTCAAGGCCGATGCGGGCTGCCGCAACACCCTCTACAACGGCAAGGCCCAAACGGGCGCAGAATTCGCCCGCCGCTTCGCCGAGCTGGGCGTCCCCGCCTTCCGCATTGAGTTCCTCGACGAGTCCCCAGCGATCTTAAAGAAAACCCTCGACCGCTACCGCGCCCTCCTCCAAGGTCAAATCAACGGCGCCGACCTCTGGCGCGAACTAAAGCTCTTCAACCAGCTCGGCGTCACC
>CAZHQD010000201.1:0-2765 GCA_964533835.1 uncultured Puniceicoccaceae bacterium | reverse complement strand
GCAGTAGGCGGTAGCACAGCAATGGGAACATCGCCCCCTATAGGGGCACTTGCATGATGAATATCAGGAGCAGGGCTTTTGAGATAGAAGGCTACCAGGGCAACACAAGCTGCCAAAGCACCGCCCATCAAACTGACTGAGGCAACCGTGACGCGTCGACCGTTGCCTGTGGAAGCGTAGCCCACAAAGACCTCTTGGTGCTCACGACAAGCTTTTGCAGCAGCTACGTGGAGCTGCTTGTAGCGAAGGAATGCAGTGCGGCGATCAGGATTATCGCGGATTTCTCTGGCCAGCAATGCCTCCTCCGCAGGGGTTATCTCCCCGTCGAGGTAAAGGCTTACTAGTTGCTGAAATTTGGCGTCTGTCATTGAAAGTCAGTACCGAGTTCCTGTTTAAGAGCTTCCCTGGCGCGGGCTATGCGGCTCTTAACAGTACCGACACTGATTTTCAATTTTTGTGCGATTTCTTCGTAGGAAAAATTCTTATTAATACGAAGGTCTAAAATCTCTCGGTGTTTGGGGCTGAGCTTTGGAAGGCATTCTGCTACGCGGGTGGAAAGCTCGTTGGTGACGGCTTCTTCGCAAGGGGTCTCAGCGTCTGCAGGCAGTACATCGGCAAGGCAGAGGTCGCTATCCGAGGAAAGGCTGAACTCCAGAGAGAGGGAATGCTCGCGCTTGCGGCGCCACCAATACCAGTAGCGATTGTGGGCTAAGTTGGTGGCTATCTGGAACAGCCAAGTGGAGAAAGAGGAGTCTCCGCGAAAGTTCTCCAGGCCGCGGTGGGCGCGAATGAAGGCATCTTGGGTAACCTCTTCCGCGTCTTGGCGGTTTTTGAGTAACTGGAAGACGCGGTTGAAGATGCGGTCCCAGTAGAGGTTGACGACTTCTTCGTAAGCGGCAGTGTCGCCCTTACGCATACGGGCAATGAGAAGTTGGTCGGCGTTCAGCGTAGTGGATGACATAGAACCTGGTGTTGGGTTGACATGAGGCGCCTTGGGGGCGCACGGGTCTATGCTGAATTAAACGCCGAAACTGAGACAAAGTTGCAGAAAGAGGGAACTTTATGGAATTGCCGCTAATTCACGGAGAAGCGGAGGGGCTGGCGCATCTTGAATGGGACTGGTTTGCCGTCTTTGAGGCCCGGTGTGAAGACCCACTTGTAGAGGGCGTCCATGCAGGGAGATTCAAGCTCGCGGTGGGAGGCGCGGATGATGCTAACGGACTCCACCCTACCGCGGGCGTTGACTACGAGCTCGGCAATTACTTCTCCTGACTCAGCCTTTCGCTTGAAGGTAACGGGGATGCTGGGCTGGACCTGGACTCGGACGCTGGGGACGGAATCCAGATGGATAGCATCCACTATACCATCGCCCGAAGAGGGCGTGGGGGCGGCAGTAGCAGGCGCATGTGGGATAAGGTGACTTGGGGTGAGACTTGGCGGGCGATACTGCTGCGGGGTGACATACTGGGTGACCAAGCTAACCACATGAATCGATGGAGGGGGCTCTGCGAGAGTAGCGGCCAAAAGGTGTGCTGGCAGAGGTTCGGGAGTATTATTGTGGGCTTCGACAAGGGGAGGCTCAGGAAGCGGCTGCTCAGGCTCTGGCTCGGGAGGAATGGCCATCCAGATAGTCTGTGGAGCGGCCTGGATGGGCGTGGCTCCGAAGAAGTAGTCTCCACCAACGATGAAGATGGCATGCAGGGAAACGGCGGAGAAGGCGCCGGCAATGAGGTCGCTACGCATAGGAGGCAGGGGGTTGAGGGTTGGTTATCTGCAGGGATAACGCACCACTTACCACTTTATTAGTGGCATTTTTTTGCCCCGAGAATCCTAACGTATTTAATTTACACGAGCATGAGGGCGGGGGTTTCCAAGAGCTCTTTGAGGGCTACGAGGAACTCCGCGCCTACGGCGCCATCCACGACGCGGTGGTCGCAGGAGAGGCCGATGTTCATGCGCTGGCCGACCACGATGTTGTTCTTGGCGTCAACGATAGGCTTTTTGATGGTGGCACCTACTGAGAGAATAGCAGCGTTAGGAGGATTGATGATTCCGTAGAAATTGGAGATGCCATACATGCCGAGATTGGTAACGGTGAAGGTGCTGCCGCTCATCTCGTTTGGAGTGAGTTTTTTGGCGCGCGCCTTTCCGATGAGGGCTTTTGCTTCGAGAGCAATCTGGCGGAGGCCTTTGGTTTGTGCATCGCGAATGACGGGGGTTACCAGGCCATCGTCTATAGCGACACCAAAAGCGAGGTGGACGCTGCCGTGATTGCGGATGGAATCGCCGAGCCAACTGCGGTTGACAAGAGGCTTGCGGACGAGTGCTTGAGCGGACGCCTTAAGAATGAAGTCGTTGACGGTAAGCTTGATGCCGCCTTGCTCAGGAGGGAGCTCGCCGAGGCTGGCATTAAGGGCCGCGCGAAGGTCCATGAGCGGCGCGGCGTCAATTTCGATTTCGAGATAAAAGTGGGGGACGGTGGTCTTGGACTCAAGGAGGCGGGCCGCGATGACCTTGCGGATGTTGGTGACGGGGACATCGGTAGTCTGGCCGACGGGGGCGGTGAGGGAAGGCGCGGCGGCGTCCGCTTTTGGCGCTGGCTTCGGCGCACTGGCTGCTTTCTCGACGTCTTCGGCGACGATGCGACCACCAGGGCCAGTGCCTTTGACGCCAGCGAGGTCTACTTTTTTCTCGGCAGCAATTTTACGGGCAAGAGGGGAAACTTTGATGCGTTCACCTGGGGCGCGGTCTGTGGCATCGGCTAC
>CAZHQD010000200.1:0-2826 GCA_964533835.1 uncultured Puniceicoccaceae bacterium | reverse complement strand
AGCTGCTGCCCACCCAGTCCACTACCGCGCGGAGTTCCTCATTCGCGTAGTAATAGTCATACGGGTTATAGCCGCGCGCCCAGAGCGCCTCCACCTCTGGTACCGTGAGGCCGAAGATAAAGATATTCTCGCTGCCCACTTCCTCGCGGATTTCCACATTCGCGCCATCAAGCGTCCCGATGGTGAGTGAACCGTTAAGCGCCAGCTTCATGTTGCCTGTGCCGCTCGCTTCCTTGCCTGCTGTCGAGATTTGCTCAGACAGATCGGCTGCGGGTATGATATGCTCCGCCAAGGACACACTATAGTTAGGCAGGAACACCACCTTCAGCTTGTCGCCTACCCGTGGATCGTGATTCACCTTCATCGCCACTGCGTTAATTGCGTGTATGATGCACTTCGCCAGCTCGTATCCGGGAGCCGCCTTGGCCGCAAAAATGAACACGCGCGGTGCCATGTCGAATTTCGGATCATGCAGTATCCGCCTGTAGAGCGTGAGGATATGCAGCAGATTAAGATGCTGGCGCTTATACTCGTGGAGCCGCTTTATCTGCACATCAAAGAGTGCATCCGCGCTCACCGATAGGCCCAGCTTCTCATAGATAATCTTCGCAAGCGCCACCTTGTTCGCACGCTTGATCTCCATGAATTTCTTCTGGAAATCCGCGTTGTCTGCGTACTTCTCCAGCCCCTTCAGCTTGTCCAGATCTGCGGCCCAGTTATCATAGCCCAGTGTGTCGGAGATCAGCTTGCTCAGCCCTGGATTGCAGAGCTTTAGCCAGCGGCGTGGCGTTATGCCATTCGTCTTGTTCTGGAAACGGTCAGGATACAGCTCATTAAAATCGGGCAGCAGCTTGCTCTTCAGCAAGTCCGTGTGCAGCGCCGCCACTCCGTTTGTGGCATGAGATCCGATCACGCTCAGGTAGGCCATACGGATCTTCTTCGGGTGCCCTTCTTCTATGATCGAGAGATCGCGCTTCTTGTTATTGTCGCCGGGCCACTTTGCCTCGACCACATCCTCCAAAAATCGGCGATTGATCTCGTATATAATCTGCAAGTGCCGTGGCAGCACCTTCTCAAACAACGGCACCGACCACTTCTCCAGCGCCTCAGGCAACAGCGTGTGATTGGTGTAGGCCAATGTGCGCTGGGTGATCTCCCAGGCTTTATCCCATTCCAGATTGGCTTCATCCACCAGTATGCGCATGCACTCAGCCACGGCAATCGCGGGGTGCGTATCATTCAGCTGTATGGCCACCTTCTCGGGGAATGCCTCCCATGTCTCATTCTTCTTCAGGAAGCGGCGCAATATATCCTGCAGCGAGCAGCTCACGAAAAAGTATTGCTGCACCAGCCGCAGCTCCTTGCCGCTTTCCGTGGCATCATTCGGGTAAAGCACCTTGGAAATCGTCTCGCCAACAGCTTTTTCCCTAACTGCCTCCACGTAGCCCCCGCGGTTGAACGTCGCGAGGTCAAACTCCTCGCTCGCGCGGGATTCCCACAAGCGCAGGAAGTTCACTGTCTTCGCGCCGTAGCCGCAAATCGGCACATCGTAAGGCACGCCCACGATGCTCTTGGTGTCCACCCACATCGGCACTGGGTCACCCTTTTCCGTAAACTCCGTCTCCACTCGCCCGTAGAGCTTTACCGTCTTGGCATACTCAGGGCGGATAATCTCCCAGGGATTCCCAAACTTCAGCCAGTTATCTGGCCGCTCTACCTGTCGCCCCTGCACAAACTCCTGGCGAAACAAGCCATACTCATAGCGTATGCCATAGCCCACGGCGGGCAGCTCCAGCGTGGCCAGAGAATCCAGGAAGCACGCCGCCAAACGGCCAAGGCCGCCATTGCCCAGCCCCATATCTTCTTCCTCATTGGCCATCTCCCGCAAATCATACCCCAGATCAGCCAGCGCTTGCTCCGTGGCCTCATAAAGCCCCGCGTTGATGATATTGCTCATCATCAAGCGCCCCATCAGGTATTCCAAAGAGAGGTAATACACGCGCCGCACGTTCTTCTCGTTATGCACACCCATCGTAGCGATAAATCGCTCCAGTATGCGGTCGTGTACCGCATGGCACGTGCTGATCCACCAGTCCCGCTTTGTCGCCGTTACTGGGTCGCGCGCCAGCGTGTATTTCAGGTGGTTCATTATCGAGGTTTTGATGCCCTCTGTTGTTGCCTCCACGTTAAACTTAAGGGCAGGAGCAGTCCCGTTGGTCGCTGCTACTTCCGTCGCTTGCGTTTCCGTTTGCGTTGTTTTTTTCTTGGCTGGCATGACGTGTGTGTTTGTTAAAATTTTTACCCCTTCTCGCTTCAGTTGTCCACGAGAGCCCTCTGACAGTTCGCCTAACAGCTAAAACCCTGCCAGACCCGCACAAAAACGACAATGGGAAAAATGTGACAATCAGTTGAATGTTTTTTCTAAAATCAAACTGTGTTAATCGTTTCTTGCTCTTCTTTAACCTGTTTCCCTGCCGCTAGCGCCAGCATCCGCTCGTGCTCGGCCTCCACATAGCGCACGGAGAGCACCCATAGCGTCACAAACAGCGCCGCCAGTCCCGGCAGCCTGAGCGGAAACTCCGCAAACCCCAATACCGCCAGCGCTCCAGCTCCCGCCAGCAGCATCAGTGTGAGCGCATTTACGAGTACCCTCCTTTGAAATAGCTTCCAGAGCGTCCAGAACAACGCCAACAGCATCGGAGCGCACCCCATCCACCCGTATTCTATCAACGCCTCCAGCCAATCATTGTGCAAGTGCGTAAAAAAGTTCGGCACCTCTTCGTATTTTAGTGAGCCGTCCGCTTGCAGGCGTAGCCGCCACGTCGT
>CAZHQD010000199.1:0-2834 GCA_964533835.1 uncultured Puniceicoccaceae bacterium | reverse complement strand
GTATTTCAACATGTTAGACTATATCAGTTTGTTTACTGCTAGTCTAGAGCCTACTAAAAACTCCGATGCCAAACTAGAAAAGACCGCATCCACATAAGATTCTGGGGCGGCAAGCACCTGAGCTTCTGATACTTCAAAAGAAAACTTCATCGCAAGCCTCCATTTCTTCACATAATTTGCACTCATGCAACCATTCTTGCTTTTGGGATGCCCTTTGAAAGGCCCCATTCATCTCACTGAGAACAGCTTCCAATCCTCCAAATTTTGCCAGCCATAAACGAACGGCATTTATTTTTGCTGAGCAAACAAGTGAAGTGTTCCAATTATTTCGAAGGGTCCATATTGCCAACCGAGTCAAGTGGCCGTGAACGATACAGCGGATATCGCCTTGAGTGGCTTTCACCCCGGCAGAGGCAAGTTGTTCTACTTCGTCGCAAACGATCTCCGCGACCTGCAGTGGCGATTCGGCTAGCCACTTGCGCGGAATGGTGCCGGTAGTCCGGCAGACAAACACCGTATCGATAATTGATGAATGGGTTCCGTTGATATGGATGGAAGCGCCCATCTCTGCAGGGCATGGCAATGACATCGAACATACCAAGCCTGCATCAAGGATGGCCACAGCCAATGGAATATAAGCATCCAGCTTGTTGTGGTGGTATGTGAAGGCGAGTGGACGGCCAGAATCGAGCCTCTTGGCTGCGGACTGAAATATCTTCGACAAGCCATCTGTGAAGTGTGCCAAGTCACGTCCCATATTGACGTTTCCAGTCAACTCGGATGCATTCCTTGTCGTCGGTGAGGCAAACTCAGGATGGTTGCTGCCAATCAATTTGCGCAACCAGACGTAGCAGAAGTCCATCA
This sequence comes from uncultured Puniceicoccaceae bacterium, assembly GCA_964533835.1. Classification (GTDB taxonomy): domain Bacteria; phylum Verrucomicrobiota; class Verrucomicrobiia; order Opitutales; family Oceanipulchritudinaceae; genus CAZHQD01. The sequence continues at coordinate 1,970 of CAZHQD010000199.1, read as the reverse complement.
ACTCCGCATACTGCACGTTACCAAAATAAGGCGGATCTGTGAAAACCGCTTGGTAGCGGACATCGCTGGTAAGCTGGATCGAATCTCCACATCGTAGGTTTACCTCACGAGTCTCAGGAGGGTTTTTCCCGTTCCGATACGTTCCGATCCATTCGCCTTCAATTGCAACTTCCTGCTTTTTCTTGCCGTCGTGCCAAATCTCAAAGGGGCGGATACAGTAAGCCTTCGCCTTTCGGAACTTATCCGAAATATTTAGCCAGCCGCCGCTACCGACTAGAAGTCCATTTGCTCCTTCAATGCCGAGAATGTTGGATTCACACTGGATCAACCCAACCGGAAATCCGTGAACTGAGAAGATGTCGAGGGACTTCAATGCCATAACGTCATATCGACAAAGCATATTTTGGTAGCGGAGCAAATCGGAGAGATTAGTCGCAAGTGCCTCCCTAACTGCTGTATCCTCCACATGGGAAATCCATCGGCAGCTCAGCTCCAATCCCAACAGTTGTCTAGGATTGAACAATTCCCTGTAGTGCTGATAGCCCCAGCGATGCAGACGTTCCGTCTCGTCTCCCTTGGGAATGACATCGTCAGGGGCAAAATGCCACGTCTCGCCTTTTGTTCGCTTCTCAATGTCAGTGAATTTCGCTAGGTCCTCTGCATCAGGTGTTTTGAAAAGCCGTCCTTTGCGCTGCCCTTTGGGTAGAGCTTCCGGTAAAAAATACTCCATCGCGAAGAGTCGGTGACCAAGAGTTTTTCCATTTGGGTAGTAAAGAATCGTGTCGCAATGTAGGCATTGCGACCTGCCTCGTGAGGCGGTGTGGTCCTTAGAATTGCGCATCCCGCAGGATGGACACGGATGAGTTGGGGTCCGTTCATTTGACTCATACAGGTCGCCGCAATGTGCGCAGGTAAAGACATTGGCTGTGTGACGGACGTCTTGTGCTACCAAATAGTTAGGGAAGAGATCGTGATGCTTACCGCAAGCAGGGCACTCTATCGTCTTTACCCAAAGGAAATATTTCACATCCGCCTGCTTACTTGTTCTCGGGCATCGGGTCTGGTATGCCCCGCCAAGCTCTTGGTGCAAGTGCAGGCGCAATGCGTTCACCGCTTTTTGGTAGGCGACGAGATCAAGGTCTTGCACCTCCTGCCGGACGATCCACCAAGCCATCGGATTGATGTCGGCAGCAGAAACTGCGCATCCAAGGCGATTCGCTTCTACCACAGTTGTCCCCCCGCCCATGAAGGGATCAAAGATATGGACGTCGGAAAAATCGTGCGAACGATAGTAATTGCCCGAAACGGGGCCATTGCCAAACTCAGCCAGCAGTAACGAGCGAAGGAGAGTGCCTGGGCGGCGGGCAAACCACTTGTGGATGGATATCAACGGGCGATAGTTCTGCTGTATCTGCTTTTCAGCCAACGCCAGTTTAGCGACAAAAGGGATTTGGAAGTTGCGTTCGATCACCTAGATTTTTTTCTTTTTAACCTTAGCGAAGACTGATGATTCGTGAGCATCATAAAAAATTCTGCTTGGTTACAGTTCTGAATGGAAGCGTCGATAGTACCTCAGAAATCGGGCACTACAGAATAAATCTGGCTTCATGAAGGGCTATATACAACATGATTATCTGCGATATCGACTTCAAGCGCAATCCAGTCTTACATTTCACACAATATGATAAATGACTTCTGTTAAAGCTGGGCGGTTGTATATCTTCTCCTATCTACCTTCCGAGAAGGGCTAACCATGGAAACGGAAGCTATTCGCAGATTAGAGTCGTAGAAAAAGACGCCCCAGTTGGCGGGCGCGAGGGAACGGGGTGTGATTGGGGGATAAACTTAACTTCTGCCTTACCTGCGTTTGCCTTTGACGAGGTTTTGGGCCATGGCGAAGCGGAGGATTTTTTCTGATTCTTCGATGAGGGCGCTGTCTGCGCCTTGTTTTTTGGCTTCTTCGAGGGCTT
>CAZHQD010000198.1:0-2870 GCA_964533835.1 uncultured Puniceicoccaceae bacterium | reverse complement strand
GATGGTGATAATGGGTGGAGTGGAAATAGTTTTGAGAAGAAAACGAATATGCTTAAAGCGTCGCCATCGAGTATAGAAAAGCTGCTAAAGCGGAAGCTTGGGCCGTTGGCGAGCCAGGCGGTGAAGTATGAGTTTGCGCCTGATGAGGTGATATTTGAGGAGGGGACGGCGTCGGATGGATTGTATTTGGTGACGGAAGGGGAAGTGGCGTTTAGGAAGCGGACGGAGGGCGGTGAATTTCGGACGGTGAGCTATTCACGGGCGGGGGATTTTTTTGGAGAGATAGGGGTGCTTACCGGCCATGCGCGGTCGCTGCATGCGTTTTCGCAGGGGCACACGGCGATCGTGAAGATACCTGCAGAGAGTTTGGTGGAGTATTTGGATGAGATGCCCGGGCCTATCAATAATTTGTTGCAGAGCATAATCCAGCATTTGCACGAGACGACAGAGCACTACATGAAGGATATCGTGCGGCAGGAGAAGATGGCCGTGGTAGGGGCGATGATGAACTCCATAGTGCATGATTTTAAGAATCCGTTTTGCCTGATCAGCTTGAGCGCGCAGCTGATTGAGCAGATGCACACGGATGAGAAGACGCGGCGGTTTTGCAAGAATATCACGGAGCAGGTAAATCGGATGCTGGCGATGGCGCAGGAACTGGCGGAGTATAGCCGCGGGCATCAGACGCTACGGCTAACGCGGCTGAATTTGCGGGAGGTGGCGCACCACTTTGAGGTTTTGAATAGCCCGTTTTTTGAGCAGAGCAATATTCAGATTACGATGAATGTGCCTGACTTGATCATCGAGGGGGAGAGCGGGAAGCTGCAGCGGGTTTTGCAAAATTTGATTGGGAACGCGATCGACGCGATTGGGAACAGGGAGGGGCGCATAGAAGTGACGGCCAAGCAAGACGGGGATTGGGCGCTCTTGACTATCAGCGACACGGGGCCCGGGATTCCTGAGGAGATACGGGCGCATATGTGGGAACCGTTTGTGACGCGGGGGAAGTCCAACGGGACTGGGCTGGGGACGGCCATTTGCAAGGCGATTGTGGAGGCGCATGGCGGGGTGATCAGCTTTACGACGGAGACGGGGAAGGGGACGACGTTTTACATCAGGCTGCCACGGGCAGGGAAGAAGGGGGCATGAGCGGTATGAGCGAGATGGCTACGGAGGAGGCACAGCCGCTGCTAGAGGCACTCACTAAGCTGGGGGTGCTCATGGGGAACCATCCGGTGGCGTCGGCAGATTTGTATAAGGCCGTGGTGGGTGCGCTGAAGGAGGCGCTAAGACCGAGCTTTGTGTATTTGTTTGCGCCGAGCCGCGGGAATGCGCGGTCTTTGGTGCCAGTGCAGCATGTGGCGTGCGGGCAAGCGCAGCCGCCACCGCATGTGAGACTGGAGGCAGGGCAGGGGGACTTGCTGTGCCGCTCGCTGACGGAGGACAATGAGGTATTTATAGAGACGGCACAGGGCGATGCCTACCGCGGGCAGCTTCCTGAGTGGGTGAGCGCAATTCGGCCCACGCAGCTTTTGCTGCTGCCTATTGTAAGCGATGGGCATGCGCTGGCGTTTTTGCTGGTGGGGAATGTGGATGAGCGACGGCTGCCGCTGTCGAGCGTGCGGCTCAGGCAGCTGAAGGCATTGCGTTTGCAGCTGGCGACGGCGCTAAGGCTGGCAGGAGAATAGTTGCGGCGAGTGGGGGAATGGGTTTTTCTTGGTGGGCATGAGTGAAAATCCCTTGAAGAGTTGCTGCACGCCCACGGCGCCAAGGGCGGCAAGCGCGCCGTATGTGTCGGTATTGGAAGAGCGCGTGATGGTGGCTGCGAGCGGGTCCGTAGAGGGTATGGCGCGACTGGAGGGGGGTAAGTTTTTGATGGGGAATGAGGATGAGGAGGCCTGGGTGGCCGATGGGGAGGGGCCTGTGCGGGAAGTGGAGCTGCGGCCCTTTTACCTAGCGACGACTGCGGTGACGAATGCGCAGTATGGGGATTTTGTAAGGGCAACGGGTTACCGCACAGAGGCGGAGCGCTTTGGGTGGAGCTATGTGCATAAGAGCCAGCTCGCGGGGCATTTGCTGCGACGGCTGGGGGAGGCGCGCTCAGTGGCGGGGTTGCAGTGGTGGTACGCTGTGGAGGGCGCTTGCTGGAGGAAACCAGAGGGGCCAGGCTCGAATATATTGAAGCGGCAGGAGCATCCCGTGATTCATGTGAGTTGGAATGATGCGATGGCCTACGCGCGGTGGGCGGGACTAAGGTTGCCGACGGAGGCAGAGTGGGAGTACGCGGCGCGAGGTGGGCTGGCACAAAAGAAATACCCATGGGGCGATGAACTAACGCCAGAGGGAAAGCACAGGTGCAATATTTGGCAGGGGCGGTTTCCCGAACTGGACACAGGGGAGGATGGCTTTAAGGGAACGGCTCCCGTGCGGAGTTTTAAGCCAAATGGCTATGGGCTTTATAATGTGTCCGGCAATGTGTGGGAGTGGTGCGGGGACTGGTTTAGCCCGACGTGGCACCGAATGGGGTCGCGCGTGAATCCAGCAGGGCCTGAACAGGGTACCCATAAGGTAATGAAGGGGGGGAGCTACCTTTGCCACCGTAGCTACTGCAATCGCTACCGAGTGGGCGCACGGACGGCCAACACACCCGATACCTCGACGGGAAACTGTGGGTTCAGGTGTGCGCGTGACGTAAGTGAAATTATAAATTCAAATGGATAAATTATAATAACAGAGATGCATAATAAAGAGTAGGGAGAGAGTGCAAAAAAACCGCAGACCTTGCGGTCTGCGGTTGGATTTGTAAGTGTATAAACTAGCTGCGATTAATTAGAGATCGAGAACGAAGCCTTGGAATACGAACTTCCATG
>CAZHQD010000197.1:0-2929 GCA_964533835.1 uncultured Puniceicoccaceae bacterium | reverse complement strand
CGGCATAGGCCCGCTCGCGGATTTCGAGCAGGCGCAGCGCCGCATCCCGATTCGGATGGCGATTGGGGGAGGGAGGCTTTTGTGTCTGGCGAGTCGGCGAACGGGACTCATGGTTACGGGAAGAACGCATAGGGCTAGCATCCCAAACGCGCGGGAGAAAGCAAACAAAAGACAGGAAAGGCGCAGCGGAGATTTGTGTGACAATTTACAGCAAGGGGTTGCCAGAGGGCGGGGAGTGCCTCTTAATGAAGGTTATATTTGGAAAGACAGCCGAACGCGATTTTTTGAAATAAAATAAAGTGAGCTACCAAGTAATAGCACGACGCTGGAGACCCCGCCAATTTAGCGAGCTGGTGGGGCAGGAACACCTTGTGCGCACCCTTCGCAATGCGATAGAGCGGGGGCGGATTGCTCATGCCTACCTTTTTGTGGGGCCGCGCGGGACAGGGAAGACAAGCACGGCGCGCATACTGGCGAAAGCGCTCAACTGCACAGACGGCCCTTCCATAAGCCCGCCTGATGATGACCCGATCTGCAAAGAGATCATTGCGGGGACCTGCATGGATGTAATCGAGGTGGACGGTGCCTCTAACAACTCGGTGGATCAAATACGCAATCTACGGGAGGATTGCCAATACGCTCCTTCTCGCTGCCGCTTCAAAATCTACATTATTGACGAGGTGCATATGCTGACGGCGGCAGCGTTTAACGCGCTACTAAAGACGTTGGAGGAGCCGCCTCCGCACGTGAAGTTTATCTTTGCCACGACGGAATCGCACAAGGTGCTGCCCACCATCGTCTCACGATGCCAGCGGCTGGAGTTCAGGCCGATTTCGGAGGACCTGATTGTGGAGCGGCTCGCGCTGATTTGCTCGAAGGAGGGGATAGAGGCCGAAAAAGAAGCGCTCTACGCGGTGGCCCGGTTGGCGAATGGCGGGATGCGCGACGCACAGAGTATCTTAGACCAACTGATATCCTTCTGCGGGGATAAGATTACGACTGCCGAGGTACTGGATATTTACGGGCTTGCCAGCGCGGCCAAGGTATCCGAGCTCGCGGGCGCAATAGCGGTTTCGGATTACGGCAAACTGATTGGCACGGTGGACAAACTGGCGCAAGAAGGGCGCGATCTCTACCGCGTGCTTCTCGATCTGGAGACGGCTTTCAGAGAGGCACTGCTGGATTCTATCAAAAATCGCGGGCATAGCCGACGCTTTGGGGCCAGTCTTTCCACGGAACAGCTCATGCGGGGGCTGGACGCTCTGCACGCGGGTGAGGTGAGCGTACAGCGGGGGCTTTCCGAGAAAGTGAATTTTGAAATAACGCTGCTGAAGGCGGTGGAGGCTACCCGACTACGGGCGATAGATACGCTCATAAAGGATATCCTCACGCTGTCGAACGAGTTACCCGTTGACGGCGAAAAAAAAAAGCCAGTAGCTGAGGAAACTGTTTCGGAAAGAGAGGAACCGCGAAAGATAGAGAGCGCAAAGCTTGTGCCCGTGAGCACGCCTATGCCGATTGTGGAGGCTGCCAAGCCTGCAAAGGTTGAGGAGCCACCGCGCATGCCGCAAGCTCCGGAGGCCTACGATGATGCGCCCATACGGCGGGATTCTCTATTTGAAGACGGGCCGCCACCTGAGCAAATCAGCGGGGCCGATACCGCTGGCCAAGACGTGGATTTGCCCGCGAGCATGCCACTGGAGCCCACGCTCGCCTCTTCACAACAGCTTGAAGCCGCAATAGCCAAACTGCCTGAGAGCAATCGCAAGCTCTTGGACGAGCTGCTCGGCGGAAAGTTTAGAGAGCTAAGGCCGTTGCCTGAAAAGGCGATCAAGCCTCAGAGAGCTGAAGTTGCAACGCCTAACGACCGCTAAGCGCAAGCAAGAGATCGTCTGCGGGAAGCAGCATAAACTCGCCGCCCGTGAGGGTGTAAAACGAAAGATGGGCCTTGCCGTTGATGTTATGGACGATATCAGTCTGCCCTGCGATTGCCATGCGGGTTTCTTTCTTGTCGCCCACCTCGGCGCGAAACTCTCGCCTAAGCCACGGATTGAAGGCCAGTAGCGCGTCCAGGAGATGTGCCTTTTCTGTGCCGCTCAACTGGTTGTAGAAGGGCCAGACGCGCAGCATGAGCTGCTCGGGAGATTCGTAGGATTCCGATCGAATGGCTCTGCCGCCATTGAGCAAGGGTTTGTAAGCGGTCTGAAGGGCGCTAGGGGAGAGATTGCGCGCGCCATCCACTACCAGGGCATGTGCGTAAAAACGCTTGTGCGAGGCAATCGCTTCGGGAGGCAAGGGAAGTGTATCCAGATGAGCCGCGATGTGGGTGTAGTGATTGTAGGCGGCGACGGTTAGGTTATAGAGCGGCATGTTGATCTGCCCGCGGAAGTCGGTCGCTGTTTGGCCGAGGGATTTTACCAGTGCGCTAAAGCCTTCGGGGTCTTTCTCTATGAGGGGGTAGTTATTACGAAAAAACTCACGGAGATTGGCCTCTCGCTCGGCGGAATTGGCACCAGGGACATTGGCGTTGCCCTTTAGTGGCTTGAGGAGGGAATAGCCTTCAGGGGCAGGGCGCTCGCCTTCGAGCTGCTCGGGATTTGCCGCAGGCAACACGAGGCCTCCCGTGGGCGCGGCCTGGCGCGGAGGGGCGGGTGGGCCTGCGGGGGATTCGCTGGGGACAGGCGGCGCTTCGGCTGGGCGCTGTGGAGCGATCTTCGGCTTGCCTACGGCGGGAGGGCCGTAGGGGTCTGATGGCGGGCGATTGAACTCAGGGGACGCCGCTAATCCCGGTGCGCTTAAAAGAAGCGCCACCATGCCTGCGGACACGCCTAACATGTACCAACTCCGATGAAGGGATGGGAGATTTGAAGATCTCTGATTTCGGCTATCGAATTTCGGATTTGAAGGCATGAGTGTCGCCGTGATGCGG
>CAZHQD010000196.1:0-2965 GCA_964533835.1 uncultured Puniceicoccaceae bacterium | reverse complement strand
CGATATGCAGCCGCTCCCCCTTCTGGCAAATGGTATTCCATCGTAGAGTCGGCACAGTCATCCACAGAAAAATCCTCTCTCTTTGGCAATCAGTCAAGCAGAGTAAAAACCGATAAATCCCTAAAAATAATCATAATTCCACATTTTTCTCCAAATTCACCCCATCCAATCCCCTCCAATCTCAAAAGAAATGATGCGATAACGTATTTTTGTGTTAAAATCAGGGAATGAAGAAAAACAGCCTTCATCTGCTTGTTGTTTCACTGGCTCTCGCAATCACCTCCTTCCTCACTGGATGCAAGGACAAAGCCCCCGCTCAGGATGCCCCGAGCTCAAAGCTCTTCCCCATTACGGTGCAGCTCGATTGGTTTGCCGAGCCTGAGCACGGCGCCTTTTTCACCGCCGAACAACTTGGCTACTTCACTCAAGAGGGCCTCACCGTCACCCTCATCCCAGGTGGCCCAAACGCCTACGTCACCCAAAAGGTGGCCACAGGCGAAGCGCAGGTCGGCCAGTTCGACAGCACAAACTCCTTCCTCGCCATCCAGCAAGGCCTCCCCATCACAAACATCGCCGTCGTCTTCCAGCACGATCCCACCGTGCTCATGATGCACGAAAGCAACCCCATCCGCAGCGTTGCCGACCTCAACGGCGCGCTCATCAAATCCCGCCCCGAGTGGGCCTTCCTGGCCTTCATCAAAAAGCGTTACGGCGTCGAATTCAAACTGGTGCCGCAAGATTTCGGCCTTCAGGAATTCGCGGCCAATCCCCTTCTCCTCCAGCAAGGCTTCTACACCTCCGAACCCTTCTTTCTCCAGCAGCAGGGCATCTCTGTCCGCTGGCTCAATCCCACCGATGCAGGGTTCGACAGCATGAACACCCTCATTGCCAACCGCGACTTCGCCCGCAAGCACCCTGAGCAGCTCCGCGCACTCCTCCGCGCCTACTACCGCGGCTACAAGGAATACATAGAGGGTGATCCCGCGCCCGCCCACAAGCGCATGCTAGAGCTCAATAGTAAGGCTACTCCCGAGTTCCTCACTTGGTGTCGCCAGCAAATGATAGACGGCAATATCTGCAAAGGCTTCCCCGAGAAGGGCGCCGCAGGGGATTATGTGATGATCTCCCCCGATCGCGTTGCCCGCCAAATCAAAATGCTCGAAGAATTAGGCATCTTGGAAAAAGGCGTCGTTACCGTCGAAGCCGCTGTGGATGCCTCCTTTCTCCCCAATCCCGCTGATCTCTGATTTTATTGTGCTGCATTTTTGGCCATGGTTGCGCTATCCTCTCGGATTGTAACCCATGAAATTCACTCCTGCCAAACCCAGCATCTACGGCGAGACTTTGGACTCCCTCTCTGCTGCCCTCAAAGAAATGGGGCAGCCCACTTTCCGCGCCAGGCAGGTGATGGACTGGCTCTACAAAAAGCGCGTCTCTTCCTGGGATGCCATGTCCAATCTCCCGAAGGACCTCCGCTCGAATCTCGCCGACCGCTACATCCTGCTCCCTTCCGAAAGGCTTCTCGTTAAGAAAGCGGGAGACATCACGGAAAAGCTTCTCCTTAAGCTCGAAGACCAATCCCTCATCGAAACCGTCCTCATCCGCTACCCTCAGCAAGGCGTCGGCCAGGAAGATTCCCGCAAAACCGTCTGCATATCCACCCAAGTCGGCTGCGCCTATGGCTGCAAGTTTTGCGCTAGCGGCCTCGATGGCTGGAAGCGAGATCTCCACGCCTCAGAAATAGTTTCCGAGCTCCTCCAGGTTTGCGCCCTCGAACAAGAGCGCGACCCCGCCAACCGCTCCGAAGAAGCCCCTTTCGACAACATCGTCGTCATGGGCATGGGTGAGCCTCTTGCCAATTATGACAACCTTATCCGCGCCCTCACCATCCTCAATGCGGATTGGGGCCTCCGCTTCGGCGCCCGCCGCATAACGGTTTCCACCTCTGGCCTCGTTCCGCAAATCCGCAAGCTCGCGGAAGAGCCCATCCAGTTCCGCCTCGCTATCAGCCTCCACGGCGCCACAAACGATGTGCGCGGTCAGATCATGCCCGTGAACCGCAAATACCCCCTCGAAGAGCTCATCCCCGCCGCCAAGTATTTCAGCGAAAACCACGGGCGTATGCTCACCCTCGAATACATCCTCATCGAGGAAGTCAACGACTCCCTCGACCAGGCCCGCGAGCTCGCCAAAATCGCTCAAGACCTCCACGCCCACGTCAACTGCATCCCCTATAACACAGTCGAAGGTCTGGATTGGAAACGCCCCTCCATTACCCGCCAGCAAGCCTTCGGCAAAATCCTCCAGGACGCGGGTATCTCCTTCACCATCCGCAAAGAAAAGGGCCACGATATAGACGCCGCCTGCGGCCAGCTTCGCCTCAAGAAACAGCGCGAACTGGAAGCCGCCGCCGCGAGCTAAGACTGCTTCCCCTCAAGATACAGCTTTATGAGAGCCTGCGTCCCGTAGTCACCTCCGCCTGCCGCAGCGAGCTTTTCATAGAGAGCCTTTGCCAGTCTCAGCGCAGGCAGCTCTAGTTTCATTTGCTCGGCGCAATCCAGGGCGATCTGCAAATCCTTGATAAAATGCTTCACGTAAAAGCCTGGCTGAAAATCCCCCTTCAGTATACGCGGTGCCAAATTCGCCAGCGACCAGCTTCCCGCCGCGCCTGATCCTATCGTCGCCAGCACTTGCTCCGCGTTCAGTCCTGATTTTTCCGCATAGGCCAGAGCTTCTGCCATGCCCATCATCGTACCCGCTATCAGCAGCTGATTGACCATCTTGGCATGTTGCCCGCTTCCCGCGTGCCCCAGTAGCCGTATGCTCTTCCCTAGTTTTTCCAAAAGCGGCAGCACCGCGGCGTAGGCTTCCGCTTCGCCGCCCACCATGATAGCGAGTGCCGCTTCCCGAGCTCCCTTGTCGCCACCGGTTACAGGTGCATCCAGAGCGCTCATGCCTTTTTCAT
>CAZHQD010000195.1:0-2965 GCA_964533835.1 uncultured Puniceicoccaceae bacterium | reverse complement strand
CGATATGCAGCCGCTCCCCCTTCTGGCAAATGGTATTCCATCGTAGAGTCGGCACGGTCATCCACAGAAAAATCCTCTCTCTTTGGCAATCAGTCAAGCAGAGTAAAATACCGTGAATCCCTAAAAATAATCATAATTCCACATTTTCTTCTAAAAATCCCCCTTCCAATACCCTCCCTTTTAAAAAGAAATGATGCGATAACGTATTTTTGTGTTAAAATCAGGGCATGAAGAAAATCAGCCTTCGTTTGCTTGTTGGTTCACTGGCTCTCGCAATCGCCTCCCTCCTCACTGGATGCAAGGATAAAGCCCCCGCTCAGGATGCCCCGAGCTCAAAGCTCTTCCCCATTACGGTACAGCTCGATTGGTTTGCCGAGCCAGAGCACGGCGCCTTCTTCACAGCCGAGCAACTGGGCTACTTCACCGAAGAGGGCCTCGCCGTCACCCTCATCCCTGGTGGCCCAAATGCCTACGTCACCCAAAAGGTCGCCACCGGCGAAGCCCAGGTTGGCCAGTTCGATAGCACGAACTCCTTCCTCGCCATCCAGCAAGGCCTCCCCATCACCAACATCGCCGTCGTCTTCCAGCATGACCCCACCGTGCTCATGATGCACGAAAGCAATCCCATCCGCAGTGTTGGCGATCTCAATGGAGCGCTCATCAAATCCCGCCCCGAGTGGGCCTTCCTCGCCTTCATCAAAAAGCGTTACGGCGTAGAATTCAAATTGGTGCCGCAAGATTTCGGCCTCCAGGAGTTTGCGGCCACCCCCCTTCTTCTCCAACAAGGCTTCTACACCTCCGAACCTTTTTTCCTTAAAGAGCAGGGCATAGCGGTCCGCTGGCTTAATCCCACCGATGCAGGGTTCGACAGCATGAACACCCTCATTGCCAACCGCGACTTCGCCCGCAAGCACCCTGAGCAGCTCCGCGCACTCCTCCGCGCCTACTACCGCGGCTACAAGGAATACATAGAGGGTGATCCCGCGCCCGCCCACAAGCGCATGCTAGAGCTCAATAGCAAGGCCACTCCCGAGTTCCTTACGTGGTGCCGCCAGCAAATGATAGACGGCAATATCTGTAAAGGCTTCCCCGAGAAGGGCGCTGCGGGGGATTATGTGATGATCTCCCCTGATCGCGTAGCCCGCCAAATCAAAATGCTCGAAGAGCTGGGCATCTTGGAAAAAGGCGCTGTCACCGTCGAAGCCGCTGTGGATGCCTCCTTCCTCCCCGCTCCCGCTGATCTTTGATTTTATTATGCTGCATTTTTGGCCGTGGTTGCGCTATCCTCTCGGATTGTAACCCATGAAATTCACCCCCGCTAAACCCAGCATCTACGGCGAGACTTTGGACTCCCTCTCTGCTGCCCTCAAAGATATGGGGCAGCCCACTTTCCGCGCCAGGCAGGTGATGGACTGGCTCTACAAAAAGCGCGTCACTTCCTGGGATGCCATGTCCAATCTCCCGAAGGACCTCCGCTCTAATCTCGCCGACCGCTACATCCTTCAGCCCTCTGAGCGCCTCCTCGTAAAGAAAGCAGGAGACATCACGGAAAAGCTACTCCTCAAGCTCGAAGACCAATCCCTCATCGAGACTGTCCTCATCCGCTACCCCCAGCAAGGTGTCGGCCAGGAAGACTCCCGCAAAACCGTCTGCATCTCCACCCAGGTCGGCTGCGCCTACGGCTGCAAGTTTTGCGCCAGCGGCCTCGATGGCTGGAAGCGCGACCTCCATGCCTCAGAAATCGTTTCCGAGCTCCTCCAGGTTTGCTCCCTCGAACAAGAGCGCGACCCCACCAACCGCTCCGAAGAAGCCCCTTTCGACAACATCGTCGTCATGGGCATGGGTGAGCCTCTTGCCAATTATGACAACCTTATCCGCGCCCTCACCATCCTCAATGCGGATTGGGGCCTCCGCTTCGGCGCCCGCCGCATAACGGTTTCCACCTCTGGCCTCGTTCCGCAAATCCGCAAGCTCGCGGAAGAGCCCATCCAGTTCCGCCTCGCTATCAGCCTCCACGGCGCCACAAACGATGTGCGCGGCCAGATCATGCCCGTGAACCGCAAATACCCCCTTGAAGAGCTCATCCCCGCCGCCAAGTATTTTAGCGAAAATCACGGGCGTATGCTCACCCTCGAATACATCCTCATTGAAGAGGTGAACGACTCCCTCGACCAGGCCCGCGAGCTCGCCAAAATTGCTCAAGACCTCCACGCCCACGTCAACTGCATCCCCTATAACACCGTCGAGGGTCTCGATTGGAAACGCCCCTCCATTACGCGCCAGCAAGCCTTCGGGAAAATCCTACAGGACTCGGGCATCTCCTTTACCATCCGCAAAGAAAAGGGCCACGATATAGACGCCGCTTGCGGCCAGCTTCGCCTCAAGAAGCAGCGAGAGATGGAAGCCGCCGCCGCGAGCTAAGCCTGCTTCCCCTCAAGATACAGCTTTATGAGCGCCTGCGTCCCGTAGTCGCCTCCGCCTGCCGCAGCGAGCTTTTCATAGAGAGCCTTTGCCAGTCTCAGCGCAGGCAGCTCTAGTTTCATTTGCTCGGCGCAATCCAGGGCGATCTGCAAATCCTTGATAAAATGCTTCACGTAAAAGCCTGGCTGAAAATCCCCCTTCAGTATCCGTGGCGCCAGATTCGCCAGCGACCAGCTTCCCGCCGCCCCTGATCCTATCGTCGCCAGCACTTGCTCCGCGTTCAGTCCCGATTTTTCCGCATAGGCCAGAGCTTCTGCCATGCCCATCATCGTGCCCGCTATCAGCAGTTGATTGACCATCTTGGCATGTTGCCCGCTCCCCGAAGGCCCCAGTAGCCGTATGCTCTTACCCAGTTTTTCCAAAAGCGGCAACACGGCTGCATAGGCCTCCTCCTCGCCGCCTGCCATGATGGCGAGTGCCGCCTCACGGGCTCCCTTGTCGCCACCGGTTACAGGTGCATCCAGAGCGCTCATGCCTTTTTCAT
>CAZHQD010000194.1:0-2994 GCA_964533835.1 uncultured Puniceicoccaceae bacterium | reverse complement strand
ATGTGGGCACGCACTTGGTATGAGAATGCGGGACTTGGGGGGATTTTGAGGGAAGTGACGGGATGCGGCTGATTACGCGGGGTGTGGAGGCGTTGCTTTGTGGGGCAGAATTGGAGGCACGCAGTTGGTTTGAGAAGGGGTTTCAAAAACGGGGGCTATTACGCACTTGGTCTGAGAACATTTGGCTAGAGTGAAGCATCACTCAGCAGTCCTTTAATACACGTTTAAATGTCTATTAAATCAGCCGTTGAAGGCATTATAGCAATCCAATCCAGAGATCGAAGAAGTGTCAGCAGACTCTATTGAGTCATACACACGGTGCAGCGAAAAATGAATCACTGGCCTTAATAAACAGGGTCAATGGTAGCAAGGTGCTTACCCGATTCATCAATAACGAGCCAGCGTCCATCTTTGTCCAGATTAGGAGTATCACCAATAAGGGCCGCATACTCTGAAGCAGTATCTTCATCATAGCCTTGAGCCATGATGTCATCAATAAGTGATCTGAACTCCGCGAATATCATTTTATCCAGCCTTTGGCCTTAAAAATGGCGTCGATTTCATCCATAATAGGTTGGAAGTCATCCTCTGACCACTGCCTATTCTCTTCACTTTTACGCGCCTTGTCAAGCTGGCTGACCAGCGTCGGATTACTGCTTTTTTGCGCAATATACTGGGCATAGGAACGTGCCCAGAGTTCTTTGATAGATAGAAAATACCTGTAGTAGCTTTTTTTATCTTTAGTCGTAGCGTTGTTTACGAGGGTGCGCAGATTTTGAACTGCATTTGATTCTAGCACGAGGGAGCGCCATTTTTCCAGCAAAGGACTATCCACAGAAGCCCAGAGGGTATTATTTCCCAATGCTTGATGATCAATAAAATGCCCAATCTCATGCACCATTGTGAGTTCTGGCCAAGGGCCGTTGTTTTTGACCTCAATCTTATAAGAGGAAGCAGCATTATCGTGATAATAAGCACCAAGATACTTATTTGACTTAGAGGGCTTGAGCGGAATACGGGGTAATGCGCCGTCATCATGGACTTCATCTATGATTTGAAGAACGGATTTCCCCATTTTCCCTGTGGGTGATTTAGGTAATTGAATGCTGGCACTTACAGGTTTCTCTCTGACAGGTTTGCTTAACATGGAAGTAATTACTTCCTGTTTAGTGGAAAGCAACTGGTTGGCTTTGGAGTGACGGGATTTGCCTGGGTTGGTATCCCAGCCAGGGTCGATGCCCTGGGGGACTTGCTCGATTTGGCCTGTGCGGGTGTTGCGCCAGGGGCGCAGGGTAATTTGTGGAGCCGTGGTCTTGGCGGGGATGGTGCGGGACTGGATGCGGCCAGGCGGGCGGCCTTGAGGGTCGAGCACTGGATCGCCTTGCGCGGGGACACCCTCGCTGCTCAGTTTGTCGTATTCGTATTTGGTGATCTGGCGGAGCCAGCATTTACAGCCCCAGCCATTTGGTGGGTAATGAGTATTCCAAAATGGATCATCGACAGGCAACATGGTGCCCTCCAGCGCAACGTGCTCGGGACGGTGCCGCTCGGAGGGACCAAGCTGGTAAATGAAATAGGGCAAGGCGCGTTTGGTGCGCTGAGCTTTTTCCCAGTGACCAGCGGCCAGCGCTGTGCGGATATTGGACTCGTAGATCGTGCGGAGGCGTCGGGGGGAGCCGAGCTGTGCGCTAACCGTTTCCCCTGTCTTTGGATCGACAACGTCTTTGCGTCCCCACCAGCCTTTAGCCTGTAAGAGCGGGGTAAGCTCCTTTTTGAATTGCGCGAAGGGCTTTCCTTCGGTGAGGGCGGCATCAAGGCCAGCGCGGATGTCTCCGAGGATGTCCAGAGAGGTAGCCTTGGCCACGGAGAAGGCGGTAGCGTGCTCCTCTCTCCAAGTATCGCGGTAATCAAAAGCAGGTTTCAGGGCCTTGGCTCTGAAATACTCAATGGCTTCCTTTGGGGGGACGCCTGCGGGTGGTGGGTTAGTCGGCATTGCCAGCGGCACGGGCTTTCCATGTTGCAGTGGCGAGCGCTTGCGTGAGCTTCATGGGCTCGATGGTATCTGCAAGGGCCAAGAGTTTCTCGGCAAATTCTGCATAGGAGCTGCTAGACTCAAGCGCTTGGCGGATGGGGTCAACGGTATCAGGGATGACTGCTTCCCATTCCGCAAGGGAATCATCAAGGATTTCATCGGCGAGATCGGAGGCAATGGCGGCGGATTGCGCATTGAGGGCGGTTTTCACCGTGGGCGGAATGGGCGCCTGCGGCTGAAGCAAGACAGCCCCTTCCTTTGCATCGGGGATGCCTAGGCGATCGCACACCACGCTTTGCTCAACTCGCAAGCCAAGCGGCACCAATTGTGCCAATGCGCCTGCAAAGGCGGTAATATCGATCTCGGTGTTGAACGGGAAATAGATGCGTGGATATTTCCCGCGCTTGCGAGGCCCGTAATTGAGATCGATGAAGGGCTTGACGAGGTAGCGGTTGAGTGTGGCGCAGAGCTTTTTGGTATCGGAGACGAGAATATCCTGCCTGACTTCCTCGTGGACTTTGGCTTGAGCCAGAGAGGAGCCATCGTCGGTAGTCATGGTTTGACCGAGGACAGCTTTGGAGACTTGGCGATCCAACCAGTCCCCCATTCCCTGAAATAACTTATCTCCGCCTGTAGTGTTTGGCGGCTGCTCAAAGTCGATGCGCATGGAGTCGGGCAGGACGGCGGCGGCATCTATGCCGAGGCCCAAGACTGCGCGGCGGAGGGTGTCTATATCCGCCTGGCTGGCGGCAGGGCTGTAGCGGCCAAGACGGAGAGGATGCCCGTAATTCTCGATGAACGTCATCCAGTCCTTTAGGACGTAGGACTTACACATAAACGAGACAGCCACCAAGCGGGCAATGCCAGAGGCGATCTTTAGGCCGTTCCTGATCTTGGGGTAATGGACAATGAATTTGAAAGGCGCAAGGGGCTCGCCTGGCGGATCGATGGCCGCCACGCCG
>CAZHQD010000193.1:0-3047 GCA_964533835.1 uncultured Puniceicoccaceae bacterium | reverse complement strand
AATTCCAGGCCAACGGTTTCTCCCAAGTACACGCCACTGGCCTCACCTGCTCCATAGTCGCCCTCCACCGCGGGCGCAAAAAATAGTCTGGCTAGCCATACTTTTTGCGCTGTGCTGGCTTTAACTGACGCGATTGATTGAGGGTATCTTTTGGCAAAAATCCCGTCCGCGACCGATAGGCCCGCGTAAACGACTCAGGGTTGGCGAATCCCAGTTTATAAGCGATCTCCTTCACAGAAAACTGCCCCGTGGCCAGTTTTGCGGCGGCCCACCGAATACGGCAATCGTGCAGATAGGTCGTTGGAGCGCTTCCCACTTGCTGCTTAAAACAGCGGCGGAAGTGATCGTATGAGACACCCATCTCCTTTGCCTGCTTATAGAAATCATGCTGCGCAAGCGGATCGGAAGCTATGCCATAGGCAAGTGCGTTTATCTGTTCCCCTATCCCGCTCTTGTCGGTAGCCAGCGTCTCAGCTATTCTGTACTTATCTCGCAATGCCTCAAAGAAGAGGCCCTCCAGCAGTTGTGCCCGCTCAGGCTGGTCATTTGTTCTGCCATTATTGGTTAGATAAATGAGCCGTCGCATTCTCGCCAGAAAACTTTCTGGCTGGCTGGGCACCGCCCATGGCTGATTGATGGCAGGCGCAAGATTCCCATCGCGCATTGCCAGAGCGCGCGTCCCACCTGCCTGTACCCAAAGCTGGTGCCAAATCTCATTGGCTACATTCCCATACACATAGCGACAATTCTGCCATGTCCAATAAATCATCGGACCTTCCAAACGTACACTCTCCTGACCATCAACCGCAAAATGAATAGCGCCCTTATGGAGGTAGTTGATTGCAATGGTTGGGCCAAAATCTTGATCTATCTGTGTGCGGCAATCTGGCACTTCATCCGCGCCGATAAAAATCAGATCGTTGTAAAAGGTGATGTTCAAATCGGTCAAGTGTTTGCCCAAAATGGCGTCGTCTTCAAGTTTGTTCAGTTGCTCCTTCCAAATAGGCCGGAGTCATGCCCAGCAAAATTCATCTCATCGGCGCAGGTCACATTGCCCACCACCACGCAGACGCGGCCAAGCAGCTATCTCCCTCTCCTGAAATTCATTTCTACGATCCCTCCCCAGCTGCCGTAGAGTCGTTTCTAGCAAAATTCCCCGAAGCCATAAATCACCCGAGCATTGAACACCTCTTTGCTGAAGAGCCACAAGAAGATGAAATCGCTATCGTGGCCACGCCACCTCGCTGGCATTTCGACAACGCTCTACTGGCCCTAAAACGCAACCGCCATGTCCTCCTGGAAAAGCCGCTCGTCATGGATTTGCCTCAAGCGAAACTGCTTCACTCTGAGGCCAAGGCGCGCGCCCTACACTTTTCTTGCTGTAGCTCTCGCTTCTCCTCACGTGGAATGACTGAGGAAGTTCGCTTGCTCCTTAAGTCGGGAGTGATTGGCTCCAACCTTCGTATTCGTTGGCAATGCCGCGACAACTGTGTTTCTGGTAGAGATTATCAACCCCAATCGCGCTGGATGTTGGACAAATCGAAAGCTGGGGGTGGCTGCCTTTTCGATTGGGGCTGCTATGATCTGGCTATGTGGAACGCCATTTTCTCCCCTGTCGCTGTAACCATTGACGCAGCATGGCTTGGCAATCCTCAAAAAGGGCCTGCTCTCCCGCCGGATGTCATCTGCGATGTGGAGCAACAGGCCGTAGTCCACTTGCGCCTTCATTTGGCGGATGGAGCAAGTGTCCCCGTTAGCTATGAGCGTTCCAGGTTCAACTACGGTGGCGACCAGCAGATTACACAAATAGAGGGCGAGAAAGGCGCCATCGAATGGGATTGGCTGGATTGGCAGGGCGCGAATATCCGCCTCTTCCGCGAAAACGAATCTGGGCAAGGGGTGACCGATTCATGGGAATACGCTGGCCTGGCGAACGAGCCCCACCTGCACCACCGCCCCCTGATCGAGCTCGCAAAACGCCTGCGCTCCACTCCCTCAAAAGACATTAGCGACGCACAGGCTGTCTTCAACTTTGCCATCCTTTGCGGCATCTACGAAGTCGCTCAGACAAACAAGCCCCTCTTCATCAGCTCAACCTTCTAATCCTTCTCCCATGTCAACTACTCTTGGTATCCAGTTCTACCCTATTTGGCAGGAATGTCGCGATTCGGGATGCGACCCGGAGTCCCTGTTGCCTTCTCTTTTGCCAGCCTTCAAAGCTCAGGGTCTTCAGTCATGGGAGCACAGTGCAGAAAATAGTGAGGAGTTCCAGCGAGTCCAGCAGCAGCTTGCCAAGTATGGATTGCAGTCCAAATCAGTTTACGTAGGTGGCTCCATGCACGCTGATGATTGGATGCAAACCGTAAACAATATCGAATCAATAGCTCTCTCTGTAAAGAAACTTGGTGTAGAGCTAATCGTTCACAACCCCAACCCTATCTCCCGGGCAACCAAGGATCCAAAATCGGATACCCAACTCCAAACCCAAGCCAAAGCAATCCAGCTTGCCGCTGAAAAAATCGGCCAAATCGGTTTGCGCTTTGCTTACCATTGGCATGATCCTGAGTTTCTTTGCGGCGGTAGGGAGCTCTGGAATGTTTTGCTCAATACAGACCCAAAATTGGTAAAGGTATGCTTTGACTCTCACTGGACCTACAGGGGCACAGGCAATAGCCAAGCGGCTCTCTTTGATCTCCTAAACTTTACCCTGCCGCGGATCGCCTCCTTTCACATTCGCCAATCCAGAGACGGCGTCTGGTGCGAATCATTTACCGAGCAAGGAGACATTGATTACACCAGATTTTTTGCCATTCTCAAAAAGCGAAACTGGTCAGGTGTCGTCGTCCTTGAGCAAGCCAGAGAAACTGGTACCCCCAGAACCCAGCCCTTTGCCGAAGCCCAAGCAAAAAGCATCGCTGCGCTCAATCAGGCCCTCGGGGCATAGTCACTCAGCTTTGTTAAATAAAACTAATCAATAGTTGGGCCACCCCCATGCCTAGCTCAGCGCAGGATCAGGCATATTGAAATTAAAGACGGCCTCGGCGTCG
>CAZHQD010000192.1:0-3050 GCA_964533835.1 uncultured Puniceicoccaceae bacterium | reverse complement strand
TAAATATCCCTTTAAGATTCATTTCCAGCGCCTTCGGGTTTGGCGATACGGCAAGCCCATCCGCCTTCGAGATACGCCCCGCCTTAATCAGTCGGTAGAGATCGGCGTTGAATGATTTCGACCCCGAGTCTTTCCCTGCCTCAATTACCGCAGGTATCTTCTCAAACGTGCCCTCCTCAATGACCTTTCTCCCTAGCTGATCCACATAGAATAGCTCCACCGCAGGCACACGCCCGCCGCCTTCCAAGCTCGGAATTAGTTTTTGCGTGATAGTGGCCCGCAGGGCACCCGCTATCTGCCTGCGCATCGAGATAGCTTCCTCTGGCGTGTAAAACTCGAAAAGTCGCTGCACTGCCTGTTGGGCATTCGCGGAGTGTAGGGTTCCGAATACCAAGTGACCCGTTTCTGCCGCCGTCAGCGCCGTGCTAAAGGTATCCGCGTCGCGCATTTCCCCGATGAGAATAATGTCAGGGTCTTGGCGCAATACGGCCTTCAATCCCATCTGAAACGATGGCGTATCTATGCCGATTTCCCGCTGATTGAAGACACTCTTTACGTCCGTATAGGTAAACTCGATTGGGTCTTCCAGCGTTACGATGTGGCGGTCAAAATTGTGATTTATATAGTTGAGCATCGCCGCCAAGGTAGAGCTCTTTCCTGATCCAGTCGGTCCGCATACCAATACAATTCCATCACGGCTGCCGCACAAATTGTGAAACACTTCTGGCTCATGGTTGAGCTGCTCCAGAGTGGGCGGCCTGTCCTTTACGTGACGAAACACTATACTCACAAGCTGTCTCTGGAAAAAGGCATTCACACGAAAACGCCCCAGCCCCTCAAAATTATAGGCAAAGTCCACCTGTTTATTATGCCGCCACTGATCTAAAAACTGCTCGGGACACACCTCGTCCACATACCCATGTATCTGCTCAAATGTCAGCGGATCCATGTCCACGGGCTCCAGCCTCCCGTGCAATCGCAGAAACGCTGGCTTATTCGTTTTTACATGGATATCGCTTGCGCCATTTTCGACTGCCAACTGCAAGAGATTATTAAAGATATCTACGCTCTCAGACATAGTTTTTTGCGTTGGGTGGACAGTAGTTTTGCTGCGGATACTGACATCTACTCTCCTTCATCGCGAGTCAGAATTTTAGTTATGCCTGAAAAACAGGTTTGCACCCTATGCCTCTTCCTTTGATTGTGGCAGATTAAGTCATGAGCAAGATTGATATAAAGGGAGTCATTACAGCGATTGTCACCCCCATGAAGGCGGACGGCAGTATAGACTGGAATAGCCTGGAACGGCTCGTTGATCAGCAGATTGCTGCGGGTATATCTGGCCTAGTTCCCATGGGAACTACTGGAGAATCCCCCACTCTGGATTACGATGAGCACATAGAGGTTATCCGCTTTGTTGCGGAAAAGGCCCGCAAGCGCGTTCCCGTTTGGGCAGGCGCGGGTGCCAATTCTACTTCTGAGGCCCTGCTCCTCACTGGCAAAGCTGAAAAGGCGGGCGCCGATGGCTTCCTCCATGTCGCGCCTTACTATAACAAGCCAACTCAAGATGGCCTCTTTGCCCACTTCGCAAAGATAGCGGAGTCCACCGCAAAGCCCATCATGCTTTACTCCATCCCTGGCCGCTGCGGCATAGAGATTCTCCCGCAAACCACCGCCCGCCTCTACGCGCGCTACCCCCACATCTGCGCTATGAAAGAGGCAGCAGGCAACTGTGACCGCGTGGCCGAAACCCTCAATCTCTGTGGCGATTCCTTCACCGTCCTCAGTGGAGACGATGGCCTCGGCCTCCCCTTCATGTCTGCGGGTGCCAAAGGCATCGTCAGCGTGGCCTCCAATCTCGTGCCCGAAAAGCTCGTTGCCCTCGTCAATATGGCCCTCGCCAACGACTTTGCCTCTGCCAGCGTCCTGCACAGGCAGTTATATCCTCTTTTCAAGGGCCTCTTTGTCGAAGCCAACCCCGTTCCCGTCAAATACGCTATGGTGCGCAAGGGCCTTCTTGATTCCCCAGCTGTTCGCCTCCCCCTCGTGGAGCTCAGCGATGAAAACAGGGCGTTTCTTGATTCCCTCCTCAAAGCAAATGGTATCGCTTAGGTCTCCTATAATTCTCAACACCCTCTGCCACAATGGCCGCTCTTCGTATCTTACTCAATGGAGCCCGCGGGCGCATGGGCTTGGCTATCCAGGCTGCCGCTCCTAAGCACGATGTCAGCATCGCCTCCGCCTGCGATCAAGGGGACGACGCTTGTAAAGAGCTCGACTGTTGCGATGTCGTAATTGACTTCAGCTTTCACGCGGCCACTGTCCCCCTCCTCGAAGCCGCTGCCGCAAAGGGCAAGCCCTTCGTCATAGGCACCACTGGCCACACTGACGCCGAGCGCGCTGCGATTCGGAAGCTCACTGAAAAAACCCCCGTCGTGTGGGCTGGGAACTACAGCATCGGCGTCAATCTCCTCCTCCATCTTACGGAGACCGCCGCCCGCATCCTGCCCAGAGCACACTACGCAGCAGAAATCACCGAAATCCATCACCGTCACAAACTGGATGCCCCCAGCGGCACCGCAGAAAACCTTCTCTCTGCCATACGCTCTGCCCGCCCCACCCCGGACGATGCCATCAAGCATGGGCGCGAGGGGATTTGCGGCCCACGCACAGAAGAGGAAATAGCCGTTCTCGCCCTGCGTGGAGGCGACGTAGTGGGCGAGCATACCGTCTTTTTCTTTGGCGAGGGCGAGCGCATCGAGCTCAAGCACCAGGCTACAAACCGCGCCATCTTTGCCGAAGGCTCCATCACTGCCGCTAAGTGGGTTATCGGCAAGCCCCCAGGCCTCTACGACATGCGGAATGTCCTCAAGCTAAAGTAGCTCCAATGCAACAGTATGAAGCCCAACTCGATGCCTACCGCGCTGCGGTAGATGCGGCTCTTAGCCACACCTTGCCACCAGAGGATACCCGCCCTGCCGTGCTTCACAAAGCCATGCGCTACAGCCTCGAAGCTGGCGGCAAGCGGCTCCGCCCTATCCTGGTGCTCG
>CAZHQD010000191.1:0-3192 GCA_964533835.1 uncultured Puniceicoccaceae bacterium | reverse complement strand
AACTTTCTTCTTTTTCCCACAAAAAAACCGCCCTTTTCAGGCGGTTTTTTTGTTAAAAGAAGATTCAATTTTCTGTGGCTATTCACTGAAAAGTTTCCGCGCCTTCGGGTCTAGCCATTCGTAGTTGTCTGCCGCCCGTTCCAGTAGCCTGGCCAGTGTTCGGGCATTGTCTCCTGTTAAGGCAATTGATTTTTCCCGAATGCGTATTGGCCCCCCGCTATTGTCCGTTATTCCAAAGACGACACCAGCAGTATCGGCCACTGTAGCAATGATTAGTTTCCCTACTTCGAGAGGATCGGGATTCGCGCCATCTTCAGCCTTTGTCAGGAGTTCATTTATTTTGCCCGCTAAAATCCGGCTTTCTTCAGGACTCATGCTTACCGAAAACGCGATCATCGCTTCGTCGAAAATCCTTACATAGGCCTCCTGTTTTTCCTTACCCTGAAATACCACTAGCTGGACAGTGGCTTTGTCTTTTATCGTGGCCACTTGGCCTTGCTCAATGCGTAGCAGTATGGCTCCTAATGGTGCCTTTGGCGCGGCAATCAGTGATGTAGTGGCGAGCAGCGAAAGGATAAATAGTAGCGTTTTCATGGTGTTATCGATTCTCATTTTGGTTCGTTATTACGCAAGCTTTTTACTTCTGTCTCCAGTTCGTCGATCATCCTTCGAAGCTCATCTAGGCGTTTCAGTACTGGCCTTATCGCTAGGTGTTTCGCTTCAACTAGCTCTTCAAAATACTTCTGTTGTGCCTCCGTGTCGTGTGGATACCGCTGCCTTGCTCGTTTGCTAGCCCATTCCATGGATTCACCACTTACGCTGAATGCGTGCTCTCCTGGACCCTCTTTCAGTAGGATGGCTGTGACCTTATCGGCCTCTTTTCGCATGTGCCCTTTATCTTTCTCGAATTCATCTATCCCAGCCGCTTGCTCTGCTGCTTCCAGCTTTCTCCATGCTTTCAATGTAGGATCGTATTTTCCTGATCTGTAACCAAATAACATTGCAGGCGAAACCCCTATCTTAGGGCCAAGTTCACGCATAGTAACATGCAATGCGGCAGCCAAACGATCGGTACGCTCTGAAAAATCATAGCTGCTCTTATTTTTTTGTTGCATTGCTCTGAAATTGCTCTGATATTTCATACACGATGCACGAAACCTTAAATATGAGCAAGCCCGAACCCACCAAGCCCACTAAGCGCAGAACCGTGCTTCACCCTGGCATTGTCCAAGCGGCCCGTGATCTCGGGTGCAGCCGGGTGACACTCTACAAGATGCTCAAGGGCTATCCTGGCTTTGCCGAACTCAAGACACTTCGCACCCGCTACGAGGCTTGGCAAAAAGCCAACCGCCTCCGCGCCTAACCCAAAGAATCAAAGCCTATGAAAACGCACGCTCTCACCCCTTGGTCCAAAGAATGGATCGAAGCCTACTTCCGCAGTATCCACGCCGTGGTCCCTACGCACCCGCTTTCGGATCAGGCGCCCACCCATCCGCAATGCTGAAGAGGCATAGCAGTCCATCTTCATCTCCACGTAAGCCTAGATCATCCACCAGCTCACACAACGCAGTTTTGAAATCCTCACCATCCGAAGTCCAATGAATATCAATACCAATCCCACTAATCCACTCCGCCCTGTGGGCGAATCCCGCAGCCTTAAGACTGGCGAGCACCGCCCTTATCGGGTTAGGCGCACTTCTCGGGTCAAAATACGAGCCATGCGCCAGTTCTGTCACAATAAACGCGTAGTTGTCTCCGTCTGGGATACGCAGGGCGAGACCCCAGTTTTTGAGCAACACAGAGGCCATCGCACCTTTTTTCAGCCAGGTAAGGTGAAAGCCTTTCCCTTTGGTGAGCGTGTAGCGCAGCAACCAGCCGCGCTCAACCATGCGGTCAAACAATCTGGTGTGTAGCGCATCCATTTCCTCCTTTGTGAGATAATTTTTGGCCATCCCTCACGAGAATACATTTCCACCCATGCCGTCAACCGCCAAAGTCCAGCGCCGCCAGGGAACTCAAGACGAGTTCCCCTTCGCTAGCCTGGACTTCCCCGAGCGGACAACCCTGCACATTACGGAGGTGGCGGAGCGTTGGGGCGTCTCGAAGGAACACATATATAGCCTCATTGACGAGGGCGCCATCGTGGCCCTCGACATCACGGGGCACACCAACAAGTCCAGCCGCCAGCACTTGAGAATACCCATCGAATCCTATCGAGATGCCACCCTCCGCCGCCTCGTCAATGTGGCCGACGTCCCCAGCCCTCTCGCTGGCCTCCCACCGCAAACCCTTCTGCAGCTCCACCGCGAGCTAACTAACCACCTCAAGAGCAAAGGCTTCCTCAAATGATTACCGCCCCTGAATTTCGCTACCGTACCGACCGTCTTGCCGAGGGCGTTTACACCCACCGCGAGCTATGCGAGGTAATGGATATATCCCCCTCCATGTTCTACAAATACCGCTCAGGCCGCCGCCCCGTCTCTAAAAAAGCCTTCCTTAAGCTTCTCGGTGAAGAGACTACGGTCCTCACTTGTTGCGCCCTCGCAAAGGTCCTTTCCCCAGTAATTCCTTGGCTGAAAGCGGCTCCCGCTGAGGCCTCACTACCCATCGGCCATGCCTATGCCGACGAATGCCCGCTCACCCATTTACCCAATTGCTAACACCGAATCGCAACCATGTCTAAACAACCAAAAAACGTCACCCCAAAACCCGCTACTTCCGTCACCGTGGAAGTGGATCAGCCTCAAATGTTACCTAGTGGGTTACATTTGACTCCTAAAAAAGGCCAGCCTCATTCCCTCGCTTTAAGAGACGCACTCAAAACCACTAGCGGCAATGCACTCGATTTCCTCGGGCATCGTGCCAGAGAAGAGCTTGAAGCGATAGACCGTATGCAGACTGAGGCCGCATTGCGGGCTATTTTATTTGGCCTTTTCCTCATAGAGGCTAAAGAAAAACTTCCTCACGGTCATTTCAATAAATGGCAGTCTGAACATTTAGGTAAGTCGCGAAAACAATGTAATTATTACATGCGTTTGGCTGACAAGTTTTTAGATAATACTGGCCTGTGGCTTCCAGAATTCTTCTGCCTCACACAGCTCACGCTCGACCTACAGCCCTCTGCCGAGGAGCAAGCGCAAGCGCTCAAACGCGCACGCGCCTTCGTGAATGGCCGTAGCCTGAACGATCTCC
>CAZHQD010000190.1:0-3211 GCA_964533835.1 uncultured Puniceicoccaceae bacterium | reverse complement strand
GTTGAGCGATCTATTCATGTTGAGCGCAGTTCCTCTGGAACACGTTATTCTTGGCGGCATTGTGGCCTCAATAACTCTGTTTGCCGCTTCTTTATATCTGGAGTCCGCTTCGGAAGCCGACAAGGCAAAAGAGGAAGACTATTTGTTGATGTTGGAGACTTTGTATCTCACAAAATTGGCGGTCGCACAAAAAATGTCTCAGGATATGGCTTCCCCATCGGATCAAACTCACCCCATTCCATAAATACCATGAACGATTATGAAAAGGTCCAGAACAGGGTGCTGCTAGCATTAAGTATAGTGCCCGCGCTGGCGATAGTTATGTTTTATTTTTGCCCTTTGATTATCCTCGCAGAGCATCGTTTTTGGGTGCCTGCTTGGCTGGTAACAAGCTGTT
Organism: uncultured Puniceicoccaceae bacterium; assembly: GCA_964533835.1. GTDB lineage: Bacteria > Verrucomicrobiota > Verrucomicrobiia > Opitutales > Oceanipulchritudinaceae > CAZHQD01. The sequence goes on along the minus strand of CAZHQD010000190.1, from coordinate 2,814 downwards.
GGCACGGCATTCGTTTTGTCGCAAACAACCCTGAGATAATATACATGATATTATGCGTTGGTGCGCTTGGTGCGCTCTTAGCCATGGTCTTTTATCGCGATGGCAATAAAGGAAGGTGTGCGCCATCGAAGCGCTTTTTAGCGATGGGCAAATTTACAACGCAACTTAAATGTTAGATTGCCCTTTTGTGCTGGGCAACCGAGACGGTTGCCCCACTCTCAAGGCAGGGCGGGCGGGTTTTCGATACAGGGGTGGCTGTGGAGCCCAGGGGATCGAGGTTAGTAGCGGATTAAAATTACAACTGCATTTATGGGGCAATTTCCTTTCCTGGGTGGAGGGAGAGCAGGAATTCTTCGCATGGGAGGCAAAGGACGCCATCCCGAAGGAGGCGTTCCTTTCCGCGATAAAGCAGATATCGGCGGCTCTGCGGATAGTCTTCGCTAAAGCTCTTTAGGGCGCGCAAATCCTCTGGGCGCACTTGTGCAGAGTTTTTTACCTCGAAGGCGTAGAGGCCAGATTCGCCGTAGACGATGAAATCCACTTCCAATTTGGAGCGGGTTTGCCAGTAGTGGAGGGTGTGCCCGCCTCCCGTGTAATCGCACCAAGCACGGAGGTGCTGGGCCACGAGCCCTTCGAGGGCGGCACCGTCAATCCCCTCTGGCGCGTCGAGCGGGCCCGAGGGGCGGTTTGCCCGAAAAACCCCGACATCGAAGTAATAAAACTTGGGGTGGGCAGCCAATTCGCGTTTGGAGCGCCTGGTGAACACATTGAGGCGGAAACCAAGAAGCAGGTCTTCCAGCACGTCCAGGTAGGCCTCAACGGTCTTGCGGTTAACCTGACACTCGCGTGAGACATTGCTGAGATTGAGCACCGCGCCGTGGGAGAAGCTCATTGCTTCGAGGAATCGGGCAAATGAGCCCACATTGCGCACCAGTCCCTCCATCTGCACCTCCTCGCGCAGGTAAAGGCCGTTGTAGGAGTCCAGTGTGCGGCGAGGCTCGCGAGACCCCCAGACGATGGGTAGCATACCCTGCTGGAGGGCAACGGTGAGAGCGAAACTGCCGCCTAGCTCCGCCGCCATATAGGGATGCAACGAGTGTTGCACGGCCCGACCGCCCAGAAGGTTCACGCCCGCACGACGCAGTTTGCGCGCGCTCGATCCTGTCAGCACGAATTGCTGGCCTGTTTTCCGCTCAATGAGCAAGTGGACCACTTCGAGCAGCTCAGGGAGCTTTTGAACCTCGTCCACAACAATTTGAGGCGCTTTGGGATTGGCATCGGTGATTTCCCTTAACCGCTCTGGATGCGCGGCGAAATCGCGATGCACAACAGGGTCGAGCAGATCAACCCGCAGGGCATCCGGGAATTGATGCCGCGTCCAAAGTGTCTTGCCAGTTCCACGGGGGCCCAAGAGGAAAAAGTGAGCGGAGCTTGGCTGTAGAAATCGCTGGAGAAATGCCATAATGAGTCGCAAAATGGCAGAATAGATGCCAAAAGTCAATATAAGGTGGGGGAGAGGCAGGTTTGAGGTTTTCAGTTTTCGGTTTTCAGATAAGGCAGTGAAGGCAAAGACGTGGCTGGTGATTGATTTATTTTGCATGGCAACCGAGACGGTTGTCCTACCCTGGGAAGTAAGAAGTTGAGACAGGGTTCATTTTGAATATGGCACTTTTGGAAAAAGCTGCTTGAGGGTGGGTGTCCTGTCTGTTTGTGTTGGTATGATGCTGTTGACATAGCCAAGTTGGGTGATTAACTTGGCTATATGGAAATTAAGACAGGAATGCTGCGCGATAATTTAAGTCGTTACCTTAAACGTGTGCGGCAAACAGGAGAATCGATAGTGATTCTTGATCGGGATGTGCCTGTAGCCGAGATACGGCCATACCAGAAGAGTCAAGAGGAAGATTTGAAAAGCGTTTGGAGTCTGCGCTCAAGATTTGAGGCACACGCAGGCGCGCTAGATGAAGATTTTGAGCTTCCTGAGCGTCATACCGCTAGAACAAAGCAAGTTAGCCCCCTTGAATGATGGCGCTGCGCTACCTTCTTGATACCTCTGTGTATTGCCAGCCGCTTCGCCCGCAGCCATCTGTGGTCTGCCAAGGCAAGTGGCAACGACTTGGGGATGAGCAGTTGGCGGTTCCTGCCATTGCGATAGCGGAAATTGAGTTTGGGCTTTTTCTCAAGGACTCCGATAAGCTATGGAAAGCGTATCGCTCTATATTGAAGGATCGACTGGCCACGCTGGACTTTACGCCATCTACGGCGTCTGTATTTGGCGAACTTAAAGCGCGCCAAACAAAGAGTGGCAAAAGAATTGACGATTTCGATCTCGCCATTGCGGCCATCGCGATAACGCACAACTTGACGGTGGCCACGCTCAACACGCGGCACTTCCAGCTAATTGAAGGCCTGCGCTGGGAGGATTGGTCGGATGGGGGGAGGAAAAGGCAGAATGAGGAATGAAGAAGTAAGAAGTTGAAACAGACTGTTTGGTGGTGAGTGGGCGGCAGGGTTGAGGTTATCAGTTTAAGGTTTGAAGGTAGTGGTGGAGAGGATTTAGTGTGTGGGGATGGTTAACGTGGATGTGCAATTTTCGGCGGAGGAGTTGGCGCGGTACCATAGGCAGATGATTTTGCCTGGGATTGGGCGTGAGGGGCAGGAGGCTCTCAAGAGGGCGCGGGTGTTGATAATCGGGATGGGTGGGCTGGGGAGTCCTGTATCTTTATATCTGGCGGCGGCTGGGGTCGGGACGCTGGGGCTGTGTGATATGGATCATGTGGATTTGAGCAATTTGCATAGGCAGGTGCTGCATGA
>CAZHQD010000189.1:0-3255 GCA_964533835.1 uncultured Puniceicoccaceae bacterium | reverse complement strand
ATGATTTCGGATTTCGGATTTGTTCACCACAGAGAGGTGGGCGAAATGCACAATGTTCAATGCACAATGCACAAGTTGAGACAGGGGAGGGTTAAAGTCAGTTTTCGGTTTTGATTTCTTTCAAAAGGTTTGGGAATCCTGAAAAAGCCTTAATTAGGCTGAAATAGCCCGAAAACAGCGGGCTGGGTGGCGATTCTGGCGCGTGGGGCAGGTTTGGTAATGCGTGCGGACATGGTGGCCAGATTATCAGAGGTTTGGTAATTTACCAACAAAGTGTCTAATTTAAGAATTCAAGTATTCTACGACTTCATTAACGGTAGCCTCTTTGCCTCTTATATAGAGTTTAGCGGTGCCGCGAATTGTGTGGATGCGGCGGCGCTTAGTAGGCATGGGACGCCGCTTTATTGGGGATAATTGATCTAGGTGCACTTCTTTGTCGCCAATAAACAGTTTAACGGTGCCTTTAATGTGCCGAGGTGTGGATGGTATTGCGCTCATGGGTGTATGATTACGGAGTAGAAAGGGCTTTTCAATGCTTTTGCAAGGGCTTTGCAAAGGCTATTCTGCGTGTTGGAAATTCAGGTATCCTTGGCCTTTGCGGTCGAAATCGACGGGGAGCGGCTCCGGCTCGCGGTATTCCAGCGCCACGTAGGTCTGTGCCTGTTTCCCTGTGTCATTGGTTTTGATGGGGCCGTGCGTGATCAGGCCCATCAGGTGCAGCTCTCCCAGCCGCCCGCATACGCTGCTTTCCTTGCGCCCCAGCGCCTTCGCCAAGTCTTCAATGCTGGGGCCGGGGCCGCGCTCCACGGCATCCCACGCGCGGATGGCGCAATACACTTCCAGCCGTAGGCCGCCGAGCTGCTTTTCGAGCTCTTTGAGGGCGATGAGGCTGGTGTATCGGATGGGCATCGTGCAAAGGAAGAAGGCAGAGCTATTACTTGACCCTAAAGAAGCCTTGCTGGCCTTTGTAGGGGATGGGTGTGGGGAAGGTTACGGGGTTGCAGAGGACAAAGCCGTAGGGACCGAAAAACCAAGGGCTTTCACTGGTAGTTACGCAGTCTTTGACTTCCGCTGCGCCTACGATCGCGCCGCGCGGGAGGGATTCGAGTGGCGGAATAATGATGCCCCTTTGCTCGGCGATGCCGACAGCGTAGTCAGCGCCTTCGTCGAGAAGCTTTCCTGTGTGAATAAGGAACGGGCCACGGAACGGCGTCTTCCATGTGCGATTCTCTATATCTTTGTAGCCCTGGATAATGAGCCATGCCCAAGGCTGGCGGATAGAGAGGGCTGGCGGTATGTAGTGCTGGCCTATCCGATTGCTGGGAAAAAAGGCGACGTTTGGGTTGGCGAGTTTTTGGATTATCGGGAGCATGGCTTATTCAGGATCGTTTGAGAATGGTAGCAATCCATTGCGCGATTTGCGGACATACGGCGTTTCCGGCAGCCCCAGCTTCAACAAGGTCGCACGGAGACAATCCCCTGCAAAACCCATGAGTCTCAGTCGCTCGGGCCCTGTTAAGCATCTGATGCCATGCGTCCGGCTGAGTGATGAGATTCTCACTACCGAGATTGAGGCGGCTGTTTTCTCTGTTGTCGTGGCCTGGCGCTGTGAGAGTATAGGCAGCCCAGCTATCTCCTTCGCGCTCTTGTTCCTCGTCAAACGTGCGAGGTAGGCCTTCCACTGGCAGGGCATCAGCCACGAAGTCCATGTGGGGGCGGCATCCAAGACCTGCAACCACGAAGAGGCGACGACGGCCTTGGGGGACTCCGAAATAGCGAGCGTCAAGAATCCTGTAGAATCCCACATACCCGCTGTCTCGAAACGCATTGAGGACGGTCCAGAAGTCTTTGCCTTGGTTGACATTGAGTAGGCCCGGCACGTTTTCAAACACCACCCATTGAGGCCGTATTTCTCGGAGGATACGAATGGCTTCGAAGAAGAGGCCTGAGCGCTCGTCGGCAAGGCCCTGTCTGGTATTGCTGGCCATTGTGCTGTTGCCTTGGCAGGGGCTGGTAAAGCTGAGGATGTCAACTGGGGAGAGGTTGTGGGCCCCGCAATGGCGAACGTCGGAAAATTGCTTACTGGCAGGAAATCGGTGAGCAAGGCAATCCCGTGCATCGGCGCGGATCTCGCATTGCCAGATTGTGGGGATTCCTGCCCACTGGAAGCCAGTGGCGAAGCCGTCGAGATAGCCTGAGAAGAGGGAGCCATGAGTCATTGAATTAGAAGGGGTTATTGTCGTCGTGGGTGGTGGGGACCAGGGTGTAGGGGTGGCTGGGGTAGCGTTGGTAGCGGTCGGCGGCGGGGCGTGAAGTGGGTTTTATGGAGGGGATTGAGGTGCCCGAGAGGGTGCGTTTGTGGTGTTTGTCGTAGGCGGTCAGGAGTTTGCGCCAGATCGCGGGAGCGAAGGTTGTGGGGTCAGTGCGGTGAAATTCATTGGATAGGCGGCGAAGCATGTAGAGGATGCTAGATTCGCGGGCGTGACCTATGCGGTAGGGAGCCGCTTGCTGCGTGAGTCCGTGGGTGTCGCAGTAATCGACAATCTCGTCGAGGAGGGAATCAATCACATAGCGGTAGCGGGTGATGGGCTGGTCGATCTGGCGAGCTTGGCGCTCTAGGCTAACGGGGTGGCTCCATGCAAAACATACCGCCAGAAATGCGTCGAAATGGGCGTTGGTAAAGGCTTTGGAGCTGCTGGGGGCCTCGGCTTCTTGGTGGAGCCAGCGACGCCATTGCTCGGATTCCTTCGCCGTCATGGGGCAGCCCTGGAGCTGCTCTTTGGCGGCTTTGGCTGCGGCGAAGGCTCGCCAATAGAGTTTGGTTTGGAGGGCGGTCATCGGCAGAAAAGGAAGAAGGATGAATGAAGAATGAAGAAGTGGAGGCAGATTAACAGGTGGACGCTTCGAGGGCCTCGGCGTCGGCAATAGTGGATTCGACGTCTTCAGGCGAGTAGCACTTGAGGCTATGCGTGCAACCCGGTGGCCAGCATTGGGCTTTACGATCAAATTTCTTCGACAATGAAAGCCCCCCTACCATCAGATCGCGGACTTTCCAGCCAGCAGCTTTTAATGCTTCAATGCGGGCATTAACCTCTGGCTTTCGATACTTGATGTAGTGCTTATGAAACATCAGGCGAAGCTTTTTTCGGATAGCTTTTCCACGTTTATTCATCGTTATCTAGTGGTTAGGCGTTCGCGGGCGGTGGGTGGGTGGAAGGGGAGGCCGAGGGCTTCGTAGATGGATTCTTCGGTGGC
>CAZHQD010000188.1:0-3294 GCA_964533835.1 uncultured Puniceicoccaceae bacterium | reverse complement strand
AACGGCTTACTGTTGCTCTTGTTTGCGATACGCGCGAGGACTCATTCCTGCCACAAGTCGAAAGCGATTCGTAAAGTAAAAAGCCGAATCGAAGCCACACTCAGCGGCAATCGCCGCAATTGGCAAAGCAGTAAGCCTGAGTAGCTGTCGTGCGTGTGCCATACGCCGCTCTTCGGCAAAGGCGCGGAGCGTTTGCCCCGTTTGCTCTTGGAAAAGGTGTGCGAGGCGAGATGGTGAAAGCCCCACTTTGGCAGCAATTGTGCTGAGCAAAAATGGCTCACTGAAATCGTGACTAAGCAGGTGCATTGCCCTCTCCACACGAGGATCCATTGGGTTACTGCGATAAGCTTGCCGTGCCTGACGCGCTAGAAGAAGCAAGCGGTCCACTTGGTTGAATCCCAACTCTGTCCTTAGTGGCAGGTGCGACCGCGTAAGGCGCACCAATTCCCGCAGGCACTCCACTATCGCTTCCTGCTCGTAGTGACTCTTTACAGCGATGAGGCGCACACTTGGCGCTGGGCGCTCCCATGCCGAGATAACACTCCCGATAGGCTTGTAGTTGCAGTGAGACCACGCAAAACGCCAATTCGCCGCCAATGGTGAAGTGTAGTAAGCCTGTGGCTGATCGCGCTCAAATACCGTGAGGTCATTCGCGCGCGTATCGTAATAGGTCTGCCCGTTGCCAACTCTGCCTGACCCGCTCAGTGTGTAAATTACCAGCCAATCACCGCTGCCCTCGGGTCGCCAGTTAGTGTAGCTGCGATCCCGCTCAAACTCCGATGCATAGAAGGCAGGCACGGGGGTCCGTGGCAAATGCATCATTTGCTGAATATTCATGCAGCAAGATATTATAGGTTTTTAGCAGCAGCGTCTATTCTCATTTTGAATTAAATAAGCTATACTAGAGGCTTCAATTACCCTCCCTTATGACAATCCTCGAAAACAAACTGGCCGCGGCCAAACGTGAGTTCGACGAGCTGGGCTACTGCATTATTGACGACATCTACTCGGCTGAGGAGCTCGCCGCGATGGAGGCCTTTTTTGAGGCCTACCGCAAAAGAGAGGATACTGTATTTGAAAGTCCGGGCGGGCAATGGCGCGCGCCTGTGCGATTGGACGATGTGGACAAAACCAAGCAGCAGGTGCGTGTGCTTCACCCCCACAGATTAGCCCAAGTAGTGATGGACTGGTACTTGCACCCAAACTTAGCCGAGGCGCTGCAAACGCTCTTTGGAAAGCCGGCTCTGGGCGCACAGACAATGTTTTACTACAAGCCGCCAGGGGCGAAGGGACAAGGGATGCATCAGGATAATTTTTATCTTCTGGCGAAGCCCGCAACCTGTATTGGCGCGTGGACGCCCATTGATGATGCCGACGAAGAAAACGGCTGCTTGTGGATGGTGCCAGGCTCGCACCGCATGGGCATACAGTGCCCCGAAGGAAGCATAGCCGAACGGTGGCTAAACTATGGTGACAGCCATATATCGAAGTTCCCCAGAGAGACTAAACCCATCCCCGTTCCTGTAAATCGCGGGCAAACGCTCTTCTTTGGCGGCGAAGTCATCCATGGCTCTGGTCCCAATCGCTCCAAGGACCGCTGGCGAAGGACCTTCATCGGACACTATGTGGATGAGAGCACCGATACTATAGCCAAGTTTTACCATCCAGTGCTGAATATGAAAGGCGAAGTGGTGAGTACGATTGACGAATACAAAGGTGGAGGCCCTTGCGGCGATGGCTGGAAGGGCAGTGTGCACTAAGCCCCCCTTATGCAGAGGGCATTGAGGCAAGACAGATTTCTTGTCAGTATTTTAGGGCATGGACTTGCTAGATTGTGGCTTTACCAGCAAGCTATCTGCAACTGATTGGATAAGCTGCCGCCTAATAGCCCATTTTGCACCATGCCCGCCACCCTCACCTACCAAAAAATACGAAAAGCGCTGGATGCGCAGCCGCTCTTTGAGGACAAGACGTGGCGGATAGCTTCTGCCCCATGGCCACTCACGCCCGACCAGTTGGCCGAGATTGAGCAAATCGGCAAGGCTTGCCTGGAATTTTACAAGGCTTGCGAGCAGCTCTACCTGCGCTCCGCCCAAAACAAAAACCTCCTGCGCAATCGCGAGCTGAAAGCGCCCTGGGTGGCTGCTTACCTGGACCGCGGGAAACCCGAAGCGCTTGTGGAGCACGCCCGCTCAAAGCGGTTGCGCGGCAGCACGCCTACGGTAATTCGGCCTGACCTCCTGCTCACCGAAGATGGCTTTGCCCTCACGGAGGTGGATTCTGTGCCAGGCGGGATCGGACTAACCGCTTTTATAAACCGCCTCTATGCGGGCACGGGCGAAATAATCGGCGGAGGAGACAAGATGCTCCTCAGCTTTTATGAATCTCTGGCGGCCAGCGTAATCCCACAAAAGCCAAACCCGCTCATTGCCATTCTGGTGTCTGACGAGGCAGCAACCTACCGCCCTGAGATGGACTGGCTGGCCCGCGAGCTGCGCCTGCGCGGGAAACGTGTTTATTGCACGCACCCGAGCAACGTAATGCCCCTCGGCAGCACCCTCTGTATGGACCTTGATGGGAACCCCGATCAGGTGGATATCGTGTACCGCTTTTGGGAACTCTTCGATCTGGCCAACGTGCCACTTGCCGAGTGGATTCTTGATGCATGGGAAGAGAGCGAGCTGGTGGTCTCGCCACCCATGCGCCCGTTCCAAGAGGAGAAGCTGAATCTAGCTCTCTTCCACCACCATTTGCTGGAAGATTTCTGGCGGGAAAACCTGTCCTCCGCTGCCCTCAAAACCCTGATCAAGATTATCCCTAAATCCTGGATAATGGACCCTGTGGACTTGCCGCCAAACGCCGTTCTTGATGCGCCACCCGTGGCAGGAAAACCCATCTGGAAATGGCAGCAACTGGCCGAAGCCTCGCAGAAAGACCGCAACTACATCGTAAAGCTCTCAGGCTTTCACGAAAACGCCTGGGGTGCCCGCAGCGTGACCTACGGCGGCGATGCCAGCAAAACGGAGTGGGCCATGGCCATCCACAACGCCACTAAAGAAGCCCCTCACTCCCTCAGCATCTTGCAGGAATACCGCAAGCCTAAGCGCATAACGCACCCTGTTTACGCACCAGCAGACGCCACCTCCGACCCCCAAACCTACCCCATGGAGGGCCGCTTGCGCCTCTGCCCCTACTATTTTGTAAAAAACGGCGAGACCGACCTCAGCGGCGTGTTAGCAACCTTCTGCCCAGCCGACAAAAAAATCATCCACGGCATGAAAGACGCCGCCATGC
>CAZHQD010000187.1:0-3295 GCA_964533835.1 uncultured Puniceicoccaceae bacterium | reverse complement strand
GGAGATCGTTCAGGCTACGGCCATTCACGAAGGCGCGTGCGCGTTTGAGCGCTTGTTCCTGCTCAAGTGCAGCCGGTTGTAAATCTAGCGTGAGCTGCGGCAAAGATAGCAGCTCAGGCATTGAAACGCGGGTTTCTTCTATATAAGCCAACGCTAGCCGCATATAGTGATTGCATTGGATTATCGACTTGCCGAGATGCTCTTTTTGCCATCGCATAAATCCCCCATGAGGGATTGCTTGTTTCGCCTGTAACATGATGAGGCCGAAAATTATTGCTCTTATGGCTGCCTCGGACTGCATCCGCTCTATTTCTATCAGCTCTTCTTGAGCCCGGGAGCTAAGGGTTTCTAAATTTACACCACTGGTGTAATTTTGATGTTGGATAATTTCCAAGGCATACGGCGTAGCCTTTGTGTGTGCCTTTGCGGGTTCAGACGGCATAGGCCTTGCCACAAGTGCGGCGGCGTTATCCTGCTTGGCGGGAGTTACGTTTTTGGGTGTTTTGGATGACATGGCTGAGAATCTCAAAGTGTTGCGGACGGAAATTGATCAACTGCGCTGGCGGGTGCAGGGGATGGAAAAGGAAGTACGAGGTGGGAGTATTCGCCTCCGTGTCCAAGTTGCGGCGTTGGCTGGGAAGGTGTCTGGAATGGAGATTCGGCTAAATCGGCTTGCAGAGAGGCTAACTGCTCTCGAAGGTAAGCAAGATTAGTGGCCGCAGTCTCTGCGCATGGGGCAGTAACTGTATGAGTCTCCGAAACGAGCATTAGCTCTTCGATCAAGGCAGGCGTGATTTTGGCTAGCAGACTATCGACTATGTTCATTTCAGGTAGCCTCTACGTTCGAGGTGGTTAGTTAGCTCGCGGTGGAGCTGCAGAAGGGTTTGCGGTGGGAGGCCAGCGAGAGGGCTGGGGACGTCGGCCACATTGACGAGGCGGCGGAGGGTGGCATCTCGATAGGATTCGATGGGTATTCTCAAGTGCTGGCGGCTGGACTTGTTGGTGTGCCCCGTGATGTCGAGGGCCACGATGGCGCCCTCGTCAATGAGGCTATATATGTGTTCCTTCGAGACGCCCCAACGCTCCGCCACCTCCGTAATGTGCAGGGTTGTCCGCTCGGGGAAGTCCAGGCTAGCGAAGGGGAACTCGTCTTGAGTTCCTTGGCGGCGCTGGACTTTGGCGGGTGTGGGCATGGGTGGAAATTAGGCGCGGAGGGCTTGAAGAAAGGTCGTTTGTTGTCTAGCAGCTTCTTCTAAAAGGGCGGCTGTATGCTTTGCCTGTTTATGCTCCTGAGAATTTCTGGGTGTCAGGTCAGCAATGCCGTGAAGGACGCTAATGCGATCACTGAGGGGCATTGACTCGGATGATGCTAACGCTAAGGCGAGGACTTGTTTTGCGTGTGGACTCATGGGAGGTTTAGGTATTCGGCGATTTGTGCCCTTACGCGGGGGAACCTATTCCTGTGGATTGCTTGACTGACTGCACTGCGCGAGCGGCCTATTTTGGCGGCCAATGTGGAAACAGTCTCGCGGCGATGCAGTAGGGCCGTCTTGGCGCGAATTGAAAAATTGGCTTGCGCTTTTTTGGGCATAGTTCTTTAGTGTTGATTCAGTTAACACTTGTTTAGCTCACTCAGTCAACACATAAATGTTAAAATTTTGAGTAAAAATGTAACAATTTTTAACAGGTTCCGCGCTTTGCGACGTAGCCTAGGTAATATAAGCCAAGAAGAAATGGCCAAACGGTTCGGAATTACCCGTAATTATTACAACGGCTTAGAAAGCGGACGCCAAGAGGCAGGGCCTCAAATTATGCGGCTTCTGGAGATTATGGAGCAAGGACAGGCATTGAATGTTAAACTAGTGAGCAGTGGTGCTAATGTCCCAAAAGGGACAGATTTTGAAGGCGGCATAACGGGGAAAGAAGGGATAATATCTCCCGTGGTATCAGTGAGAGAAGACTACATGCCAAAGTTTGGTGAGAAAAAGGGCCTGCTAACTCGTGGCGAGTTGGAAGACTATGTGATCCGCTATCTCGATTACGCCCAAAAACATGAGGGCGGCATGGCGATCGCCCAGGCAACTATCCTAAAGAACCTGACGATTGATATTTTTGAGCACTTACCGAAGAAATAACCATGAACCAAGATGCGCAACAAATTCTCCACATAACCATCCTGTTGGCCTATATACTCGGCACTGTGATCTTTTTCGTGTGGCTGCTATTGCCGTTCTATTTACTTTCGCGACTTAAGAAAATACACACCACACTGATCTCGGCGAATAATACGCTTGAACGGATTGAGACTAAATTGGTCAAACAGAACGCTCTACTTGAAATCAATACAAAAAAATAACCATGAAACCAATAGTATGTCTTCTACTGATGGGTGTGCTATCCATCCTCAAGGCATCCCCGTATGCTGGCATCTATAGTGGAGGGATTCCCGGTAGTACGAGCAGCTTCTGGGTTGCTGTGGTTGATGAATACAATGAAGGCGTGGTGGCGGTATGGGATCAGGCTGCTCTGAGCGGCGATTATGATTACTTCACGGTAGGGAGCGATGGCCGCTTCTCTGCATTCCTTAACTTACGAACGGTGACAGGAAAGATAACTGGCGATAGCGTGAGTGCAACCGTGCAAGGCCTTTATGCAATCAGTGGCACGCGAAAGGCAGAAAAAGGCAGCGCTGCCACGCTGGCAGGTGGGTATTCGGGCAGTTATGGCGGTAGCACTTCTGGCCAGATCATAGCGCTCGTAGCGCCCGATGGAAACGTGTGGTTTTATGCCTATGGCTCCGGCGGCCAAGATGGCGGCAAGGGCACGCTGAGCGGCAATCGCTTTAGTATACGCTCGGTCTATGGCTTTACTTACTCAGGCACGATCTCCACAGGGGCAGTGAGTGGCAGCTACAGCGGCGGTGGCTACAGTGGTAGCTTTTCATTGAGTAAGTTTGTGGACAACCCAACGCGCACGGACAAACAAGTTTCTATTTTTCAGTGGTATTGGGCGCATTACGAAGGCTGGTTTTGGACGCCAGATTTGGGCTGGGCGTATGATGGCTTTTACCCGTGGGTCTATATGCACGAAAAGCCAAGCACGTGGGCATACATACAGGAGATTGCCCTTACCGACGAGGTGCCGTTCTACTTTTGGAGTCCCGGCGTTGGATGGGGCTACAGTTCGCTAGGAATGTTTCCGAGTTACGTGGACTTGCAAACCATGACTTCAAAAAATCTCTAACAAAAAAACCGCCTGAAAAGGGCGGTTTTTTTGTGGGAAAAAGAAGAAAGTT
>CAZHQD010000186.1:2018-3379 GCA_964533835.1 uncultured Puniceicoccaceae bacterium | reverse complement strand
ATGGTGTAGCGCCAGAAGTGCCCGCCAAAGGGCAGCCCTTCGGCAAAGGTGGGCTCTTGCTCCCAACCGAGGTCTTGAATGCGCTCAGCAAAGATTTCGCAGTCTTTCCCATGCACGTGAGCGACTCGCGAGACGAACTCCCCAAGGAAGCGAATGGGGTCGATGCCCATGCGGATCAGGTGGGAGGGATCGTAGTTCACCCCCATGGCCATACTTGGCACTTCCTTAAAGAAAGCGCGCAGTGTTTCGGGGGTGCAGCAGAGCGCTCCTGGGCCAGGCCAGCCTTCGATTACTATTTTGGAGTCGGCTGCTTCCAGAGCGGGCGCAAGCGCGGCATAGCTCTCGCACATATAGCCAAAGTTTTCCTTGCGGGAAAGCGCAGGATCATCAGGCAGCATCACACAGAAAAAGTTGCGCGCTCCATGCTTGGCACATTCCTGGATGTAGGCGCTCTGCTTTGCCACGGCGTCTTCGCGCTTGGCCTTGTCGGCAGAGATGAGCTCCTTCCACTGCCCAAGGTCCACCGAACCTGTTTCTAAACCGTAAGACTTGAGCGTGGCCAGTGCCTTGTCGGCATCGTTACCCAAGTCAATACAGGCAAAATTGTTTGTTTTGGCCCATGCACAGAGTGCATTGAGATCGTGCTGCCATTCGGACCAGCCACGGCGAAAGCCAATGGGGAAGCCACCGGTGCGGGTTTTTGCAGGAGCGTTATTATTGCTGGCAATCATGGGATATACGAGTGTTTGTTGTGAGTAAGTAAGGGTGCAGAGTACATCCTTATGAAATCCAATAGCGGATAGGCATTACAAGAAGAAACTGCTCAACAGGGAAAAACGTTGATACTGTAGGCCATAATATCATAAAAACACACTTTTATGTCACTATTTTGCAGGAATAATCAGATTAAGATAGTGTATGCTTTAGAGGATGACCACTCTATCCCATCACCGTCTGTCTCCTGCTGATTTGGAAACCTACCAGCGGGAGGGCTACTTAATCTTCAACAAGCCTGTGCTGCCCGAAGCCAAATTTGCTGCCCTCAAGGCACACTTTGAAAAGCGTTTGGCAGCATGGCCTAAAGACAAGCGCCCCGAGGCTATGGACACCCCGCACTTCGATGATCCTAAGCTATTGGAGTGGGCCTTGGCGCCCGAAATTCTGGACATTGTGGAGCCAATCCTCGGTCCCGATATTATCCTGTTTTCTACGCACTTTATCTGCAAGCCTGTGGGCGATGGCCGCCGCGTGCCTTGGCACGAAGACAGCGCCTATTGGAAAGGCAAGCTCGACCCGATGGAAGTCTGCACTGTGTGGCTGGCGATTGACCCCTCCACCCGCGTAAATGGCTGTATGCACGT
>CAZHQD010000186.1:0-1918 GCA_964533835.1 uncultured Puniceicoccaceae bacterium | reverse complement strand
AAGCGCTCAAAGACGTGCACCTCATTTACCAAGCGCGCGGGCGCAACCTCCTCGGCCAAGAATTGGCTGACCCAACCAAGTCCTATGACGAGGTGGCCGCCGAGCGCAAACGCCGCGGCGTAAAGTCGCATTAACCGACCCCTCCATGTATGCAAACGCTCTCGGAACTTACGATCTCAGTTGCCCTCCAGGATGAGGACAGCATGAGGAACGCGCTGGCGTATGCCGAAACTTTTACCCAAAGATTTCGAGAGTGCGCCTCCATGCCAGCGGCGTTGCGAGAAGCGGAAATGCTAAACCTGCAGTATCCTGCGCGTTTGCTCCCTCCGATAGGCGCAGAGCGCTTCACTGGCCGAGTCCGTCATGGCCTTGTGGGCATCAGCCCCGAGGCATGCGGGCTCGGCTACTATTGCCAGTTTGATGCATTGACAAAGATAGCCGAAGCCATGCCGGACTATGCCGAGCGCGTGGCAGCTCTAGTGGACTACTGGAGGGGCAAGACCACTGCTGAAAAAGTGCGGGCATCCTACACCGAAGCAGTTGCCCAAACCCTCACATCAGACAACTGGGCCTCTGAAAGCGGCGTAGCCTTTCCGCTCTACCGCATGGCAGGCACTGTTTTGGATTATGCTACGCTGTTGTCCTGTGGGTTGCCAGGCATGCGAACGCGCATAGAGAAACACCGTTCCGAGTGTGCGAGCGAATCACAAAAGGAATTCTACACGGGATGTTTGCTTGCGCTGGATGTGTTAAGAAACTCAATGCAGATTTTGGCAGAAATTGCCGAAAATCCCGACCTTAAAAGCGACCTGCTACACTTGCAGAAAAATCCTCCTGCTACCTTTGGGCAAGCCATCCAGCTCTTCTGGCTCTACGCCATTCATTCGGGGACATGGAATTACGGGCGGCTTGATTGCGCGCTTGGTCCGTTTCTCTTGGAAGATTTGCGAAGCGGCATCATCACGGAATCCACTGCTCTAGACTACATCTGTGATTTGTGGAAACTGATGCACGACTACACAAATCAGTATAACAATCGCGTCATAATCGGAGGGATAGGTCGCTCAAATGTAGAAGCAGCAGACGTCTTCGCGCTTCTGGCCATCAAGGCAACCCGCCGTTTGCGGCTAAACCAGCCTCAGCTTAGCCTGCGCGTCTACACAGAGCTAAATCAGACGCTCTGGAATGAAGCCATTGAGGCCATAGCGGAGGGATGCACTTTTCCGATTCTTTATAACGACATGGTAAATCTGCCTGCCGTAGCCAGGGCCTACGGTATTCCTGAAACTGAGGCAGCTCAATACACTCCCTACGGATGCGGCGAGTATGTTTTGGGCCACCTCAGCCAAGGCACGCCCAACGGTGTCATTAATTTACTGAAAGCGCTGGAAGTAGCGCTGCATGAGGGAAAAGATGTGTCGGCAAATCGTATACTCCTTGAGCTTCCTGCAATTTCCGATCTGACCACTTTTGAGAAGCTGTGGGAAAGCTACAGCAAGGTTGTGGATTACTATGTGAGCGTGCTGGCAGAGCAAGAAGCTCTCTGCTACAAAGTCACCGACGCTGAATGCCCGCTGCTCTTTATCAGCATGCTCACAAACGATTGTTTGGAAAAAGGTGTGGGTGCGTTCGGCGGAGGTAGCCGCTATCTTGGCGGGACCATTGAAACCTATGGCAATACGAATACCGCAGACGCCCTCTATGCCATAAATGAGTTGGTGTTCGTGCGGCAAACTTGCACTTTGGATTCACTGGTCAAGGCACTTGATGCCAATTTTGATAGTGAGCACAAGACCTTGCGCAACGAGCTGCTTCTCCTGCCAAAATATGGCAATGACCATCACGGCGCAGACGAGATGGCCCGCAGGGTGCATAACCATGTATGCCTACTGGCGAAAAGTAAGGCCGCCAATGTGGG
>CAZHQD010000185.1:0-3386 GCA_964533835.1 uncultured Puniceicoccaceae bacterium | reverse complement strand
ATTTGCGCTCTCTTATGAGGGATGCTTGATTTCATCTGCTAGTCTAAAGCCTAAAAAATTTCAAATCTTCAACAATACTAACGATAGCTGTCGCTGCCTCTTCCTTCTCATTCTTCCTTTCCCCCGTGTCAGTAGTGAACCTGCCTCCTTTTATTTTTTTGAATTTTGAATTTATAATTTCAGCAACTTCTTACTTCTGCCATTTTCACACCCTCTAATCTTAAACATTCCACAATGAAGGCGAAAAATGGGTGAAAACAGGGCGAAAAGAGATCGAAATGAGTGCGAAAACACCTTGAAATAAGAGCAAAAAGAGAGTGAAAAATATCACAAAACACCCGAATTCAAACGCTGAAATCTATAACCTCCTCATTACCAAATCATAAAAAATCTCAAATTTTCAACAATCCTAACGAACTATCTTTCCTTCTTCCTCTGTGCTCCTCTAAGTCTCAGTGGTGAACCTCTCTTAACTTGTTAATTGTTAAATGTTAATTGATAACTTCCCTTCTATCGTTATCGGCGCATCGGGCCAGGATGGGCGGCTGCTCACGCAGCAACTTCTGGCCTCAGGTAAGTCGGTATTGCGGTGGACCCGCACAGGGCTGTTTCTGGCTAGTGGCCATGATCAGGAAGGGGCGCTCCTTGTTGCGGGGCTTTCAGTGCTTGATGGGCAAAGTGTAGAAAAGGTATTCAGGGAGTATAAGCCTGCTGAGGTATATTATCTGGCGGCTTACCACCATTCGGCAGAAAAGCGCGAGGATAATGAGGCCCGCCAACTATGGCGGGAGAGTATGGCAGTCAATTTCGATGGGTGGCTAAATTGCCTCTTGGCAGCATCAAAAGTAGGGCAGGGGGCAAGGCTTTTCTATGCCTCCTCATGTCACATCTTTGGCGAGCCAGGCGTGGCGCCCCAGGATGAGCAGACCCCATGGCACCCACTTACGCCCTATGCCGTGAGCAAAGTGGCCGCAATGAACGCGGCCAGAGCATTCCGCAAGCAAGGTGTATTCGCGGCCACGGGTATACTCTACAATCATGAGTCGCCTTTCAGAAAGCAGGACTTTGTATCGAGCAGGATTGTCCATGGGCTGCGAGCCGTTAAGCGCGGTGAGAAAAATTGCGTGGAGCTTAGGAACCTGTCTGCTGTCGTAGACTGGGGTTATGCAGGAGACTACACCAATGCCATGCAATTGATTGTAAGGGCCACCGAGCCAGACGACTTTGTGATTGCCTCTGGCGAACCGCACACGATACGGGACATAACAAAATTGTGCTGTGAAAGGCTTGGCTTGGAGCATGATTCTGTCATACGAGAGACAAACGCACCTGCCATCACTCAAACCTACAAACCCTACATAGGCAATCCCACCAAACTTGAAACGGCTCTCGGCTGGAAACGCACCATGGATTTTCCAGCCCTCATAGAGCACCTCTTGACCACCGAAGTATGAGAGCAAGCCCCCTTTTAATCGCCATTCCCACCTACAATGAATGTGACAATGTGGGGCCACTCGCTCGAAAGATTATCTCACAAAATCTTCCTGCCGATATCTTGTTTGTGGATGATAATTCACCGGACGGCACAGGTGATCGTCTGGATGAGCTAGCCAGGGAGTTTCCTCAACTTGCGGTAATCCATCGAACAGGGAAACAGGGCATAGGCAGCGCCCACAAGGTGGCCATAAACTACGCCTATGAAAAGGGTTACGACTGCCTTATCACGATGGATAGCGATTTCACTCACATGCCCGAAGACCTGCCAAAGTTTTGGGCAAACCGAGACAATGCCGACGTCACCATAGGCTCCCGCTTTATCGAAAAAGGCTCACTCCCTGGCTGGAGCCTGCACCGAATTATGATGACTATCGGCGGGCATATACTTACGCGCTTCTCTTTAGGTTTTAACTACGATGCCAATGGTGCCCTTCGGCTCTACAATCTTAGACGCGTCCCGCAAAAAGTCTTCTCCCTTGTCCAAAGCAATAGCTATGATTTCTTTCTGGAGTCCCTCTTCGTCATCCATTTAAACAAGTTTTCCATCCAGGAAATCGGCATCAAGCTGCCCGCCCGTGCCTTTGGCAGTTCCAAAATGGAAATAAAAGATGCCCTCCGCAGCATACGGCGATGCTTGCGTATTGGCCGCGAGGCCCGTAAATCGAAGGAAAGATTCCTCCTAACCTGATCCACTTTGATGAATTACTACAAACAGATCGAGCGTTGCCGTATTTCAGGCTCCCCAAACTTGCTGCCCGTTCTAAACCTCGGCCATCAGGCATTGACTGGCACATTCCCGAAAACAGTGGATACCCCGGTTACCGTGGGCCCGCTGGAGCTTGTTTGGTGCCCCGAAAGCGGGCTGCTTCAGCTCAATCACTCCTATAATCTGGATGAGATATACGGGATGAATTACGGCTACCGATCAGGGCTAAACCGCTCAATGGTGGAGCACTTGCAGCAAAAGGTGGCCTACCTTCAATCGCTAAGACCCGTGAGCAAGGGAGATGTAGTGCTGGATATTGGCAGCAATGATGCAACCCTCTTGAAAGCATATTCGGTGAGTGGATTGGAGCGTATTGGTATCGATCCCACGGGCGTTAAGTTCAAGGAGTTTTATGAAGGGGGCATCGATCTCGTCCCCGAGTTTTTCACCGCAGAATCCTTCAAGGCTGCAAAACCAAATAAAAAGGCGAAAATAATAACGTCCATAGCGATGTTCTATGATTTGGAAGAGCCTTTGCGTTTCGTGAAAGACATCGCAAGCTGCTTGGATACCGATGGCATATGGCACTTTGAGCAAAGCTATATGCCCTCAATGCTGAGAACCAATTCCTATGATACCGTCTGCCACGAGCACCTGGAATACTACGCCCTTGGGCCAGTAAAAATGCTTCTGGAGCGCTGCGGACTTAAAGTGCTCGACGTCCAAATGAATGGCATCAACGGGGGCAGCTTCGCCGTTACCGCCGCCCACATGGAAAGCCGCTTGCGCGTAAACCAGCCTATAATCGACTGGCTTCTGCGCCAGGAAGAGCGCATGGGCCTCCACACCCCGCGCCCCTTTCGCCAGTTCGAGGAACGCGTTTTCCAGCACCGCAAGGACTTGTCCGACTTGATCCACTCACTGAACGCCGACGGCAAAACCGTCTATGGCTACGGAGCCAGCACCAAGGGGAACGTAATCCTCCAATTCTGCGGCCTCAGTGCAAAGGACATTCCTGCCATCGCCGAGGTCAATCCCGACAAGTTTGGAGCTTTCACCCCTGGCACAAATATCCCAATCGCCTCAGAAGCCGATGTAAAGAGCAAGCGGCCCGACTACCTGCTGGTGCTCCCTTGGTATTTTCGCAGCTTCATTATTGAGCGCGAAAGGGAGTACCTCCGCC
>CAZHQD010000184.1:0-3399 GCA_964533835.1 uncultured Puniceicoccaceae bacterium | reverse complement strand
AATCCCGCCCCCTCAAAACCGAAACCGAAGGCACCCTCGACATCTCCGCCCTCACCGGCCAAGAGCTGTAGTAGTGAGCACTTTCTTCGGAAATTGGGAACGGCATTCATCACAAAGACAAATCTCCGTGATTGGTCTTGAGCCATTCAGCAACCTTGCCCTTGAGTTCTTCGGCAAATTCAATCAGCTCTTTGGCCTCAAGTTTTGATATGCGTCCTGCGGCGTCATATTCAGCCGTGTTGCGCTTCATTCGACACGCATCCAAGTAGTCGGCATCGTGCTGGAACTCCTTCCCCAAGATAAGAGGCATGGCTTGAAGGGTGCGGTAATGGGCTGAATTATTTTCGGGGCGATAGCCTTCGGCATACAGCAGGATTGTGCAAAGTTTAAGCACGGCATTGTAAGCGATGCCAAACTTCCAATCGGGTGACAGGTCTTCTTTGGCGTCTTCCAGATCGCGCTCCACGATCGCCCAAAGATCCAGAATCTGTTGGCGGTTGGTCTTATGTGGCTTTAGCCAACTGTTCGTGGCCCATTGCTTTAAGCTCATTCGCGTTTCCCTTCAGAAAGATTTGCGCTTCATGGGCCACTTTGTAAACAAAAATATCGCCGTTATTGTATTTTTCTTTCCATTCTTCGGAGGTTAAGAGATGCGGATTTATTTCCCGCCCGAAGCGAAGGCCGATTGGTCGAAGGATTGGAACGAGCGCACGTAGTCCTATTCTTCCGATCACCATCAAGTCCACATCACTGGCGGCTTTTTCCTCCCCCTTGGCTATGGAGCCGAAAATGAAGGCTATCTCGACTTCCTCGACACCCTCAAACGCTTTCTCTAGCGCTTCGCTAAGCCCATCCACTTTATGAATGAACGCGCTTAACTGGGGGTAGGCTGGGTGCTCGGGATTAGCCCGTATATAACTACGATTGCCATCCTTGCGTATGGTGATCAAATCTATGCTGCCCAAGATTGCTATTTCTTTTTGCACTGCTCTGATGGATAGCCCGCTTTGCCTTGCAAGTTCACGCAGATGCATTTCTTTAGATGGAGCTTGAAACAAGAGTCTCAGCGCCTCTGCTCTTCCTTTTGGAAACAATGTATGCAATATACTCATTGTTGACTACCTATAGTATACAATCGACTACTTTTGGTAGTCAATAGGAAAATCGAGCAGGCTTGATGGAATGGACTGGAAAGGAACGCGTCGGGGACTGAACAGTTTTCCGTTTTCAGTTTTCAGATCAGAGAGTGGAGGCGTAGCTGCCGATCCTTCTGACCATTACTGAAAAGGGTAATTGGGCCTAACCTGCCAGTGGGTTTAGGGCGGCGAGGGATTGGATGTAGGCCATGCGCTCTTCCATGGGTAGGCTTTTGAGGGGGATGCGGGGCGGGGTGGATGGTTGATTTAAGTGTTCGGTTTGCAGATCAGAAACTGGGGCGTTAGTTATTGGGGTTGCGTTCTGTGCTATTTGAGGAGGGGTGGCGTTTGCCTGGGCTACTTGGGCGGCTCGTTTTTCTTTGAGAGTGGCCAGGAAGGATTTTTGTGGGGTCTCGGCTTTGCGGAGAGACTCCATGGCGGCGTCGGGGTCTTGCTGGGCGCGGCGGATGGCGGTTTTGTAAAACTCGAAAAGGGACTCGAACATACGGTGGAAGGAGAGGCCGCGCCACTTGTCGGGGGTGTCGGTTTTGAGGTAATCCGCTATGCCCGTGAGGGCCGCAAGGGAGAAGGAGTAGCCGCGACCGTATTTGCGGGCGGTGACGCGCTCGGGGAAGAGGAGCTTGCGCCAGTTGGCGATTTTCTCGCGGAGGTTTTTGCAGGCTTGGCCGCCGAGCTCGCAGGCGCGGATGTCAAGGAGATGGAGATTGTGATCCCAGTCTTCGGCAGTAAAGCGGCGGGCGACGACGAGGAAGGCGAGGGTGGAGGTGTAGGTGTGCATGGTGGTTGCTGGTTTAAGGTTAAAGGTTCAAAGTTGAAGGTTAAAAGTTTAAGGCTGGAAAGGCAGGTTCACCACAGAGGCTCAGAGAAGCACAGAGGGGAGAAGAAAAGGGAAAATGAAGAATGAGGTGGTGTGGTGGTGTGTATAGTGAATATTTTAGTATTTTTGGTGTGATTAGTGGGTTTTATGGTGGAAATATTGTAACTATACAAGCATAAGTTTACTAAAGTTTATTATTTTGTGTTTGTGGGGTGTAGGGATGGCTTATGCATTGAGGGCTTTTGAAATGGGCTTGAGGTGCCTGTGGGGGCTCGCGGACTGCTTTGTGCTCCGCTGATTGTAGGTGTGTGATGGTTGCAATACGTTAGAAGCCTCGTCCGACGAGTTGGGTGGCTTTTATGCTCCGAGTCAGGCCATGAATAACTCCCCTCGGCATAACCGAGTCCCAACCCGTTAATTTAAATCCAACCCATGGCACAACCTTCCTTGGCCAAGCCTTTTCAAATGTGCGAAAACTTCTAGATACAACCGTCTGTGTGGATACATGACGAGATTTGCCGTTATGAAGTTGCGAGCGGTACTTTAAAAGAGACTTCTGTCGAACATCATATAGCCTGCTATTCTCCAAGCACGCTTCACAACTTTTGGAGGAAAGCGTTTTTTCTATCGAAAGAATAACCAGCACTTGCAATAATGGATATCGTCTTGGAATTCTCTGCAGTGATCAACATGTTAGCCAAAATATGAAAACCAAACTCATAACCACGATACTCGTTCTATTTGTCGCCACGTGCGCCTTTGCCGACGATAAAGCTCCAGCAAAGGAAGATCCATTTGACCTCTCGCAGAACGAAAAAAAAATCAAGGAGTTCGGCATACCTACTGTCTCCAAGGTTCTGGAGCTTGAGCGTAAGGCCATTGAGTTATACCAAGCGAAGGACTGGAAAGCTGCCGCCGAGGCCAATGCCGAATATGCACGAGCTGCAAATTGGCTATCGAATATTATCAGAGCTGGCCTTGAGCCATTTTATGGGGCGTCTTATGACGACAAAAGGAACTATCGCGACTTAGATACTCTCATCAAATTTGAGAGAATGATGAATGATCTACGTATGAAGCGAAATCGAGCAATGGTTGTTCAGGCGGAGTGTGAAATCAATGCCGGTGATAAAGAGAAGGGGCTAAGCCTTCTCCTCAAATCACTTGATTTGATTGATATTGACGACACGAAATACTGGGAAAAAGCGCGTGCAATGCTGTATTCGATGGCAGAAGTAAAATAAGGCTAACAAAGCCCTGGAGCCAACTCCGCGGCTCAGCTTCGACGATATCTTTTAATCTTTAATCCTCAGTCCTCATCCCGCCCCTCCCTTATCGCTTCCATGCGGTCGAAAAATACCTGCATGATCCGCTCGTAGAGCGTCTCGCGGAGCATTTCGTCTTCGAGGCCCGCTTCGATGCTGG
>CAZHQD010000183.1:0-3400 GCA_964533835.1 uncultured Puniceicoccaceae bacterium | reverse complement strand
TCGGCTCCAAAGACACCCCCTTCGACGTCCTCGACAGCGCCAAACGCCTCGCCTCATTGCTCCAAGAAAAACTAACCTAACCCCCTGCCGCCTCCATTTTCTTCATTTCGCCTTAATTGCCTCAACTTGTTAATTGCCCCTGCCTTGAGGGTGGGGCGACCGTCTCGGTTGCCCAGCACAAAATCCCTCAAATCTCGCCCACAGCTCACGACCGCGCTTCTCATTATGATACGACAGGCGTCCCGCCTGTCCCCCCTCGCCAAGCACAGGCAAACACCACCCCGCCTCCCGATTATAATTCAGCCTCCTGTCTTTTGCTCTACCGCAATTTGTGCATTGCTTCCCGCACACGCACCCGCACCCTCCCACCATAATTCCCCTTAAATCATGCCCAAATAACGCTATTGACAAACACAACGATTTTTTGGCCTAATGGCGTTACTTAAACACCTCTATGGAAAGCCCATCGCTCGCCACGATAAGTGATAGCAAGACGACCCTCGGTGATATTATTATCTGTGTCGCAGCCGTCCTGTTCTCACTACAGGTTCTGACAGTTGGCCTATCAGCGCCGGTCTTTGAAGAGATGTATAGCAGCTTTGGTTCAAGGCTTTCTCTTCTTTCACGTGGACTTTTTCAAAGTTCCAACATTTGGACACTTGCGGGAGTTGGGGGTATTGTCTGGTCGATCAGGCTATGCATTAGGGCTAGAGTGCATCGTTCCAAAGTTCGTCGCATTGCCTTAACGATCGCGGTCTTGAGCTTCCTCCTTGGACAAACGCTTACCGTTGCCTTGTTTCTACCGATTTTCCACTTGGAATCCATCATCGGCGAAACACCAGAGGTCCAAACAGATACAAGGTAATGGCAAATCGGACACTTAAGCCATCTACTGAGTCCGCATGGGGCACGGATAGAACGTCGTTTTATCGTCCATAATAGACCGCCCCTCTGTTACCCTGAGAAATCCCTGCCCACTTTACCTACATCCCTTGCCTCAAATTGTTAAATGTTACTTGTGAATGGCTGCCTTCCTCCGCGCCAACGGCGCAATCCTATCCCAGCCTAGGGCACTCGCCCTAGGACTCTCATGCCCCCCACTAAACTGAGGGCTGAAAGCCCGCCCCAAGTCTTGTTAATTGCCCCTGCCTTGAGGGTGGGGCGACCGTCTGGGTTGCCCAGCACAAAATCCCTCAAATCTCGCCCACAGCTCACGACCTCGCTTCTCATCAAGTACGACAGGCGTCCCGCCTGTCCCCCCTCGCCAAGCACCGTCCCTCTCGCCCTGCTCCTACCTCTGCATCAAACATCACGCATTGCTTCCCCCACGTCCCACTTGCCTCCTTTCATATTTTTGCCGCAATCGTATCTCTGTAATGCAATTGACATACAATACGTTTTTTGCGTAATCGCATAGGCCGTTAGTAATAATGAGAAGATTTCTCGCAACCGTCGTTCTCGTAGCGATTATGAGCTTACCATCAGAAGAAAAGAAGGAGTTTACTATTGCGACCACCACGGGCCCTGTTCAAGCGTTTTCTCAATCAGCTGAGCCCGTTAAACAGGAGTTTATTCCCTTATCGGAAGATGAATATAACTTCATATTGTGGTGTGAAACCAAAGCGAAAGAGTTTGTCCAAACGTACTTGGGGGAGGAGGCTTCTGTCACGCTGCAGTCATGCGATGATGCATTCTCCACATGGCAACGAGAGGAAAATAAGCGATTCTCTGAGAACGAGGTGATTTGCTTTCTTGGTGCATTTCTTGGCCAGGAATGCGTCAGAGAATTGGATATGCGATGGATGACCGTTACCGATGAATATGGTAGTGATTACGCCGTCTGCTACACCAAAGGGGCCGTCGTGGGATATCCACATAGTAGCGTGAAGAAGAGAATAAAGACTAATACCCACATTTTCATGGTACCCATCTTCAATGGAATCAAGCAGCGCATTGAAAGTGACGCTTACGATAAGTACAAAAATTAATCAATGTAATCCCGTTATTGGAATCACAGCATGATAACAATCACGACCGCATGTCCTGAACAAATCGCCGCGATGGTCGAAATGCTACCAGAATTCCAATTCAAGAACTCAGCCGAAGACATCGCATCCAGAATCTCTGGCAAAGTGCACACTGTAGTCATAGCCCGCTTGGACGAGGCAGATGCTGGCTTCATGGTCTGCTACGAAGAGGATGATGGCGTTTACTACAACTGGATCATGGGCGTATTGCCACCGTTCCGCAGGGCTGGCATAGGCAAGGCCCTAATCACGCATTTCGCAGAGTCGGCGCTCCTCCTCAACAGACCTCGACTCAGGGTGAAAACCATGAACAAATACCGTTCCATGCTGCGGCTTCTCATTGATACCAACTTCCACATAATCGCCGTGCAAGACGACAAAATCACCTTCGAATCCGATGCTGAACGGCGCGCTGCGGGCGCGTGTTGCAAAAGATAACGCTTTAAATATCACCGTTCTTAAGATTTTCTTAAAATGAACCTTATAGATGAATCAAAGACACTCCTATTGCCCTGTTTTGACTTAGTTCCTGCTAAAGACGGTGAGCCGATAGTTGCTCAATGGGGCGGGCGGCGTTCTGATCTCCTGGATGAGTTTGCTGATTTCGAGACAGAATTGAAGTCACAGACGCACCTTCTTTCGGTCGAACAGTCACTGTTCGAGCAGTTGGGTTTGCGTGGAAGAGGGCCGTTTGCCTTGACTAAGGTCATTACGTCTGAGGACGCTATGAGACTGGATTGCGTCCATGTTTCCACCGGGAAGCTCGGCGATGTTGCCTTCACTAATTCTTTGCCGCTGACAGCAAAGCCTTCCGTTTCGATTCCTCCTTTTGAGGCTGCTATCTTGTATGGAGGCCAGGCGGTTCAGAGCTGGCTTGCATCAGAAGGATTGCAGCGATGGGAGTATGGGCAAATTGTGGGTGAGTTGCGCGATCAGTATCGAGATTACTTCAATCGTCAATTGCCACTCTGCATAGAGCATCCCCCGTTTGCTCGCATTGGTGGTTGGCACATGTTGTGGCCAGACGACGATTTCTACATTCCACGGGAGATGCGGTTGATGGTTTGGACGTTTCAGGAAGCAGAGCCTTGGTATGAGGTATTTCTTTCACCCCTTCGAAATTATATCATCAAGAGTCGGATTACATGAATTTGCTAGTCATGCCCTACGACCACCCTGCCATCGCGTTGCGGTTGCAATCTTGGCGACCAGTGGTCGGGTCGCTCAACTAAGAAAGGTTCATCATCATGAAGAGACAGACCTTTAACTCAGAACCAGAAGTCGATAATTTCATCGCCGTAATCACTAGGTCTGCGGTGGCCACAAAGGCAAGACTTGCAGAGCTCCAAGCAGAGCAAGGACTTAAATTCCTC
>CAZHQD010000182.1:0-3470 GCA_964533835.1 uncultured Puniceicoccaceae bacterium | reverse complement strand
CTAACCATCGCTGCCGACAACGCCATCATGGGCCAGGTCGGCCCCAAAATGGGCAGTTTCGATGGTGGCCTCGGTGCCTCTTATCTCGCCCGCATAGTGGGCCAGAAAAAAGCCCGAGAAATCTGGTATCTTTGCCGCCAGTACTCCGCCAAGGAAGCCCTAGATATGGGCCTCGTAAACACCATCGTGCCCGTCCATGAGCTGGAAAACGAGGGAGTCAAGTGGGCCCGCGAAATCCTCCAAAAGTCCCCGCTCGCCATCCGCTGCCTCAAGAGCGCATTCAATGCCGATGTGGACGGCCAGCTGGGCCTTCAAGAGCTTTCAGGAAACGCCACCCTCCTCTACTACCTCACCGAAGAAGCCGAAGAGGGCAAAAAGGCGCTCCTCGAAAAGCGCCCCCCAAACTTCTCCCAGTTCCCTTGGCTGCCCTGATAGGCTACTCCAGCGCCTTCTTCAGCGCAGTATCCAGTTCTGGATACTGCCATACAAACCCCGCGCGTTGAAGCACAGCGGGCCTCACTCGCAGGTCAGCCAGTATCGTCTCGTCGGCCATTTGCCCGAAAAGCAGCTTCAGTGCAAAAGCGGGCGCGGGTATCACTGCGGGCTTGTGCAATGCCTTTCCCAGCGCCGTCGCAAAGTCCGCGTTGCTCACCGTCTCAGGCGCACAGCAATTCACTGGCCCCCTCAGCGCATCCTTTTCCAGTGCAAATTGCAAAATGTTCACCATATCGGGCAATGCGATCCAGCACAGGTGCTGCTTTCCGCTCCCCGCTGGCCCACCCAGCCCCTTGCTAAACGGCGGCAGCATCTTCGCCAGCGCGCCCCCTTCTTTCGTTAGCACCACGCCTATCCTCGCGTGAACTAGTCTTATGCCCGCATCAGCCGCAGGCTTCGTGGCCCCCTCCCACTCCTTTACCACTTGCGCCAGAAAGTGCGTCCCCATCGGCCCATCCTCCTCAAACACCTCAGGCGTATTAAGCGGATAACAACTTATCCCCGATGCCCCCACAAACACCGTGGGGCTCCGCTTTGCCCTCGCGCACGCCTCCGCCAGCAAGCGTGTGCTCTTCACGCGGCTCTCCAGAATTAGCCGCTTCCGCGAATCCGTCCACCGCTCCTCCGCGATTCCCTCCCCCGCCAGATGCACCACCCCGTCCACCTCCTCAAGTATCCCACCATCAAATTCCCCCTTCATCGGATCCCACCCCACCTCGCCTCTGCCATTAGGCGTCCGCGAGAGCCCCGTCACTCGATGCCCCTGCGCCTCCAGAGCCATCTTCAAATGCCTCCCGATCAATCCCCTTGCCCCCGATATTAGGTAGTGCTTCATATTCTTAAAAAGATGCCTTCAATTTACCCCAGAGCAATTCGTTTGCATCTTTTATGAACTACCACTCGCGATTGATTCTCAAAAAATTACCCACCCAAAGTGCACGCCCTGGATGGGTAATCGAATGTCAATAAATCAACCAACTTCAGCGTTCCTTATATTTCTTTCCATCCAAAAGAATATACCCGTTCAGCGGGTTCATTTTTACGATGTGCTGCTCACCACTAATAATAAAAACTACGCCTTCTCCTGCTGTATATACACTAGCCGTTTCCACTACATCATACCTTTTCCATGTAGCTTGTGCTCTGTTAAAGCTGACCAACCAATGGTCATACACAATCGCGTTATTAGACCCAAGCCCGCTGTCGTATTTCCCCACCGAAGCGTAGGTCTTACCATCAATCAACTCGTAGGAAAAATCAGCAGTATAGTTGCCTGCATTCTCGTAAGTCCCGTAGTCAATCCACCTAGCCTCCTCAAACGACCATATATGGCTGCCACAGGTGTCGCTTGCATAAAGCCACGCTTCTGTTGGAGACCAAAGAAAATAGTCCTCAATCCCTACTGTGAGAACATACTGCCATCCCATATCAGGCAGGTATTTCCAACCATCCGATGGCGTGCTTTCATACACAGTCCCAAAAAGCAAGGTCTCTCGTGCCGTGTAATTACTGGCGACCAGATTATTGGAAATTAATGTCGTAATTATGAGTGTGCTAGCAAGGGCAAGTGAGTTTATATTCATCTTCTGTATTTACGTTATTTCTTGCCTTTTGGATGCACCACAAAAATTTTCCCGTTTGTTTCATTCACTATACTTTGAATCCAATCGGATTGCATTTTGTTCAGAATACAGCCTTTCCGCTTTATCGTTTTGTATTTTTTCAAAAATCCCCTTTCCTTATCCCACATGGACTCCCGCTACGAAAAACTCGCCGCTACCCTCACTGGTTTTTCCACCGACCTACAAGCAGGTGAAAACGTGCTCATCGAGGCTTTCGATATCCCCGACGAGTTTGTCATTGCCCTCATCCGCGCCGCTCGCTCCCGTGGCGCCACCCCCTTTGTCAATCTCCACCACTCCCGCGTCTCGCGCGAGTTGCTCCGCGATGCCTCCGCTTCCCAGTATGAGCTCCTCAGCGAGGTCGAGCTCCACCGTATGCAAAAGATGGCCGCCTACATAGCCATTCGCGGAGCCAACAATATCTTCGAGACCTCCGATGTCCCAACAGACAAGCTCGCCCTTGCCCAAGGCAAGATGAAGCCCGTCCTCGACCACCGCGTCAACCTCACCAAGTGGGTCGTCCTCCGCTGGCCCACCCCCTCCATGGCCCAGCAAGCCATGACCAGCACCGAGGCCTTCGAGGATTTTTACTTCCGCGTCTGCACCCTCGATTACTCTCGTATGGTCCCTGGCATGGCCGCCCTCAAGGCCCTCATGGAGCGCACCGACTCCGTCCATATCATCGGCCCAAGCACCGATCTCCGCTTTAGCATAAAAGGCCAGGGCGCCCTCCCCTGCGGCGGCCTCCGCAACATCCCCGACGGCGAGGTCTACACCAGTCCCGTCCGCGACAGCGTCGAGGGCCACATCACTTACAACGCCCCCAGCGTCTACCAAGGCGTATCCTTCGATAACGTCCGCCTGGAGTTCTCCAAGGGCCGCATCGTCTCAGAGTCCTGCTCAGGCAACCAACAAAAACTCACCGAAATCCTCAACACCGACCCTGGTGCCCGCTCTATCGGAGAATTTGCCATCGGCTTCAACCCACACATCCTCCAGCCCATGCGCGACATCCTCTTCGACGAGAAAATCGCGGGCAGCTTCCACTTCACCCCGGGCCAAGCCTACGCCAACGAGGCCGACAACGGCAACCGCTCCCAAATCCACTGGGACCTCGTCTCCATCCAGCGCCCCGAATACGGCGGCGGCGAAATCTATTTCGACGGCCAGCTCATCCGCAAAGACGGTCTCTTCGTCCACCCCGAGCTCGACAAACTAAACCCTCCCTACCTCCTCGCCCAATCCTAATTCACCCCTGCCTTCCGCCTCCATTTTCTTCATCCATTATTCTGCCTTTCCTAACTTCTTCCCTTTTTTCCTGCCTCAATTTGTGCATTGTGCATTGTAAATTGT
>CAZHQD010000181.1:0-3481 GCA_964533835.1 uncultured Puniceicoccaceae bacterium | reverse complement strand
TACTACGCCAGCTTCTTCTGCGCGATTTCGATTAGCTCGGCGAAGGATTTTGCCTTCAGCGAGGCGCCGCCGATGAGTCCGCCGTCTATATCGGGCTGGTCAAGCAGATCAGAGGCGTTGGCGGGGTTCATGGAGCCGCCATAGAGGATGCGGACGCGGTTCGCGGCTTGCTCGCCGAGTATCTGGGCGAGGAGCTTGCGGATAAAGGCGTGGACTTCTTGCGCCATCTCGGGTGTCGCAGTCTTGCCCGTGCCGATTGCCCATACGGGCTCATAGGCGATCACGAGGTTTTCCGCTTGGTCTGGCCCCACGTTTTTCAGGCCTTCGCGGGTCTGTGTTTCGATGATGGCGAAAGTCTGGTTCTTTTCGCGCTGCTCAAGGGTCTCGCCCACGCAGAGAATGGGCTTCAGGCTGCTTTCAAGAGCGGCAATCACCTTCAGGTTTATGAAGGCATCCGTCTCGGCGAAATACTGGCGGCGCTCGCTGTGGCCCAGGATCACGTAGCTGCAGAAGAGGGAGCGCAGCATGGCAGGGGAGATTTCCCCCGTGTAGGCGCCCTCTGCTTTGGGATAGAGGTTTTGTGCGCCCAGCAGGATCGTGCTGCTTTCCTCAGTCAGTTTGCGCCCTGCGCTTTCGAGGGCAGTGTAGGGCGGGCAGATGAGTACGGTCACATCGGTCTGGCGTCCTACGGCATTGCGAAGCTCTTCGGCAAGCTGGGCAGCCTCGGCGGCTGTCTTATTCATTTTCCAGTTGCCTGCTATCAGGAATTTACGGGTGCGGGAAGGCATGGTGATAAAGTTAGAATGATGAATGAAGAATGAAGAAGGAAAGCAAGGGCATTACTTCGTATAGAGGGCAACCACTCCTGGGAGCTGCTTGCCTTCGAGGAACTCCAGGGAGGCGCCGCCGCCCGTGGAGCAGTGAGTCACCTTCGTGTCCACGCCAAACTTCTTGGCGGCAGTGGCCGTGTCTCCACCGCCGACTACCGTGATGGAGCCCTGAGCGGTCGCCTGTGCGATGGCATCGGCCATGGCTTTAGTGGACCCCGCAAACTTCTCAAACTCAAACACGCCCGAAGGCCCGTTCCACACGATGGTCTTGGAGGAGAGGATAGTCTCGCGGTAGAGCTGTATGCTCTTGGGCCCTGCGTCCAGGCCCATCCAGCCTGCGGGTATGCCGTCTGCGGCATCACGGAGCTGAGTGGCGGCATCAGGTGCAAACTTGTCCGCACACACAAAGTCCACAGGCAGAGTGATGGATACGCCCTTAGCCTTTGCCTTATCGAAAAGCTCTTTAGCGATCTTGGCGCCTTCAGGATCATAGAGGCTGTCGCCGATTTCCATGCCCTTGAGCACCTTCAGGAAGGTGTAGGCCATACCGCCACCGATTATCAGCTTGTCTGCCTTATCAAGCAGGTTGTTGATAAGGGGGATCTTGTCGGCAATCTTTGCGCCACCCAGAATAGCGAGGAGCGGGCGTGTGGGAGTATCCAGCACGGCGCCGAAGGCTTTCAGCTCAGCTTCCATCAGGAAACCGGCGGCCTTCTCTGGCAGATTTACTCCAACCATCGAGCTGTGGGCGCGGTGAGCGGTTCCAAAAGCATCATTCACATACACATCACCGAGTTTGCTCAGGCTGGCGCGGAAAGCGGTCACAGCAGCAGGGTCTGCCTTGGTGGAGGTACCGTCCTCATTTTTGATTTTGCCCTCTTCTTCGATATGGAAACGCAGGTTTTCCAGCAGCACCACGTTCCCTGGCTTCAGCGCTGTGGCAGAGCAGGCGGCTTCCACTTCCGGGCCTACGCAATCGGGCAAGAACTTAACGGGCTGGCCGAGCACTTTTTCCAGCTCGGCTGCCACTGGGCGCAGAGAGTATTTTTCCACCTTCTGGCCATCGGGGCGTCCTAGGTGGCTCATTAGTACTACGGCGGCACCCTTGTCCAGCGCGTGCTTGATTGTGGGGAGCGCGGCCACTATGCGCTGATTGTTTGTTATGGCGCCCGTCTTTTTATCCTGTGGTACATTGAAGTCCACACGGATGAGGACGCGTTTGCCTGAAAGGGAGAGATCGCGGATGGATTTGAACATGTGGAAAGTAAGATTTGAGATTTATGGTATGCTAAACCACCAGAAAATGGCTTAAAAGCACGCTTATTAGGCGGATTGATGAGTAAGTGTGGCTAAAAATGATGCGGGCCGCCACACGGAGATATGCTCCGCGGGCGGCCCGTGTGTGGTTAAAAGCCTATGAGAGTGTGAAGGCGTTTAGAGCAGCCCGGCAACCTTCTTGAGGAGGTCCACGCAGCGGTTGCTGTAGCCCCACTCGTTGTCATACCAGCTCACGAGCTTGAAGAAGCGGCTGTTCAGCGCAATGCCGGAGCCAGCGTCGAAGATCGAGCTGTGGCTGTCGTGGATAAAGTCGCTGGATACCACTTCGTCTTCCGTGTAGGCGAGAATGCCTTTCAGCGGGCCGTTGGCGGCTTCCTTCATCTTAGCGCAAATTTCCTGGTAGGAAGTTTCCTTCACTGTGCGCACTGTCAGATCCACCACGGATACCGTGGGGGTAGGTACGCGGAAGGACATACCAGTGAGCTTGCCGTTCACTGCGGGGAGCACGAGGCCTACTGCCTTGGCTGCGCCCGTTGTGGAGGGGATAATGTTGATGGCAGCGGCGCGACCACCCTTCCAGTCTTTCTTGGAGGGGCCGTCATTCGTCTTCTGCGTGGCTGTGTAGCTGTGCACCGTTGTCATCAGGCCTTCCTCAATACCGAAGTTTTCGAGGATTACCTTGGTGATCGGGGCCAAGCAATTCGTTGTGCAAGAGGCATTGGAAATGATGGTGTCTTCCTTCGTCAGTTCGCCTTCGTTTACGCCGATGACGACGGTCTTTACCTTGCCCTTGGCAGGTGCGGAAATGATCACCTTCTTGGCGCCGGCGTCCAGGTGGCCCTTGGCCTTCACATCGTCTGTGAAAAGTCCCGTGGACTCGATTACCAGATCAACGCCCATTGCCTTCCAAGGCATGGCGGCTGGCCCTTCGCGCACGGCGAGGCACTTGATCTTGTGCCCGTTCACTACGAGCACATCGTCCTCTGCTACGGAGGGGTCAGACTTCTCGCTCGTCACGGTGCCGTTGAAGCGGCCCTGCACGGAGTCGTATTTCACGAGATACGCGAGATTATCAGCGGAAACGAGGTCGTTTACGGCGACCACATCGAACTGCTTGCCGAGGAGTCCTTGCTCTACGAGAGCGCGGAAGACGAGACGGCCAATGCGTCCAAATCCATTGATTGCGACTTTAACTGCCATGGTATTTTTCGAGTTTAGTGTATTAGTGTGAAGCGTAATGCGTGTGCGCCTCGGAAACTAACAATCCAAACAGTGGGACCGCCCTTTGCAAGCAAGATGTTGGAAAAAGTGCGAGAAAATGAAAAAGTATCTTATGATACCATTGTGCTGTGTAAGTAATTTTAATGGATTGG
>CAZHQD010000180.1:0-3513 GCA_964533835.1 uncultured Puniceicoccaceae bacterium | reverse complement strand
AAATCCCCTCTACTCCCACTCAATCGTGGCAGGCGGCTTCGAGGAAATATCCAGGCATACGCGGTTCACGCCTTTTACCTCGTTGATGATGCGGTTGGCTACTTTGCCGAGAAACTCGTGGGGCAGGCGCGCCCAGTCAGCCGTCATGGCATCGATACTTTCCACGATGCGCAGCGCGATTACATAATCGTATGTGCGCTCGTCGCCCATCACGCCAACGGTCCGCACAGGCAGGAACACCGCAAAAGATTGCCACACCTTGTAGTAGTAGTCGTTGGCCTTCATCTCCTCCTGCAGGATGGCATCGGCCTCGCGCAGTATGGAAAGCCGCTCTTTGGTGATCTCGCCAATCACGCGCACCCCGAGACCAGGCCCTGGGAAGGGTTGGCGCCAGAGCACCTCTTTGGGTAAGCCCAGCTCTGCCCCCAGTCGACGCACTTCATCCTTAAATAGTTCGCGCAGGGGCTCCAGCAGCTTCAGCTTCATTTTCTTCGGCAGCCCGCCCACATTGTGGTGGCTCTTGATCAGTGCGGCAGGATTTCCCTCGATCGGTACACTCTCGATCACATCAGGGTAGAGCGTTCCCTGCGCCAGAAAGCCCACCTTTTGCTTGCGCTTTCCCAGTTTGATCACTTCGTCGTCAAACACCTCGACAAACGTCCTGCCAATTACCTTCCGCTTGCGTTCGGGGTCAGTCACGCCCTTGAGCTTGCGCAGGAAGAGGTCGCCCGCCTTGGCCGTTATGAGGTTCATGTGGAAATTGTCGCCAAACAGCTTTTCCACTGCTTGCCGCTCCCCTTTGCGCAGGAGCCCATTATCCACAAATACACAGGTTAGCTGGTTGCCGATTGCCTTATGGATCAGCGCCGCCGCCACCGAGCTATCCACCCCACCCGAGAGCCCCAGAATCACGCGCTGGTCGCCCACCGTTTGCCGAATGTTCTCTATGGAGCTTTCAATATAGTTGGCCATAGACCAGTCGCCCGTGAAGCCGCTGATCTCATACAAAAAGTTGCGAATGATGTCCGTGCCCTGCTCGCTGTGGAATACCTCTGGGTGAAACTGCAAGCCGAAGAACTTCTTCTTCCGATTCTCTATTGCCGCATAAGGGCTGTTCTCTGTGGCAGCTATCGCCTTAAACCCCTTTGGCAGTTTCGTGAGCTTGTCGCCATGGGAATTCCACACCCGTATCCCATCCTTCACTCCTTTGAAGAGGGCGCTCTCCTCCTTCAGCTTTAGCGTGCCATGTCCATACTCCCGCTCACGGCCCTTGTCCACTTTGCCATCCAGCAAGTGCCCCATAAGCTGAAGCCCATAGCAAATCCCCAGCACGGGCACCCCAAGATTGAAGAGCTCCTTGTCGGGCAACGGCGCCTTTGCGCTAAACACACTCGACGGCCCCCCCGATAGCACGATTGCCTGCACCCCATCCTTCGCCAGCGTCTCCGCCTTTGTGTTGTAGTGGTAAATCTTTGAATACACCTGACACTCCCGCACGCGGCGGGCAATCACCTGCGTGTATTGCGATCCGAAATCTAAGACGGCGAGTAGTTGAGCCATTGTCAGTTGTATTAGGCGGTTTCTGGAAAACCGAATAACATGACCCAATCCCAAGCAAAGCGAAAGCCAAAAAGCGCTTGCCCTTCATTTTTCTATCAAGAATCACTTACCACCCCTTTTGCATTTTGCTTTCACTCACTCCCCGCATCTATTTTTAATGCAGCTAACATAATCATCTCCAGACCAAACAACGACAAGCAGCCAATCTGAAAACCTAAAACCTAAAACTGAAAACACTGCCTTCATCCCTTCCTCCCCTCTGTGCTTCTCTAAGCCTCCGTGGTGAACCTGCCTCATTTTCCGCCTTCTACCATCTCTGATGCGCTTTTTGTCCCTCACCATGCAGAATTTCCGCTCCGCATCCCTTGCGGAGATAGCCTTCCCCAAGGGCAAGGCCAGTTTCTTCTGCGGGCCAAACGGCCAGGGCAAGACCAACCTCCTCGAAGCCCTCGGCTTCGTCACCGCCCTCCGCTCCTTTCGCACCACCGAGCGCTCTGCCCTCATCCGCTGGGGCCAGCGCGAAGCTGCCCTCCGCTTTGCAATCGCCCATGAGCGCCTCGGCGAGACCACCATCACCATCCGCATCAACTCCTCAGGCCTGGACATCCAGCTCGATGGCGAGCGCCTCACCCGTTACGGCGATCTCATTGGCCGCTTCCCCACCGTCGTTCTCTCCTCTCAGGATATCCAGCTCCTCCGTGGTGCCCCCCAGCTACGCCGCCGCTTTCTGGATATGGCCCTCTCGGGCATAGATGCCGATTACTACATCGCTCTCAAGCGGTACCACCAAGCCCTCCGCCACCGCAATAAGCTCCTCAAAGACGGCTCAGATGCCGAGCTCGCCGCCTTCTCCCACCCCATGGCGCAAGACGCCGCCCTACTCACCCGAAAACGCGCCACCGCCCTCTCTACCCTCGGCTCCTACCTCGTTCCCGCCTACGCCCGCATTGCCGATTGCGACGAGGCCCCCGCCATCCTCTACCAAACCGACCTCCCCGACGCCGACCCCGCCCTCTTCCTCCAAAAATGGGCCGACCAACTCCCCCGCGACCGCCTCCTCGCCTCCACCCAATTCGGCCCCCACCGCGACGACTTCGAGCTTTCTCTCTTCAACCGCCCCGCCCGCGAATTCGGCTCCGAAGGCCAACAGCGCGCCCTTATCCTCGCCCTCCGCCTCGCCCAAGCCTCCTGGTCAGAAAACGCCTCCACCGTAAAACCCGTCCTCCTCGCCGACGACGTCCTATCCGAGCTCGACCCCGCCCGCCGCCAACGCTTCTGGGCCGCCCTCGCCCCCCAAGCCCAACTCATCGCCACCGGCACCATCCCCCCCGATTCCACCCCCTTCGCCCTCTGGCAAGTCATGAATCAGCACTATCACCCAGTCACCGAATAATAGCTAACGCATCTAAAATGAGCGGCACAGATTGCCTCACCTAGATACGGGATTTCCAATAACGTGGCTCACGTTTTGCATGTGGAAGTGCAACAATTAATATCTCATCAGATCGAATCAAATATACGATCGAGTAGGGAAACACGTTTAGGCGACACTTTCTAAACTCACCATAACAGAGAGGCCACGCTTCTGGGTGTTTCATAATTCGATCAAGCGCCTTCTTAAAATCCTGTAGCAAACGAAGGCCCAAGTTCATCTCGATTTCTTCGTAGTAATCAACAGCTTCCTGAAGCTCATAGCTTGCAGGAGTTAGAAAGCGATACTTCATCGATTGTAGCGCTTCTCAATACCGCGAATTATGGATTCTCCATCCAACGCTTCTATTTCCCCTCGTAGATAGGCCGCCTTTCGGTCTTTGCATTCGGCTGCCCAAGCTGACTCCAGGGTTTCTGACTCCTCGCCGTCAATGCTGGCGAGCAGCAAATCCGCAATCCGAGCCTTTTCGCTGGTCGGAAGCGTCAACAACTCTGCGTCTGTAATCATTCTTTAATTTTGTC
>CAZHQD010000179.1:0-3581 GCA_964533835.1 uncultured Puniceicoccaceae bacterium | reverse complement strand
AGCATATATGGGTAACCATGAACTGCCCCTCTCCCGTTGCGCGCCGCGAGATAATAGTTCGTATGTATTGGGACGGGGAAGAAAACCCAAGTGTAGAATCCCCAATAGGCGATTTCTTCGGGCAAGGGTGGGCCGAGAGCTATCGGCTGCTGGCGTTGCCACTAGCAACAGGGCCTGCCGCAGGGAATGCGCTGAACTCCTACTTTCCCATGCCCTTTAGCAATGGGGCGAGAATTACCATAGAGAATCAATCGGACCAGCCCATACGGGCATTTTACTTCTATATTGATTACGAGGAACACGCCTCAATCGGCAAGGATATCGGGCGGTTTCACGCGTGGTGGAATCGAGAGGTTACCCAGCCTGAATCCGATATAGAAAATGAATGGGACTGCCTGGGGCCACAAGAGGCAAACAAGTCTGATAAGGGCAATTACCTGATCGCTGAGATCGAAGGGAAGGGCCACTTTGTGGGTGTGAACTACTACGTGGATTGCCCTAGCCCCATGTGGTATGGCGAGGGCGATGATATGTGGCTGATAGACGGGGAAGAATGGCCGGGATCCCTTCACGGCACAGGGACTGAAGATTTCTTTAACAGCGCATGGTGCCCCAATGAGATCTGTATGCACCCCTACTTTGGCTATGCCCGAGTGCCCAATAAAATAGGGTGGCTGGGGCGGACCCACTGCTACCGATTCCTGATCGAAGACCCAATCTGCTTTGAAAAATCGCTGAGGGCCTCTATAGAGCACGGGCATGCGAACTGCCTGACACTTGATCTGGTAACTGTGGCCTACTGGTACCAAGCGGAACCGCATAAGCCATTCCCAAAGCTGCCTGAAAAGGACAAGCGCATGAATATGCCAGAACTGGGTGTGCCGGACATCCACAAATGGCGACATGCCTGGCGCGAATCCAAGGGCAAAGGCATATTATGGGGCAATGAAAAGTAGGCCACGCGCGGTGCTGAAAACCTTGTGGCTATTGAGGCAAGTCGTTGCGCCTGAGCACCATCAATCCGCTGGACTTGTTCAGGCGGGGATCAGCGCCGTCCAAATAAATGGGAGTGTAGTTACTGCCAATGAATTCTACCAGCTCGTAGCCATAGGCGTCCGGTGAGCCAAATTGGCCGCGACCAAAGCGCGAAACATTTATGTATATCCAAACGAAAAAGTCAGGCGCAGACTCCCTAATACTATCAATAACCCCGCTCTCCCCCAAGAGGAAGTAATCGTGGGGATTGTAGTTAGTGAATACAAGCGTGGACTTTTTCCGGGCTAAATAGTTCAGCATTATGCCATCGGAAACCACTACAAACGTCGCATCTTCTGGGATACTCTTTTTTTGCCACTCAATAAAATTGTTATAGAGTGGCCCATAGGCGTTGATTCCCAACGCAGGATCCCATGTGTAGAATGAATCGATTTCTCCATCCACATGATAGGACTTAGCCTGATAGAACATCCAGCTTCTGTTATGAGCTTCTAGTGAAATACCCAGTAGAAATGAGGCGAAAATGATTCCAAACTTGGCATCTCTACAAATGGATATTCTATGCCATAAAAGAAATGCGACGATTGTAAGTGATGCGGGCAGGGAAAGCAGAAATCCGTAGTGAGAGAAATCGTTAAGCAGGAGGCGTTTTGCCAGTAATCCGCAGGCGAATATCGCAAGGGCGGCATACAGCGGCATGAGGCGATCCGTTTTGGCCTTATATGCTGCATAAAGGAATATAAGCGGGCACCAGATAATGTAGCCTCTGGGGATGTGCTCAAAGCAGTAGCGACCAATGAGAAAACTAGCGACTACAAGAATTACAGTGAGAAACAAGGTATATTTTGGGAAACGCATTCTCTGGACGACCACGTAATACCAAAGGATACCTAGTCCACCGACCAACAGGACAATCATGGTATTTTTAAGAGGTTCCATTAGGCCCATGCATTCCACAAAATAGGGCATATCGCGAACGGCATCAGATTGGGTCTCCGCAATTGCTTTGAAGATAACGGTGATTGCTGTATTGGCGTCGTAGTTTATGGAGAAATAAGCGAATACAATCGATATGATGGCTACAAATCCGCTGACCGCAGCCAAGCAGGACTTAGCCCAGTCAACTTTGTCGCCTCTATACAGCCGAAGGGCCGCGTAGATGAATGCGAATCCGCACAGAGCAACAAAGAACTCGGGTTTTGAAATGAAGGTCAATGACAGGGCTGTACCAAATAGAAACAGGAGATACTTCTTATTGTTTTTTTCGTGAGCGACAATAGAGGCGATTCCAGCAACGCAGATGTAAAAGCTGTACAGCGCATCATGGGAATAAGGGCAGATAAAATTAACGCTTCCAAAGAACCAGAGATTTGACAGGGCAGATATCGTTAAAAAGAGAAGACTTACACATAAACCCAGCCAATAGCCATAGGCTCTTCCGAATAGGTAATACAGGCCGCCGAGAAACAAACTGGTTAATACCAAATTAAAAACTACCAATACATGGATGCTGTCGCCAAAGACATAGAATAGGAAACCGTTGATGTATGAAGCCAGTGGTCCGTAGGGGTTTATGAAATGGACGTAGTAATCGTAACCATTGGCAATCATCCATGCTGAATACAGCTCACGACCATAGTCTGAGATGGCGTCGGGCCACCTATACCACGAAAGGACCAGCAGATAGAGATAAACGAGAACGAGCACCAGAAGCGGCGCTACTTTTTTGAGGAAGCCTGGCAGATTAAGTGATTCTGCAGTGGAGGAAGGTAGCATTACTTAGCCGAGTTTTTCCCAGGTTTCCTGGAGGGCGCGGGCGCTGGCTTGGAGGGCTTGAATTTCTTTGGGCCAGAGGTCGATTTCGAGCTGCTTGAGGACGCCAGAGCGGCCCACGATGGCGGGGACGGAGATGGCGATATTGCGGAGGCCGTAGACCTTGCCCTCCTGGATGCTGGAAACGGGGAGGAGCTGGCGCTTGTCCAAGACAATGGAGTGGACGGCTTCTGCGATGGTGGCGCCGACGGCCCAGCCCGCGCCGCCTTTGCGGCGGATGACTTCGGCTCCGCTGGTGCGGGTGCGCTCAAAGATTTTTTTCTGGACGACGGGGGTACACTCCTTGAGTCCTGTGAGGGGGAGGCCACCGACGGTGGCGCTGGACCAGACGGGAAGCATACTATCGCCGTGCTCGCCGAGGATGAGGGCCTTTACCTGAGTGGGGGGGAGGTGAAGCTCGTCGGCTATGAGGGAGCGGAAGCGGGCGGTATCGAGCATGGTGCCGAGGCCGAGGACCTGGCTGGTGGGTACCTTGAGGGTCTTGGCGGCCAGGTAGGTGAGGATGTCAACGGGGTTGGAGACAACGAAGAACTTGGCGCAGCTCTTGTAACCCGCGGCAATGATGCTCTGGAGTATCTGCTTGAAGAGGGCGACGTTGCGGTTGATGAGGTCGAGGCGGGACTCATCGGGCTTGCGGCGAAGGCCAGCGGTGATGACAAAGATGTCCGTGTCTTTAGCTTGCTCGTAGCCGCCCGCATAGATGCGCTGGTCGCCATAGACGCTGGCGCCGTGGAGGAGGTCGAGCGCTTCGC
>CAZHQD010000178.1:0-3617 GCA_964533835.1 uncultured Puniceicoccaceae bacterium | reverse complement strand
TTGGCTTCAACCAGTATGTATAAGTTAGTTGAATCCCAAAGCGCCTTAAAGGTACCGGAAAGATCATCCGTACTACTCGGTGGCCCCAAATCGTTGCGACCTGACTGTACAAATACCTCTATGGGATAGGCAGTAGCACTATCCCATATACTATCGATTTGTCCGTCAACTATGGGAGTGCCTTCTACAGCTTGTGCAATCGCATTAGTAACTGTTGCATCCGGCAAGGCACCGATGGCTGGTAAGCTCGCCGACAGAAGTAAAGTGAATGGGATGATTTTCTTCATGGTAGGATAGATTAGTGATTCGTTTGTATGCTGCCTTGATAAGTTTGTACTTGCAAAATGAGCCTTGTGGAACCAGTTCCAGATTATGCCTGATAAAGTAACTCTGAAGCAGATAGCGGACAAAATTGGAGTTGGTAAAGCCACGGTGTGTCGAGCGCTCCAAGACCATCCAAACGTTTCTGAAAAAACCCGGCTTTTAGTCAAAAAAACGGCAAATCAATTGGGCTACAAGAAAGACCCAGCCATTTCAAATATGGCGCATTATCGCTGGCCGAATAAACTATCCTCACGGTCCATCGTCATCGCTGCAATTGCCGCAAAGCGCTACACTGCATCCTTCCCTCAGATAAGGTTTGGAGCTGCCAAAATGATGGCTCAGGAACTCGGTTATAAAATTGATGAGTTTTTTCTCACTGACTATCAGAACCCTATGCGACTTAGGGCAATTTTAGCCAGCAGAGGAATTCAGGGATTACTTGTGGGTCCCCTCTACGGTGAGCAACTGCCTTCTTCATTCTGGAATGATTTCACATCCATTCTTTACGGTCAAACGTGGGTAAAGCCTGCATTGCATGAAGTCCTGCCTGATCATTTTATGGGTGTGCGGAAAGTTATTTCTGAAGTAAGGTTACGTGGCTACAAGAATATCGGGTTGCTTCTGGATAGACCTCTCTTGGCAGATGACAATGACCTACGCTTGGGCGCATTTTTGATGGAGACTTCCGGTAGAAATCAAGCACTCAAAGGCCATGTTCTAAGAGCAGAAAGCGTAAAGCCCGATAAACTTAGGGCGTGGGTTAAGCGTTGCCATTTAGACCTTATAATCGGTCTTTCATACGAAACCCATCAATTGCTTATAGATGCGGGGTTTAGTGTGCCTGATCAGCTTGGCTTCGTGAGCCTAAGTTTACCAAATGAGACCCCTGCGCTACACAATTTTTCTGGGCTAGATTTGCAACCAGATGTGGTTGGCCATACGGCTGTTACACTCTTGGATTCACTTATGCGTCAAAATGAGCGCGGAGTTCCTCTTCACCAAAAGCGCCTGCTTGTGGAGCCGCGCTGGGTCGCAGGAGTAACCATACGCCAAATCAATCGCTGATTTCATTCAATAGGAGAAATGTACAATGGGCCATTTCT
The DNA here is from genome assembly GCA_964533835.1 of uncultured Puniceicoccaceae bacterium. Classification (GTDB taxonomy): domain Bacteria; phylum Verrucomicrobiota; class Verrucomicrobiia; order Opitutales; family Oceanipulchritudinaceae; genus CAZHQD01. The sequence continues at coordinate 2,190 of CAZHQD010000178.1, read as the reverse complement.
TGCGGAACTGGTTCCAAGAAGCTCATCTATCTTTCAATATGCAGAGTATGTAGGCTCAGGATATGGAGTTAAGGCCCAATATCGTGTTTCTTTGCCCTGATGAGCTACAGGCAACTGCGCTGGGGTGCTATGGTCAGTCTTTGCCTACGAGCCCATACATCGATTCACTGGCAGCAAAATCTGCCCTCTTTAAGCAGTGCCATACCGTGCACCCTAAGTGTCAGCCTTCGCGCTCTGCTCTGCTTTCTGGCTTGTATCCGCATGTGTTTGGACACCGCACCTTACAAGCGCCCCTGACCCCAACGGAACCAAATTTCGCCAGGATTCTGAGGAAATACAGCTATCAATCTGTTTTGTCTGGGAAGCTTCATGATGTATCTCCTGAGCTTAAATCTGAAACCTATGACAGTGTGTTGCCCGGCAAATTTAACCGCACGTGGGAAACCCCTGATGGAACGCTTCCAATTGGCTCGTATTGGGTGGGGCAAGATTCGGTCAATCCAAGCGAGTATCCTGACATAAGCGCAACGGAAAAGGCTATTGAGTGGCTGCATCATGGGCGGGATCCGCAAAGGCCCTTTTTCCTCTCAGTGAACTGGCATGCGCCACACCCTCCCTATGGGTTACCTGCGCCACATTACGGAGTGATACCGCGGGAAAGAATCGTACTGCCTCCTGCGGACAATGCAGGCGGCAAGCCTCCCTATCAGGCGGAGCTCCAGCGCTCCTATGGAACGGAAAGTTTTAGCGCGGATGATTGGAAAGAAATCATCGGGACCTACCTGGATATGGTGCGCATGGTGGATTCGCAGGTGGCCAGCATTGTGGGTGCCTTGGATTCACTGGGTGTGCTCGACAATACAATCATTGTGATCTGGTCAGACCATGGATGCTTTGCTGGCCAGCATCAACTGGTGGAGAAATGGGATACATCCTTTTACGACTGCATTACTAGAGTCCCCCTCATAATTCACTATAAGAAGCTAGTGGGATGTCGGGAGGTCAATGCGCTGATTGAGACGATTGATATTTTCCCAACAATATTTGGTTTGATTGGGTTGCCCATACCTGAGGGCATAATGGGAAAAGATCACTCCCCACTACTGAGGGGAGAGCCATTCGAAGAGCGTCCCTATGTGTTCTGCCAAGGTGGGCAGGAGGAGGAAGTGCTAAGGAAGACCGTGGCCCCCTACTCCACACCGAGGCCCTGCAAGGCCTACCAGATGAAACAAGATGCTCTTTGGCGCAATCCTGCCATAAATGCTAGGGCAAAAATGATACGAGACCACCGATACAAATATTGCTACCATGCCTCGGGGATAGAGGAGTTTTACGACTTGCTAGAAGACCCGCATGAGCTAAGCAACCAGGCGCTTAATCCCGCGTATATGGGGCTGGTCCAAAACTATCGAATGCTGCTGCTTAAGAAGCTTGTAGAGACGGAGAACATGTTCCCGCTTCAAGAATACCTAGAGGCTTAAAGTCTGGTTGCGAACTCGGAAACTGAAGGGTGCTTGTTGATAAGCAGAAGGGTGATAAGGTAGCTCTGCCTAGTAGTCGTCGCCTGCGAGGGAGGCATCCATGTGGGAGATATCTCCCCAGGTTTCGAGACGCCACTGGCAATTGGCATCGCAGGAAAATGAGTTGAGGCCAGCATTCCAGAGCCGCCAGTGACGCTTTGCGGTGAGCGGGATGCCGCAGGTATGGCGGAAGAGGCAATCTACGGTACCGCCGTGGGCAATGATAAGAATGTGCTTTTGCTGATGGGAAAGGGCGATTTTGGTGAGGGCAGCGATGGTGCGGTCCTGGAACTGCTGGCGGCTTTCGCCATCGGGGATGGTGTAGTCGGGGTGGCCTTGTTTGTAGGCTGTGAATACATCGGGGATTTGCTGCATGGCTTCTGCGGCGGTGAGGCCTTGAATGACGCCGAGGTGACGCTCGCGCAAAAGCGGCTCTAAACTGGGTGTGAGGCCGTGGGGCTGGCCCACTATGCGCGCGGTCTGCTGCGCGCGAAGGAGGTCGCTGCAAAAAAGGATATCCGTGCGCAGGCTTGCAATCCGACGGGCGACGGCCTCGGCCTGGGCGATTCCCGTGGAGTTTAGGGGTCTATCAATGTGGCCCTGAAAGCGGCCTTCGGCGTTGAAGTCGGTCTCGCCATGGCGAATGATGAGCAGGCGTGCGGAATGCATA
>CAZHQD010000177.1:0-3660 GCA_964533835.1 uncultured Puniceicoccaceae bacterium | reverse complement strand
CCCATAACTCGCCCAACTACCCAGGGCTTTACCAAAAAGACCTGCAAACGCTGGCGACCATAGAGCAAGAGGCTGCAAAGCTGGAGCGCGATACAGTGCTGGTATTGGTAGGCGCCATCGCATGGCCGTGGGAAGAGAACCCCTACGGCATCCGCTATTACCATAAAGACGGGTTCCGCTCGAACTTCCACACTCCTTGGACGCCTCACCCATTCATCCGTATTCATTCAGACAAACTAAAGGCCCCTGGCGACGAGTTTGAAATCAAGCAGTGGGGCGAGCCTTACACTACTTTCGCACGAAGCCTTCCTGCTGGGCCTCCTCATTTTCTTGTTGTTCCCGCTCCAGACAGGGACGACCTATTGCTGGTAATCCCTCGCTAGGGCCTACTTTTCTTCCTGCGAGAGCGCCCTGATAATCTCGACCACTTGGCCGCGATGAGGCCAGTTTTGCGGGGCTACCTGAAGCGTCAATTGATAGATACGCATTGCTTCTTGCGGTTTTCCCAACTCGCGAAGCATAGCAGCGTAATTGAAGAGAGTGATGGGGTCTTTTGGATTGAGCGAGTTTGCCTCGATGAAGTGCTTTTCGGCATTGGCAAAGTTGCCCAGTCTCCACTGGCAAATCGCTAGATTGACGTGGGCAGGTTGGTACTCGGGGTTAATTTCCAGCGCTCTGGTGTAATCCGCCGCAGACTGAGCCCACTCCTTGCGATCACGGTAGAGGTTGGCACGGTTGAACCAAGCGTTGAAGTAATTGGAATCTATTTCGATGCACTTTGCGTAGTCTGCGAGAGCGAGATCATCTTTCCCCTCCAACCGATAGCAGTTGGCGCGGTTGTTGTAAGCCAGCATGAAGCGCGGATTGGTTTCTATGGCTCTCGTATAGTCCTCAATGGCCATCAGATTGTTGTTCATGGCTCGGTGCGTGAGGCCGCGATTGTAGTAGGCATCCGCGTAGCGTGGGTTGATCCGTAAGGCTTTGGAATGGTCGGCCAGGGATTCCTCAAAACGCCCGAGATCACGGTAGATATTTCCCCGATTGTTAAGGGCTTTCACCAGTTTGGGGTCCTCTCGCAAAGCAGCGTCATAATCTTCCAGCGCGCCCGCTATATCGCCTTTCATGCTGCGCATGTTGCCCCGATTGTAATACGCGCCCGCATAAGTGGGATCGAGCGCTACAGCTTTCTCATAGTAGGCATACGCGCCCTCGGAGTCGTCGCCTTCTTCGAGAGTAAGCCCGTAGTTGTTAAGGGCTACATAGTTCGTGGGATCATGCTTTAGCGTGTAAGCCCAGAGCGTTTGCTCCGATTTCCACTCCTTAGTGTAACGCCAGGTAGCCGTGCCCAGCAGTAGGCCGATTACCGACAGAGAAAGTGCGACCGCTATCGGTCCAAAGCGGCGGAATTGAACCTTTAAGAAAAACCCTCCCGCCAGAATCGCAAATCCCAGACAAGCAAGGTAGCTGTAACGATCAGCGGCAATTTGCTGGCCGCTCTGTGTGAGCCCCAGGACTGGAGAAATAATTATGCCGTAGATGACCCAAACCACTACCAGCCACGGCCAACGGCGCCACTGCGATAGAATCCCCATCGTAATGAGCACCGACCCAATGGCGGCGTAGAGAAAGGGCCACGCCAGAGGGTTGAAATCATGCCTCAGCAAATAGAGGGGCAGCAGTTCGGCAGGCCAGAAAAACTTCCACGGGTAAAACAGCAGACCGTATCCCGACTGTATCACGCGGTCAAACAACGTGTGGTCCTTGACCATATCCATGGCGACGGCCTTCTGGGCCAGATAGGCAGTAGTGGCAAAAATAACCGCCAGCGCGAAGAACGGCACTTTCTCTAAAACCAAACGCCTCAAAGGATACGCAGCGAGTTGGCGTGAGCGAGGCGCCCAATCGGCAAATCGGCCCTGCGTAATCAACCTCCCCAATGGATAAATATCCAGTATGAGCAGCACCACGGGCAGCGTGATGCCCCATGCTTTTGCTGAAAGCGACAAGGCGAACGCCATCAGCGCTCCGCCATACCATAGCCAAGAACGCCCGCTCCCCGCAGCCTTGCCATAGCTCAGCCAGAGCAGCACCGTGAGCATCCAGAAAAAGCCACTCAACACATCCCGACGCTCCGTGACCCATGAGACCGATTCCACTCTTTGCGGGTGAATAGCAAAAAGCAACGCCGCCCCAAATGCCGCCAACGTAAGCCATGCGTCCCGTGGCTCGGTTTCATGCATGCGCGCCGTTTCTCTTTCAAATCGGCACCCTCTCGCCAGCCTGAGTACGGCTCTCGCGACAAAGAAAAAGCATATGGCCGTCAGGGAATGGAGGAACAGGTTTGTCAGTAGAAAGCCCTTCGCCTCCAGCCCCCAGAGCTCGTAGTCAATAGCCAGAGACAGCCAAGTGAGCGGGTGGTAGTGCCCCATGTGAAAGGCGGTGGCCATCCACTCCAGGTTTTCATAACTAAGTCCCCTAAAGTCGGCATTGCTCAGTATATTTGCCCTATCATCCCACAGAAACCCGTTGTGGCGCACAGGCCAGAAGGATACCCAGGTGGCGGCCAACAATAGAATGGCCGCAAAGACTAGCATGACTGATTTTCTGGAAAGCATTTTTAGATAGGCCGGATTTATTTGCTATCGGTATGGGGTAGCCAATTGGTTGCTTCTTGGGCTGCTTTGAGCTCTTCGGCAGAGAGCCTGAAAACAAGGATGGCATACCCTGCGTGAGCCACAGGTTTCTTGTCTGTCTCCCGAATCCAGGCACACAGGCGGGCAAAGCGTGCCCTGTCATAGAGATCCCAGGATTTCAGTGCAAATTCAGGAGGCCTCCGTGTAAATGCCGCTTCATTCAAACGGCGCTCTTTCCATTCCTTTAGTTTTTGGTAGTCAGCCTCGTAGCTTTCTGTCCACGCCCCTGGATACTTATCCAGATAAACCGCCGTAAGCATAGTGGCGCTTATGGCATAAAGCCCTGGGGCATATTCGTAGTAAGTGCGCCCGCTCTCTGAAGGAGCACCCACGGATGGCAGTGAATTGGCCAGTATTCCGTAAAACGCAGGGAAACCAGTTCCGAAATAGGAGAGATATATCGGCTCCAGGGGAGCGCCCGTTTGGGAATCTTTTAACTGCGTGCGCGCCAATACGCGGCGCAGCTCAGGCAATTCCTGCCCCCAATCCAACGAGCTATCCACCAGCCAGCGCCAGCCATTTTTAGAGCCGCCTGCAACGGGGGAAAAATACGCCAAGTAGTTTGGGTAACTCCGCAAAGTATCAGCAGCCAGAAACACGAACAATAGACCAGCCACTGCCGCGCCTATGAGGCTCTTCCTCGCGCTCGGGTCGCGGAGATGCTTCCAGTGGCGCTCCAGCCATAAGCCAAGTATACCCGCACAAATGTAAAGACTGGGGTAAATCGGCAGCAGGTGCCGTTGCCCGATATTTATAGGGCTTTTAATGCTGGTCAGGAAATAGACTCCGATAAACACGAGCAGCGGTGACACCGCAAACAGCGCGTCCCACCTGCCCACTGATTCTGGCTTCCTTAAGCAAGCGCGCAGGAGCAGGAATCCCGCAAGCGCCAGCAATACCAACGTGGCTGGTGGTGTCTTTATCAGAAAACTGATTGGGAAAAAACTCCTCCACCCTGTAAGCCTGT
>CAZHQD010000176.1:1652-3738 GCA_964533835.1 uncultured Puniceicoccaceae bacterium | reverse complement strand
ACAAAAAAAGGGCACGCATGGGGTGCCATGCGTGCCCGTAGGAGTAGGAGGAGTATGGGGAGGAGATTTAGTTGCCGCCTGTAGCTCCGTTGACTTCTATCCAGTCTACAGGCGAGCTATGGTCGTATTTGGAAGTAATCCGAATGGTATTCGCGCCTGAGTTTAAGGTGATGTTTGTATTCACGCTCGCCCAGGTAGAGTAGGAGCCCGTATTGGAATCCCATACATCAAACGGTGTGCCGCCATTCACAGATACAGACCAACCGCTTGTCCAGCCGTTTTGCCGACCGTTGGCAAAGCGGATGGTAAGGGTACGCGAGCCTGCAGAGGGCACGTTCACGTTGGCAAACTGCACGTATTGGTTGGGGGCGGTGAATTGCACGTAACCGCCTTGGCTATTGTTACCGCTTTGGATTGAAGCACCAGATACGGTTGCGCTCTCGGCTTGGAAGCGATTGCTCGTACTGCCACTGCTTGAAGACGAAGACGAGCTACTACTAGAGGAGGAGCTGCTGGATGAAGAACTAGAGCTACCAAAACTAATCGAGCCGAAGTCAATATGACCAGGGCAGTGCATCCATTCGCTGAGGGTACCGCCACACTGGTTTTGCCAAACGGAGGTGTTTACCGATCTCGATTCGGCTTGGATAGTTGTGCCATTGGCCACGATGTAGTCCACGCGGGCATCTGTGCCGTTATTATCCACAAAGTGCACTTTTATGTTGCGGGTGCCAGTGATGCCATTGTGTGTGTAATTGGCATAGGTGCCGTTGTTGGCAATGTTCCAAGAGGCTGCCACCACGTCGTCCACGCGTAGTTGCAGTGTACCGGAGCCGCTGCCTCCGGTAACATAGGCTCGAATCGTGACGGATCCCGAAGAGGTGGACGATGAGCTTGAGCTGCTTGAGGAGGAAGACGAACTGCTTGATGAGCTGGATGAAGAAGAGGAAGACGAGCTGGAGGAGCCTACTAGGTCTGGAGTGCAGACGAGAGACCCGAAGAGGCTGGGATTGCTCCAATTGTTGGCACCGCCCCACCAGACTACTTGCGAGATACGGCCCGTACCGCCGTCGCGGTCGTTGTTTCCTATGTCGAAACCAATAGTTAGGTTATCGTAGGGAGTGATGCTCAAATTACTCCATGGAATGAGTATTTCTCCGGTGAAACCTTGAGCGTTTGTGCTAACGGAACGCTGAATACCTGCACTATTGCCGTTTACGAATAGGACATTACTGAGGTTGAAAACAATTTGGCGGTGGTGCGAGTTGTAGACTACCTCTTTGTTATTTTTTCCATCCAGATAGATTTCAATCGAGTCATCTTCCCATGGATTGGGGTTGCCAGTGGTTGAGGAAAGCGTGGAGTCTAGCACGCGGAATCCTACATAGAGACCTGTGGTATTCCAGACCGCGCGCCAGGTCACATTGTTGTTATGACTGGAGCCTACTGTGACTTTGGAGGCGCTTTGATTGAGCGTGCTCCAAGCAGCTTCGTTGAGAATGCCGTCCACAGTCATGGTGGTATTGACTCTATTTATGAGAAGAGTTCCTGCCAGCGGGGCACCTACGTTGAGCGTGAGGGCGCGGGTAGAACTATCGGGTGTGGCATCGGAGTCGGTCACACGCACGGTAAAGTTGAAGGTGCCCTGAGTACCTGGCGAGCCAGTCAGACGGCCAGCGGGGGTAATTTGCATACCTGGAGGCAAAGAGCCTGAGGCGAGGGACCAGGTGAGGGCGCCGTCACCACCTGTGGCGGTAAGCGCGGTATCATAGAAGCTGCCACGATTACCTGCTGGCACGCTAGAGGTAGTAATGCTTGGTACGCTGTCCGCAGACACGTTAAGCGTAAAGTTGCGCGTAGCGGTGGCATTCACTGCGTCACTTACGCGTGCGGTAAAGGCAAAGCTACCGGTGCTATTTGTGGTACCGCTAATGGTGCCGCCGCTACTTAGAGTTATGCCAGTGGGCAAGCTGCCTGAAGCGATGCTCCATGTGTAAGGGGTCTGCCCGTTGGCTGCTTGGAGGGTAGTGGAGTAGCTCTGGCCCTGATTGGCCGTTGGTATGGAGGATGTTGTAATACTGAGCGG
>CAZHQD010000176.1:0-1552 GCA_964533835.1 uncultured Puniceicoccaceae bacterium | reverse complement strand
CCCCAGTTATGGGTATGGCCTCGGGACTGGGCTAGCGCCTGCAATCCCGCGTAGTTGATGGTGTCTGTCACGCTATTGCCAATAAAATAGACTCGCTGCGTGGCGGCTTCGGCCACGGCTAGTGAGAGCAATAATGCGGTGAGAGCAGGGCGCGCATATCCTAGGGCGCACCGAAGGAGTGTCCGATGTTCTGTATTCATTTGGGTAGTGAACGAAGCAAATACCAGCCATCAGGGCGTAGGGGTACCCTCGTGGTAGTAGCCTGCTTCAATTGGAGTTAGTGATGTGCTTTGTTTATTAGTTTCAGGAGTAAAAGCACACTAGAGGAGGACACTGGAAACGCCTTATATGGAGGATGTCTGGCGCGAATCCAAGCGAAAAATCCATGCCTAGGTAAAAACCCTTTGTAAAAATAGCAGACACGGTTCAGTGGCGACAGCGGCCAAGCATCGCTTGCAATCGGAGAGGGTGCATGCATGATGAGCGAAAATAACTCTTCGCAAATGCCAGCTGCCAAAACACCGCCATTTACCCTCGTTTGCGGGCCTGATGATTTTATGGTCAGTCGCTCGTCCCAAGAGCTTTGGCAAGAAATGGTCAAAGAGGTAGAGGATGATTTTGGCAGAGAAATCATCAGCGGAGCTGCGGGCAATGTGGGGGAAGTGGAAGCAGCTGTCGGCCAATTTCTCAGCGCATTGCAAACGATTCCCATGTTTGGCGGGAAGAAGGTAGTATGGCTAAAGGATATTTCCTTTCTTGCTGATAGTGTAACGGGGCGCGCCGAAGGAACGGAAGAAGCCGTGAAGCGCATGCAGGCGGCTCTTGAGAAAAACGATCCTGCTGCTGTGGAGGTGTTGCTCTCCGCCAGCCCTATAGATCGGCGCAAGTCTCCCTACAAATGGTTCGAAAAGTACGGGCAGGTAAAGTTTGTGGGCGGCGAAACCAAGAAGGGTGACAATCAGGCTGAAGTGCTGCTCGGTCTCATCATGGCTGAAGCCGAGGCGCAGGGAGTTACCTTTTCGCCAAACGCGGCCCGCTTACTGGCCGAGCGGCTTACGGGTCCAGGCAGCTCCCGCCTTGCCGTGGAGGAAGTCCGCAAGCTCGCCACCTATGCCATCAGCGAGACTACCACCATCAGCGAACAACTTGTGGCCGATATGGTACCCCCCTTTGGCGACAGCGATTTCTTTGAGCCTGCCGAGGCCTTTTTTTCCGGCAAACTTGATTGGGTGCTGGACGCACTCAAGCGTTACTTCTTCGCGGGGAACGACGCGCGCCCTCTCCTTTCCAGTTTACAAAACCGCAACCGCCTGCTCATCCAAATCCGAGTGCTGGCCGATGCGGGAGCGCTGGGCCGCGGCTCCCTTACACAATCAGCTTTGGAGCAAGCCAGCCGCAAATACGCCCACTGGTTTGAAGGCTCCACCGAGAAAAACAGCTACAACGTATTTACCCAAAACCCTTGGTATCTGGGTCGCCTCGCAGGTGCCGCCCAGCAATTCCCCCTCAAGCAGCTCGTAGCCTTCCAATCCGAATTCCTAAGAGCCTTCGA
>CAZHQD010000175.1:0-3754 GCA_964533835.1 uncultured Puniceicoccaceae bacterium | reverse complement strand
CCGCGCACGGCGTAGGTGTAGCCGTTGTCCAGGTGGACGATATAGAGGTCCTGCTTGGGGATTCGCTTGCCGTCGGTGTCGTCCCTGTCTTGGGTGCCAAAATCGTCAAACTGGGTCACATCATAGTCGCCAATTTTCTTGGGAGGATGGCTGCGGTAGGTTTCGAGGATGCGCTTAATCTTCGCTGCGCCGCTAGCCCCTTCGTAATAAATATTGATTACAGATTCTTGGTGGAACCCATGCTTTAGGTAGAGATAGTCGAGCGCGTCGATAAATGTCTTCCCTTGGGCTTTGAGGTAAGCGGCCATTTCGCAAAACATGATTACGGCTGCGTTGGCATCCTTGTCGCGCACTCGGTCACTAGCCAGATAGCCGTAGCTTTCTTCTCCGCCGAAAACATACCAGGTACTGTGCTGCATGAGCAGTTTTTCCCGCTCTGCAGGGGAGGTGCGATCGTAGTCGATAGCTAGCCCGTTAGCCTGATACAGTTTTTCCCGCAGTTGTGTTTCCCATTCCTGCATTTTGTCGCCGATAAACTTAAAACCTGTCAGCGTATTGATCACTTTTAGCCCGTGCGCGTGGCCTATGGCGTCTTGCAGGGGCGAGGTGACAAACGTCTTTACCAGAGCGGCGGACTTGGTGCCGTTTTGCGGCAAGCGGCCTAGTTCCTTGAGGCGGGTAATACGAAAATCTGCCAGCAATGCGCCGATTTGATTGCCTGTCAGGAGGGCCATCTCGCCCTTGTTGTCACGCACGGCTACTCCCATGCGGTCGGCATCGGGATCAGTGGCAATTACGATTTCCGCGCCTGTTTCCTTAGCCTTGGCAATGGCCATAGAGAGAGCTTCGGCGTTTTCCGGATTGGGCGATTTCACGGTAGGGAATCGCGGATCGAACTTCCATTGCTCATCCACAGCGATTACTTCCACGCCGAGCCGCTTCAACATGGGCACACTGGCAACGCCGCCCACTCCGTGTATTGGAGTAAAGACTACTTTGGGGCTCGCTTTAGCAATCGCCTTCTTATCGAGCACGTTTTCTTCCAAAGCCTTTAGATAGACCTCGTCGAAAGATTCGGGCAGGCACACCACGCGGCTCAGTTCTTTTTCCAGATACTTTGAAAGCTCTGCCAGCTCTACCGAATACACTTCCTTGATAATTGCCTCCGCGTGTGGAGAAACTACCTGGGCGCCATCCCCAAAGTAGGCCTTGAAGCCGTTGTCTGTGGGTGGATTATGGCTCGCGGTAATGACTACGCCCGCCGTGCAGCCTAATTCACGCACAGCAAAACTGAGCTGTGGGGTGCTGCGAGGGCCTGAGAAGATGAATGCCTGACCTCCAAGTCTTGTCCAAGTGCTGGCCGCCAGCTCGCTAAAGTGCTTGGAGAAATGGCGGACATCGTGCGCAATCACAATGCGGGGGGCTTCCGCGTAGCCCTTGGTGGCCTGCAAATAGCGCGCGCAGTAGCGGTGCAACCCTATGGTGGCGCGAATGATGTTGAAATCATTTAGCAGGGCGCAGCCCACTGCGGCGTGCTCCGGGCTGCCCAGCTCAGAAGGTGTTCCTAGCTCGGCCTTAGTTGGGCGCAGCGCGATTGTGCGATCACGCATTCCGCCCGTGCCAAATGCGATCTGCTTGTAAAAGCGGTTGTCCAGCTCGGCCCAATCTCTTTCGGCCACCAGCTCTTCAATGCTCTGAATTGCCCAAGGGGGGAGAAATCCTGCGTCTATCCAAGCACAGAGATTATCTCCCGTGGAAGCTAGTATATGGCCGCTGCTGGCGGCATGGCGTATGGCAGTGGAAAGCATGGCAGCAAAAAATGAAATTCAGTAAAAGTTATGTTTGAATCCGCCGCACCTTGGCAATCCTCTATGGGGGATTAATCGCAAAATTATCTCGCCGCTGCCTTAATAAGTTGCCGTTCCCATACTAACCGCCAATACTGCTATTGAACCCTCAACTCACACCTCCATGAAAGTCCAAATAAAGAGAATAGATCCACTTCGCGCTGCCACAATATGCGCTGCTCTCTACGCAGTATTTGGACTGGTGGCCGTTCTGTTTTTAGTTCCCGCCGCATTGCTATCAGCGCGCGGTCCAGACTTTATGGCATTGGCGATAGCCATAGTATTTCCTTTCATGTATATTGTGGCGGGATTCATCGTCGCCTATTTGTGTGCCCTTCTGTATAACTTCATCACACGCTGGACAGGTGGGATATTGCTTACGCTGGAGCTGGAGGAAGTCACATCTACGGCTGAATTAAAGTAAAATCCAAATAAAGGTTATCTTTCCAAGTAACCTCCATCCACCATCTGTAGCCTACCCCCCGCCTGCTTCCATTTTTCCATAAAAACGGATTCCGATTCGGCGAAGAGCGGGCTTATCTCGAAGGTAATGGATGGGAGGCCCGAATCATCGCATGGGAGCGGGGAGCCTGCTGCCTTTAGCCAGCGAGCCCATTGGCGCAGTTGATCATTTTTGCAGGTGAGCGGAGAATCAAGGCCTTCGGCATTTTTGACGGGAGAAAAATCGTCTTCGCGCAGTGTTTCGATGACTACGGGGTTCTTTGCGAAGGGTAGGGCATCGAAGACGAACATTTCGAACTTTATGCCGTTGGGTTTTTCGGGATTCAGCGGGGAGCCGTCGGACTGGATGGTTTTTATCTTTTTGTCCGCGCGGTGAAAGGGGAGGGCGTAGGCTGCGTCTCCGCGGCCCACGCGCTCAATGAAGTCCACTCCGAGGATGTGAATAGCTATGCTCCCTGCCAGAAAGCGCAATTCGCCATTTTGCAGGCGCTCTTCCTGCATTTCCTTGGGTAAGTCGCTGTATTCTATCACCACGTTGCGCCCGTTTTGCACGCAAAAGTGCCCAAGCTTCTCAAGCGGGTAGGCTTTGGGGATCATTTTGCTGGAAAGCTCTGCTCCGCTTGCCAGGTGAAAGCCGATGAAAGTGGGATCGATGCATTGCACCAATGGGTTATCCACTTGAAAATAGGTGAGCGTATCGATGCCAAGCGCGCGCATTTTTGCCACTGCGCCGCTTCGCACCAGCGCTCGAAGCGAGCCGCCATGACCATCAGGACTGAGGGCCAGTGTGCTCGTGGTCTCCATCAAAATCTTACCGTCGAAACTCACCGCGGGCATGCGGCCTTGCGTGAAGAAGTGCACACTCTCCTTTGCCAATCCGAAGTAGCCATTTTCCTCAAAGAACGCTACGGTTGCGGCATTGTTCTGGTGGCTCGTCATGATGAACCACGGAATGGTTTTCCCGTAGCGACGGCTGGCGGCCAGAATTTTTTCCGCAAAGACCTGAAAGAGGGACTTTTTGCAAATGGGAGTGACGGGGTAAGTGCCTTTGGGGCCATCGTAACCGAGGCGTGTGCCTTGGCCGCCTGCTACTACAAAGGCTGCCACTCTGCCTGCACGCAGCGCAGCTTCTCCCCGAGCTTTGGCCTCTTGCCAAGTATTTGCATCTCCGCCGTGTTTTGGGTGCCTCACAAAAGGCGCGGGCTCCAGCCCTTCAAGATTAATGGCGGCAGCATTCCCTTTCACCAGTGTGCTATTGAGAAGGGCAATCTCCGCAAGGTCCACTTCCGCTGCCTGGCTCAGCAGCGTGGCGCGTTCACTTTCGCTTAAACGATCCCAAAAGGCAAATACGTGGCTCTGGCCAGCAGCGGCAAACTGGTCGTGAAGTGTTTTGTAGTCAGGCATAGCGTCTGAGTAGTTGAAAAAAGCAGATGGCCTAAGTCGAG
>CAZHQD010000174.1:0-3866 GCA_964533835.1 uncultured Puniceicoccaceae bacterium | reverse complement strand
ACCTCATCCAGCCCCCACACCACTCCCACTACCAAATCCTCCGCTCCAAACTCGGCTGGGGCTAAAGGGGGTCTGTCTTGAAGGTAGGGCGACCATATAAGTTGCCTATGATTTGCCTTCCCTTCCCCTCAATCCTCACTACTCTCTTCCATTGGCTACTACCGTTTCGGACGTAAGCCCCGAGGTGAAATAGGCACTGGGGCCGTAGCCATTTTAGCTAACTTAGACTGTGTATTGCGCATTTCATTCTTCATTTTACTACTGCCCTAGCCTGAAAGTCTCTTCGCTTCCTTTTCTTTATAATGTATAATTTTATCTAACCTTCACAATGCCAGAACCGTTAGAGTCTTATCTTGCTGCCATTCAAAAGTCCCTCAAGCTGGGAAACGCCACCGAGCACACTCACCGTCCCGCCCTAAAAGCGCTTCTCGAATCCCTGGCGCCTACCCTTACCGCTACCAATGAGCCACGCCGTATCGAATGCGGCGCTCCTGACTTCGTCCTTACGCGAAAAGCAGACCAGCTCGTCGTCGGCTATATAGAAGCAAAAGACATCGGCTTCTCCCTAAAAGAGGCCGCGCGTTCGGAGCAGATAAAAAAACGCTACCTCCCCGCTCTGCCGAATTTTATCCTCACCGATTACCTTGAGTTCATTTGGTATGTCGAAGGCAAAGAGCGCACCCGCTTTTCTTTGGCTCAAGCTCACGACAATGGCGCTCTTACCGTCGAGCCGGAAGCCACACTCCAAACGTCCATAGCCACACTCAAAGAATTTCTCCATCACCGCCCCGTCTCCATCACCACCGCGGGAGACCTTGCCGAAAGGTTGGCTCGGCTGGCTCACCTCATTCGCGACTCCATTGCCGCCTCCTTTCAGCTCTCTCAGGCATCAGAGCTTCTCACTGGTTGGCGCGAAGTCTTCGCCCAAACCCTCCTCCCCGAGCTCGCCGATCCTGGCCGCGAAACCGAGTTTGCCGACATGTTTGCGCAGACCCTCGCCTATGGCCTCTTTTCCGCCCGCGTTGCCTCAAGCAACTACAAACGCTTCACCCTTGCCGACGCCGCAAAGCTCATCCCCCGCACCAACCCTTTCCTCCGCGACTTCTTCGACCTCATTACTGGCCCAAAGCTGGACGATGAACCCTTCGAGGGCTATGTTAAAGACCTGATTACTCTCCTTGATGCCGCCGATATGGGCCTTGTGCTCGAAGACTTTGGCAAAGGCATTAGCGCTGGCCGTCGCCACGACCCCGTTGTCCATTTTTACGAAACTTTCCTCCGCGCCTACGACCCCGCCCTCCGCGAACTTCGCGGCGTCTATTACACCCCCGAGCCTGTAGTCTCCTACATCGTCGAAAGCATAGATTGGATTCTCCGCGATAAATTCGGCCTCAAAGACGGCCTGGCCGACAAGTCCAAAGCCACCTTTCAAAAGCTCGATGCCGATGGCAAAGTCCTCTCAGAGGAAGAGCACCACCGAGTCCTCATTCTCGACCCGGCCACCGGCACCGGCACCTTCCTCTTTGAAGTCATTGAGCATATCCGCGAGCAATTCGAGAAAAAGCACCAAGCTGGCCTCTGGCCCGCCTACGTCCACGAGCACTTGATTCCCCGCCTCTACGGTTTCGAGCTCCTCATGGCCCCCTACGCCGTCGCCCACTTCAAGCTCGCCCTGGAGCTGGAGGGCCAGCACCTCCCCGAGCTTTGGCGTGCTAACTGGAAATACCAGTTCCGCCCCAATGAGCGCCTCAATATCTTCCTCACCAATACCCTCGAAGATATCGACAAAGTCTCCGCCCAGCTCGGCCCCTTGGCCATCCTCAGCAAAGAGGCCAACGAGGCCATCGCCATCAAAAAACACCGCCCAGTCCTTGTCGTCCTTGGCAATCCCCCGTATTCAGGACACTCGGCCAACAAAGGTGAATGGATAGCAAAGCTCGTCAAAGACTACTACTTTGTGGACAAAAAGCCTCTCGGCGAAAAAAATCCAAAGTGGCTTCAGGATGACTATGTGAAATTTATACGTTGGGGGCAGTGGCGTGTTCAACAAACTGGCCAAGGAGTGTTAGCTTTTATTACAAATCATGGATACTTGGATAACCCCACTTTTCGGGGTATGCGCCAGCAGTTAATGGAAGCATTCGATGAAATTTATTTGGTTAATCTGCATGGAAATTCAAAAAAACAGGAAGTGGCTCCGTCAGGAGAATCCGATCACAATGTCTTCGACATCCAGCAAGGTGTAGCCATTGGTATTTTCGTAAAATACCCGCACGATGGCAAAAAGAAGCCAGCCAAGAAAAAAAATCCTGCCATCATCCACCATGCTGATCTATGGGGGACCAGAAATGCTAAATACCATTGGCTAGACAGAAACAATGTAACAACAACAACGTGGAATGAACTGACACCAAAAGCTCCCCACTATTTGTTTCTGCCACAAAATCAGACCTTATTGCCAGAATTTGAAGCTGGGTGGAGTATTAATAAGATAATGTTGGTTAATGGGTGGGGAATAGCCACAAGAAAAGATTACCTACTTGTCGATATAGAAAAAGACAAACTCTATAAAAAATTTCTAGACATTAAAAATCTTGATTATATAGAAGCTGTTCAAAAATATAAAATAAAAACATCACCACATTGGGATTTTTATGAAGCAAAAAAACTAATAGATATTAAAAAAGATGATATTAAAGAAATATTATTTAGACCTTTCGATAACAGATATGTTTATTACAAGAAATTCATGATAGAAAGGGGAGATCATAGATATGATTTGATGCAAAATATTTTTAAAGAAAATATTTCATTAATTACAGTCCGCAGAAGTGAAACTGGTGGCATTCCTGATCATTTTTTCTGCTCAACTCATATCTCGGTTTTACATTCAATCTCTGCAAAAGAGGGCAATTTCGTTTTCCCCCTCTACCTCTACCCCAATGGCGAATCCGCTAACGCTGACCTCTTTGATCACGAAAATGGACGCCGCCCCAACCTCTCCGCCGCGTTTATTGAGGCGCTGGAGCAAGCCATCAAACTAAAGTTCATTCCCGATGGCCGTGGGAACCTCAAGAAAACCGTAGGCCCCGAAGACATCTTTCATTACGCCTACGCCATCTTCCACGCCCCCACTTACCGCACCCGCTACGCGGAGTTCCTCAAACTCGATTTCCCTCGCCTCCCCCTAACCACCGATCTCGGCCTCTTCCGCCGCCTCGCCGAATGTGGTGCCCAGCTTGTGGGCCTCCACACCCTCAAAGTGGACGGCCCCGACATCGTCTCCTACGACATTCCGGGCGAAAACACCGTCGAATACGTCAATTACATCCCCCCTAAAGGCCACACCAGTGCCGACCTTCCCCTAGCAGGCCCCACCGGAAGAGTCTTCATAAACAAAGACCAATACTTCGAGGGCATCACCCCTGCCGTTTGGGACTTCCGCATCGGCGGTTACCAAGTCGCCGAAAAATGGCTCAAAGACCGTCGCGAGCGCACCCTCACGCACGACGAAATCGAGCACTATCAGAAAACCATCGCCGCCCTCGCCGCCACCAGAGAACTTATGCAGGCGATAGACTCCATCATCTCAGACCACGGCGGCTGGCCCATCAGATAACGGTGCCTTGAGAGAGGGGCGACCGTCTCTGTTGACCAGCAAAAAATTAAATAGCCTCCCCCTACCGCAGTCCGAAAACTGTACCGAGCACAGAGTGCGACATCAGCCAAACCCAAACGCTCCCACTTCTCTTCCATTTATAATTTATAATTTTGAATTTATAATTTCATCTACCTTCTTCCTTGCTTAGCTCCTCGCTCTCCGCCATAACTCTTCTAAACTGTCATGAGCGCTGAATACTACATTC
>CAZHQD010000173.1:0-3872 GCA_964533835.1 uncultured Puniceicoccaceae bacterium | reverse complement strand
TTTTCCCTATTGTAACCATTTCCCCCTACACCCACTCAACAATTACAAACACCTTATTTCAGAAATTTATCCTCAAAAGATTGCGCAGACATTATTAGGTAGTGGGTGAGAAATGGTATCTGGCGCCTAGTTTGTGCAGCAAGGAAAAGGTGTCTTCGTAGCGTACGTCGAAGGCGTTGCAGACATCTGGCAGTTTAATCTGGTTTCTAGCCTCTGGGCGCGGTTGCTCATTAGTAACGATGATGCGCCTTCTAGTAATCCCTTGCGCTACTAGCCAGCCATCTGCACCACTTGCAAACCTAGCCTTAGCTTCATCCTGATACTGCTGGTGGCGGGTCACCCAAAGTATGATTCGAGTATAAGCGGCGACAACATCGGCGCCATCGCTACCGAGGAAAAAAGCGTCGGGAACACTTTGGCTCACCCACTGAACGAGGTCGTCATCTGGTCTTCCGCTCAGCAGCTCCTGTCTCACTCGGTCGATACTATGAACCCTTCCCTGTGAATGAGCGTATAAGAGGCTTTCCCAAAATCCAGGACAAATCGAAAACGCATAATAACGGTTCTTGGCCGTGATCAATACATCCGAATCGATGAGATAGCTGTGGCTTTCTACTGTCATGGCAGTGATACTCCAAGTCTGCGGGCGTATTCCTGAAACGCCCCGCCGTTCAGACCAGAAAGCTCGTAGGCTTCCTTGAAACCGATACGCCCTTCCTTGGCTGCTCGAATGACATGCGTAGCAAAGAGCTGACCTACACGCGTGTTCTGGCTGTTATAGAAGTCACCGCCTCCAGCTCCTTCCGCTTTTTTGATCCGCTCCTGCTGGGTGTAATGGTGGTAGAAACTAAAAAACTCGCTTCGCTCTACTAGGTGTAGATCCATCGCTCGGCGACCGATTACAACAGGGCTCACCTTGAAGCGTCCAGCCAACTTCTCAAAAGGTGTATCGCTGTCAGCAACATTTCTCCATGCGGCACGAATTTCCGTGGATGGAACAAGGAATTCCGCTGCTACGGCATCGCAGAAGCGTTCTACTTCGCCACCTTCAGGCAATAGATTCTGAAATCCAGAAAGACCCTCGCCCGCCTCGCCTAACCAAATATGGGCCAGTTCGTGCGCTAGGGTAAACATCTGGGCGGACTTTGCGTCGGCCCCATTGACGAAAATCAGTGGCGCATACGGATCACTCAGGGCAAAGCCTCTAAACTCACGTACATCCAGCTTTCGACTAGTATTATTACCTACAACACCGTTTATCACCGCCATAACTCCAATTGCCTCTACAGCGTTGCGAAGCTCGCCCACTGCTGTCGTCCAGTTCGGGACACGCTGTGCCCAGCCGTTATCCAGGCCGACTAGACGGCGCATCTCCCGCGCAATCGCATTTGGATCATCAGTGAGTCTGGCGCTACCAACAAAGCCTAGCGGTTCGGCCTCAGCTTCAATGCGCTCTTCTCTCAGCCAAGCCTGACGACGTTGCATTTGCTGAATAGTGTCCATCAGTTCAGGGCTAGCCCCTTGTGGGCGACGGCTCTCCAGCGTACGAAAATCTGGCAGCGGCAAAGGCATTTCCGGCGGTTCGGGCAAGAACAGGAAACCGAAAGGCACTCGCGTCGTCTTGGCAAAGTTTTCTAGTTGCTTCAAGGTCGGATGGATTGTCTCCGCCTCCCACTCCGTCAGTTGTGGAAACTTCGATTGCAGTGCAGCCACGTCCAGCCCAGCGCGCTCTCGCGCCCAGCGTAGGACTCTTGGACTGACGGCAATGCGACTCACTATTGTTTACTTAAGCTGAATTGATAGCTACTGGCAAGATGTCAGAATTTTGAATATCATCTCTGCAATGGCTTCCACCAATTTCACAGAAATCGGCTGCCAGTAATCTATAGAGTGGGTGTGTGCGTGGTCAAGAAATGAGAGATTGATTTTATTTACTGCTTGCTATTTTCCCCTAGCGGAGGACAGCGGAGACAAAGAGCCCCCTGTGGCTTTGTGGGCGGTAGGAGACTCATGCTGCAAGCGCCTCATTTAGGTCAGACTGGACTTGCCCCGTGCTTTCACTGCCTGAGCGTCGAGACAACTCATTTCCCTTTGACAGCATTTAGGCGCTGATGTAATTTATACATCATGACTAGGACACAAATACAGTTTCCAGAGCCCTTGTATCGAAGGCTAAAAGGAATTGCAAAGCAGCAGGATTGGTCGCTTTCAGAAGTCATGCGCAAGGCGGCTGAACATTATGTTGCACGCTTTCCCGAGGAGCCCAAGCCAAAGGCGGAATGGCGCTTCCCCACTATTGATGGCGGTGATTTTCGTGTCGATCCCGCCAAGCTACACGCCGAAGCCGATGCGATTGTGGAGCGCGTCGCCAAATGATATTGTCAGCCGACACCAATCTGTTTCTTTACGCTGCGAATCCTGATTCACCTTTTCATCACGAAGCACGGCGCTTTTTCGAGCAACAAGCAACAGGTCAGCAGCGTTTTCTTCTGTGTGGCCTCGTCTTGGTGGAGCTATACATGTTGCTCCGTAATCCAGTCGTCTTACAAAAGCCACGCACAGCACGCGAGGCGGCTGCATTCTGTGAGGCGTTACGGACAAACCCCTATTGGGAAATCGGAGACTACGAGCCAGATGTGGCAAAACCGCTTTGGGAATGGGCCGCCAAAACAAAGGCGAGGTATAGGCACATTATCGATGCGCGGCTCGCCTTTACCCTGCGTCACCATGGAGTAACACATTTTGCCACCGCCAACGTGAAGGACTTTGATGGCTTTGGATTTGAAAGAGTGTGGAATCCTCTAATTGAGTAGAAAAACTCCTATTTATCACAGGTAGTCGTATGGGTCACTATTATCCAGTTATTGCGGGCTATTCCTTGGCCCCAATATAAAGCCAGCAATCTTGCTCTATCGGTCCCTGGCACCCCTAAAAATTTGCGAAGGCTTCAACGAGCTAGATCCAAGTATCCCCACCCGTTCACTTATTTTCCATATCCAACGCCGAACAAAAACTTGGCGCATCGGTAGGGGAGTGCTATGATGGTATTATGTTCACCAGATTTGCCCTAGTGTGGTCGATTTCATTCCAGGTAGGCCGCAATCCTACTCCACCATTCAGGATCTACTGGTCAAAAATCTCAAAATCCTCAAAAATACTAACGGTCACAGCCTCATCCCTCTCGAATTCCATCCGCTCTCTCATGCCGATCCCATATACCAACGGGCAGCGTATGCATTGCCTCGAATACCCCCTTCACCAGACAACCCCCTACCAGACGGAAAACCCTTCGAAGCTAAACCTCCAAAAAATCTCAAAATAAATGAAATTCCTAACGAAAATAACCAACACCACAGGTCATTTTTCCAAACAAACCCTCTCGTAACTAATGGTTTCCCCTAGCTACATCCCAAAAATCTCAAAATCGCTTTAAAAACTAACGTAAAAAATGCCTCAACTTCTTCCTTTTTCCTTCTTCCTTTCTCACTGAGACCCCAAACATAACCTTTCGCGTCTCATTTCGTTACGTTTCGAGACGCATTTCACTTCAAAATTTCTGCCTACAACCCTGAACTTTTGAACCTTAATCTTTAACCACCAAAACCACCCTCAAAACACCGTGAAAACAACGCGAAAAGAGTGCGGAAAACTCCACTAAACGCCACCAGCCAAACGTTCGTTTTCATAACCATCTAAATACCAAGCACTAAAAAATTTCAAAAAAACAATAAAAAACTAACGCAAATAGATTCTGAACCTTAAACCTCTAACCTTTAACTTTTAACCTTCACCCACCTGCCTCAAATTGTGCATTGTGCATTGAGCATTGTGCATTTCTTCCCCTCTCCCCTCTGTGCTCCTCTGAGCCTCTG
>CAZHQD010000172.1:0-3902 GCA_964533835.1 uncultured Puniceicoccaceae bacterium | reverse complement strand
AGCGATATGGCATCTCCCGTGCGTGGACTGGCAGGATATCCCTCGCTGGCCAAAATGACTGCGATAGAAGAGAACGGCTTAATTTTCACCTCGGCACCCTTTAAAGAGCCATTGGCACAATCTAGCATAAGCTGGAGAGCATCTGTTTCCAACAAGGGCAGGAGCACTTGACACTCGGGGTCACCGAACCGCACATTGAATTCCACTACCTTTGGCCCCTCTGCCGTAATCATAATACCGATATAGAGTGTACCACGGTAATCTATTCCATCTGCAATCAAACCTTTTAGCGTAGGCTCAACTATGCGGGAAATGAGCTGTGAGCGAACGGCATTAGTAACGACCGCTGCAGGAGCATAAGCACCCATGCCGCCTGTGTTGGGCCCAGTGTCGCCCTCGCCTACTCGCTTATGATCTTGGCTAGCCGGCAGCATGACATATTCGGCACCACTCACCATGAGCATGATGGAGGCTTCCTCACCCTCCATAAACTCCTCTATAACAACTTCGCTGCCGCTCTTGCCAAAGCGACCTTCAACAAGCATAGCCTTGGCGGCATCCAGGGCCTCGGCAAGTGATTGCGCGATGATTACACCTTTGCCCGATGCAAGCCCATCGGCCTTGAGGACAACCGGGAGCGGATGATCGCGCAATACGGCTTCTGCTTCTTGATAGGAACGCACAGTGGCAAACCTAGCGGTGGGAATGGAATGCCGAGAAAGAAAGGCTTTCGTGAAGGACTTGCTACCCTCAAGTTGGGCGGCCTGCTTATTTGGACCATAGGCGGGAATGCCTGCCGCATTCAGCGCGTCCACCACCCCATTGCAAAGCGGGCCTTCGGGGCCCACAACGACAAAGTCCGCTTGCTCGGACTTCGCGAGCGCAACGACCGCTGCGGCATCCTCCGCCTTCACTGGCAGGCAGCGCCCCACCTCAGCCATACCAGGATTACCAGGGGCACAAATCACTTCGCGACAGAGAGGGCTGTTTTTACAAGCCAGCGCCAGAGCGTGCTCGCGGCCACCGCCGCCAAGGATGAGGACTTTCAAACGGTCTTTCATAGATCAGGTTTAGGCAGGTTGAATTAGGGTTAGGCCATGGTATCGAGCATGGCGAGGCTCACGGCGTATTTTAAGGGCCGCCCCTCTTTCCAAGCCAGAAACTCCGCAATCGCAAAATCGGCCATACGCTCGCATTCGCGGTCCATAGAGCCCGCGATATGGGGAGTAAGAATAACGTTTGGCAGTGAGTAGAAGGGCGACCCGTCCGCAGGGGGCTCGGGGTCAGTAACATCAAGGAGCGCCCAAAGGTCGGGCCGTGCCTGGAGGGTGGCGATGAGCTCGCTTTCGCGTACCAAAGCCCCACGCGCCGTATTAATAAAAGTGGAGCCATGCTTCATCCTACGGAAGTGCTCGCCGCCGAGCATACCTTTAGTAGCAGGAAGATTGGGAGCATGCAAAGATACCACATCGCTACGCTCAAAAAGCGCTTCAATACTAACGCTTTCGATACCTACTTGATTGAGGGTATCTACGCTAGCGTAAGGGTCATAGACGATGATGTTTAGCTCGAAAGCTTTGAGAAGCTCTGCAACTCTGCGCCCAATCATGCCGTATCCAATAAGCCCTACAGTAGAGCGATAGCCTCCTGCTACGGCGAGTTTTTTGAGCCCCCCTGCGCCTCCTCCTGATCTGGAATTTGCGGCATGAGCCCAAAAGCGCTTTAGAGAGAGCAGTATCTGGGCAAGAGTGTATTCGGCCACTGGAAGCGCATTCGCCGCCCAGGCGCTGGTAACAATAACGCCGCGCTCAAGAAATGGTCTCGCAAAGCCTTGTACCGATCCAGCAGCGTAGAAGACAGCCTTGAGATTGGGGAGTCTGAGGAGTTGATCCTCAGTAAGCGCCGGCATGCCCCATGTGGAAAAAATGACCTCTAGTGCCTCGACTTCGGAAGTGGGATTAGCAAGTGCATCGGGCCCCAAGACATCTGGCAAAAGATCGGTCAGCTCTGCCAACTGCTTACGGCGGCTTTCGCCATAGACATGGCCCAGCGCACTCTTGGAAAAATCCGTCTGGTAGTTGGCAAAGGCTGCCTTAGGTTTCATACGAATCGCACAAGTTTCAGGGTTTCCTGAAGAGCGTTACACAATCGCTTTGCGGGGCACTCCAGTCCATAACTTCTTGCTCCAACACCGTAAATCCCTCTTTAGCGCAGTAGTGCGCGAAAAGCTCTTTCGACATAAAATTGCGCCACCCAGTAGTATCCAGATAGGAACCAGTAGGATTACTCGTGGTATTGGAGTGATGGATAAAGCCCATGCCACCTGACTTGAGGACACGATGAATTTCCGTGAGATAGGCACGCACTACATCGCTATCGAAATGGACCATGGCATCGAAGCAATAGGCCAATGTGAGTTCACCCGAAGGGATGGCATCAAGTGCGACTCCGTTGTTTTGGATGAAGACGTAGCGGCTATCCCCTGCAAAGCGCTGACGGCAAAACTCGATATTCTCTGCATTGATATCCACAAGATAGAGCTTTTTAGCCAGCTTGCCGAGAGGCACGGAATTGCGCCCGTGCCCACATGCTAAGTCCATCACTGTGGCAAAATCGCACCCTTTGATTTTGGGCCAGATGCAACTATCCCAAAGGCTTTCCATCCATTTTTCTACATCATCATAGTAGGGATTATTGCGCCAAGGCTCGCCTACTTCTTTAGCGACAGTGAGGATTTTTTCTTTATCAACCATAATGCAGGAATGTCTATCTAGTGAGACAAAACACAATAATCCTGCATGGCAACTGTGTTCCTCAACGAACCTTTACAACACTGCTATTTACGGGGAAATCCCATCTGCTTTAGAGCCCATGGGAGCATCTTGTCCCAGTAATCCCAATTGTGCGCGCCATCATTCTCAATATAGTCCAGCGGCACTCCCAACCTCTTGGCAGCTTCCACAAATGCATGATTGTGGTCTAGCAAAAAATCATCTTTGCCGCAGCAAGCATGTAGAGAGGGAAGTGCAGCCCCCTTGCGCACATTGTTTTCGAGAAGAGCAAGCAAATCATTAGGTCCACCAGGGACTTTGTTTAAATCACCCCAGCTACGCTCCATCTCTTGTTTAGAGAACTGGCTGCCAGTAGTGATAAAAGTAGCCAGCCTGTTTAAATCGAGCAGGCCAGAGAAGCTGACTGCAGCTGCATAACGCTCGGGATAGGTGAGCGCCAACTTGTAGGCGCCATAGCCACCCATGCTATTCCCTGCAACAAAGGTATCGGCACGCGCAGATGAAACAGGAAGGATTTTTTTTACGAGCTGTGGCAGCTCATCCGCCACATAGCTAAAGTAACGATAGCCGTTTGCCTGATCTGCGTAGTAACTTCGATTAACCGCAGGCATCACAACGACAAGCCCTACGGAATCTACCATACGCTCTATGGCCGTACGCCGATGCCAGATCGTATGGTCGTCAGAAAGACCATGCAAAAGGTATAGAACTGGGTAAGCAGGCCTCTCAGCGCCAGTACTACCACTGACACCACCCCATTTGGGCTGCGGCACTAATAGCTCAAAACTCGCACACACCTGCAACGCCTCAGAGAAAAAATCGCAGCTAAGGTGCATCGATATGGCGGTTTCTGCGGAGCTACTAGCCGAGACAGACTAAACGTCGGGCTTTGTTTTGACCAAACCCGTCACGCGAGCGCCGGGAGCATCCTGGAACTGACCGCGCTTTTTGAGCAGGCCCACGCGCTCAAAACGCTTGAGCACGTTTCGCTTCTTTGTAGATGCGCCGCCTACGGCACGAAAGCTGGTATGTTGAGACATGGCTATTAGCTAATTTAAGTTAAAGGGCAGAAAATGAAGCACTATCCGCGACTAGGCAATGTTTTTTTTG
>CAZHQD010000171.1:1521-3947 GCA_964533835.1 uncultured Puniceicoccaceae bacterium | reverse complement strand
CCTCTAATACGGCAGCACCTTGCCGTCGTAGTCGACAAAGCGGCCAGAGTCGCCATGGGAGTAGCGGGCGATGAGGGCCTTCATGGAGGAGACGGATTGGGCGGGACTGAGAGGGGCTTGGGCACCGCCCATATCGGTGCGCACCCAGCCGGGGGATTGGGCGATGACGACTATGCCGTCTGCACGGAGGTCGTGAGCGAGCTGTTTGGTGACCATGTTGAGGGCGGCCTTGGAGGAGCTGTAGGCGTAGTCGCCTATGGAGCCAGGGTCGCGCCAGGTGATGGAGCCGAGGCGGCTGGAGATGTTGATGACTTTGGGGGATTTGCCGCGCTTGAGGAGGGGGAGGAGAGAGCGGGTGAGGAGGACGGGGGCACACACGTTGGTGCGGAAGACTTTGTGGAAACCGTCGGCAGAGATGGAGGAGAGGCCCGACCAGTCGGCTATGCCAGCGTTGTTTATTAGGAGGTCCAGGCTGTTGGCGAGGGTTTGGAGGGTGAGGGTGGCGGTGGCTATACTGGCTTCGCTGGTGACATCGAGCGCGAGGAGCTCCAGGCGGCCTTGGGCACTGGCTGCCAGCTGGCGAAGTTCGGTGGCTTGCTCGGGGGAGCGGCAGGCGGCGAAGACAGAGGCGCCGTCCGCGAGGTATTGGCGGGCAAACTCCAAACCTAGCCCTCGGTTGGCGCCCGTAATTAGGATATTCATGGCGAGACCGATTGTAGGCGCGAGAGGGGCGCTATGAAAGCGAAATCTTTAGCGCATTAGCGCTCGGTGGTAAAGGGGATCATGGGTAGGCCCGCGAGGTTGTAGACGCTGTGCGGGGGGTTACTGGCCCAGGCGTGCCTAACGGCTATTGGGCGTGGCACCAACGGGCTGCGGACGAGGATGCGCTCGCCCTCTATGCGGGCTTCTGCCCACTGCCACTCCGTGTCCATGCCTTTGATGACGAAGGCCTTGGGGTATGCGCCATCCTTGGTGGTTAGGCCACCGTGGGTGTGATCGAAGTGGAGGGCGATGGTGTCTCCATTGATTTCCATAGCGCGGAAGACGGGGCCGCTGTAGGGGATGGCTTCGCCGTGGATTTTGGCGCGGGCGATAAGGGCGAGGCGGTGGCCTACGGACTCCTTGTCGCGCGGGTGGATGTCGTTGGCCTCGCCGATGTCTATGGCCGTGGCCATGCCTGTATGCGGGAGGCGGAGCGCGGCAGCCTGGGCATCGCGGATGGGGCCCCAGCCCTCTTCGCAGGGGTCGATCTGCTCAGCCATGTAATTGGCCAACTGGACAAAGTAGAAGGGCATCTCGGGCTGCCCCCATGCGGCGCGCCAGCTTGAGATGAGCGCTTGAAAGAGGGCGTGATACTGTAGGGCGCGTGAGGCATTGGACTCGCCCTGATACCATAGGACACCGCGGATGGGGAGCGGCGTGAGCGGGTGGATCATGCCGTTATACAGATTGGATGGGCTGTGCTGGTGGTTAGCCCCGCCGCCGAGCATGAGGGCTTGCACCTTGGCGGGCATCTCTTTCTCGAAGGCATACTCGATCTTGTAGCGCCAGGCGCCTGTGATCGGGATATGCTGATCGCCGCAATACACGCGCATCTGGGCGCCTCCCGCAAAGCCGCCATTGCCGTATTCATCGAAGATGCGGATGGCAATCACGTTTGTGCCTGCCTTTACCAAGTGCGCAGGGATGCTATACACGCGGCGGCACATCCACCAGTTTTGCGTGGAGCGGCCCGTGCTGCCCACTTCGATGCCGTTGAAGTAGGTAACGTCGAAATCATCCAGCGCCCCCAGCTCCAGGCGCAGCTCTTTGCCGGCCCATTCGGCGGGGATGGCAACCTCCTTGCGAAACCAGAATGCGCCGTTTACGTTGTGGCCCCGCTCTTGCCAGTAGCCGGGCATCATGGTGGGCCACTCAGAGTCGTCGAACTCGGGATTGGCATAGCCGTGGAGGAAGCCGCGGTTGCCTGGGTCTTGGTAAAACATGACCTTCTGGGCATGGGAGAGCAGGCGCTTCTCAGCTTCGGCCTCGGCGGGATCGCGGTTGAGGAAGGCTTCGTAGGGCTCCGTGATGGAGGCAAACTCGGGATCTGCTTTCAGAAAGCTCCACTCTGTCCACGCCTCGGCCAGGGTGCCTCCCCAACTGCTGCTAACGATGCCCACAGGGATGCCCTGAGTCTGCATGATTTCGCGGCCAAAGAAGTAGCCGACAGCGGTGATGTAGGATGCGGCCACGCTTTCGCAGAGCTGCCACTGGCCCGCCAAGTCTTCCTGTGGCTCGGCGCAGGGCTTGCGGCCCGCGTTGGCATCGAAAAGGCGGAGGCGGGGGTGATTCGCCTTGGGGAGCTCGGTCTCGGCGTTGTGGGCTTGGGAAAGGATCCACTCCATATTGCTCTGGCCTGAGCAAACCCAGACCTCGCCGACGAG
>CAZHQD010000171.1:0-1421 GCA_964533835.1 uncultured Puniceicoccaceae bacterium | reverse complement strand
GGGGGGATATACAGTTTTCATCCCAACCAAAACAGTTGAAGTAGCGGGCAGCAATCTTTGAAACAATGGATTAACAGTCCACTGGTTTTTTTGGTGCTTAGTATTTCTCTGCGGATGCTATCTGATTAGTAGCTACGAAGTTTTGGAGCTTGGGGGTAATGGGTAGTGGGAGGGGGAGGCACAAAAACACACTCTTTTAAGGGCTGATTCGACTCCGACAGGGAATCTTCCTATTGTGTGGCTGCGCTGAGTCATTCATTGCGCAGACAAGCAAATCAACTTCGGTTGACGGATTGGCAGGGGATTGGGTTCCAGCGGACTCATGTGCTTTGCGAACCTTTTGGGCGTTCGATACCGCTGTTGGCCAATTTGGCAGGATGCTAGCAATGGCTATTTCTGCCACCGCTCGGTTTGTAGAATAATCCCTGCCCAGCTCGTCTTTGAAGACTTTCTTGGCAGCAGCGCCATTCACAAAGTCAGAACGTGTTGTCATTTTGAGATGCAAAAGCAGCCAATACTCAAAGCATGGCGTGGAATGCGCGAGCTTCACGCCTTTATTGATAGCCTTTTGAGTCACCTCGTTCCAGAATCCCTCGCGAATCGCAACGTCGGTATCAATGACGGCCCAGACATGATCATACTTCTTCACTTCATTGACCGCTATTTGATTCTGTTTCGCTCGCTTTTTGAGGGCATCGACCTCATCGGCGGCGGTCTGGATTACATGCCTAGGATCGGAGGCCCAACCAGGCATCACTTTCACGGTGACCGTGGAGAGTTGCAGAGATTCTCGCAGCAGATCAAAGTAGGTGGGCTCTGTCACTTTTCCTTCCGTGACGATCAAAATAGCATCTCCGACCGCAGCACAGGCTGGACGAACGGCAGCCACCGCCTTGCGCTCAAGACTCAATGCTTTGCGCTGTTTCCACCAGTCGTTATTACTCATGAGCTAGAGACTCCTTTGGCATGGCTTCTTAGTCTGATGGAAATGTGCCGAGCAGCCCTCTGGGAACAAAGGGGACAGCTCCATAACGGCCAGCCATGTAACCCCGAATGAGCGACTCACCACCGCGTGGCTTATAATCGCTAAGAGGATACAAGTGTATGGCGCCCTCGTCGTCCTTATCGGTGAACCAAACCTGATCTCTCCGCATCAAGGTGCTGTCGAGAAGAAGGGGATTGTGAGTCGTAAAAATGATCTGAGCGCCGCCGGAGTTCTCTTTGTCGCTGAAAAAGAGTTTCAGGAGTTCCCGCACCATGATGGGGTGCATGCTGGTTTCTATCTCATCAATACAAACCGTGAATCCCTGCTGGAGGATATCCAGCCACGGCCCAATCAATGAGAAGAGGCGATGTGTGCCTGCCGATTCGTGTTCCCAATCGAGCGGCACGGATGTATTCTGTGGGCCGCGGTGCAATAG
>CAZHQD010000170.1:0-3963 GCA_964533835.1 uncultured Puniceicoccaceae bacterium | reverse complement strand
AGGATCCGTGGCGAAAAAGAACTCGGCCAAATTAGAGAGGCCATCGGAATCATAATCGGAGTCGAGCCGGGAAGCATCTGTAGAGGGATCGGGAAAAGTGGACTCGCGCCAGGCTTCGAGGGAGGAACTGGGAGTGTTGGCATTGTCACCGAGAAAGGTGAGGAGCTCGCCATCGGTGATTGAGGCAGGGTTGGAGAAATCGCGCCCTGCAAATTGCGGAGGGACGGAAGGCGTAGCGTAACGGACATACTCGAAGGCGGCCATCAAGTCGGGATTGCCTTCAGTAATGACGGTTTGGTTATGAATGAAAGGGGCATAGGAACTGGAGGTGGGCCAGTCCGTATAGGTGGTAAGGCCAGCCTGGAGGGTTTGCGGCATATCGGGGCGGTGGTAGCGGCGGTGAACCGTCCAGGAACCGCCTTCGAGCCTCCTGAGAAGAATGAAATGTGAGCCAATACGCGCAACCTGAATGAGGCTGCGGTTGATGCCACCAGTGTTCTCGAACTGGAGGGTGGAGTTGCTGTTGATGGTGGTCTTAACTTCAAACTGGTAGGTACCAGGATTTCCAGCGGAACCAAGGCTGAGAAAGATGTAGTTTTCACCGCCTGCGGACCAATCTGCGGGAGAAGAAATCGCACGGGGCGTGCGCACCATGATGCCTGCCAGAGAGTATTGAGAGCTGGGCGCGGCGGTGCCTGCGCGGTTGGTGGATTCAACCGAAGTCGTAATGACGAAATCTCCCGTAACGTTTTTGAAAGCCAAGATGCCGCGCCAATCATTAAACCACACGCTGGTGTGGGGGATCATAAGCATACGCCCCTTGTGGGACTGGTCTATGGTCCAGGTTTGGAGCTGATTGGCATTCCATCCCTCTACGTCAGAAAGAAGCTGCCATGAGGAGAGGGTGGAGCTGTTGTTGAACTCATCACTCAGGGATGCAAGCGGATCTGTGGCGGAAAGATTCTGCCTGACGGATAAATGGGAGAAGGCGCACAGTGACAAGAGTAACAACTTAGAGAAAAGCGAGTAGGGCAACATAATCCGCATAGTATGCAGAAATATGCCTTTTCTACAAGGCATTATCACTTATGAATGAGCCCTGCCAGAGACGCTTACAAACTGGCCTCGGGATTCACCTCGGCGTCGTAATCAATGCCTTGAATTCCAAAGCCGAAGAGCTTTAGGAACTCAGCTTGGTAGCCATTGAAATCGGTGAGGGTTTCGAGTGTGCTAGTGTCTACCTTGGGCCAGAGAGCAGATACGGCGGCTTGCACTTCCGGGCGCATTTCCCAATCGTCTATGCGGACACGGTGTGAGGAATCGAAAGTGGGCTTGGCGCTGCATATGGTATCTCTGTAGAGGCGATGAATTTGCTCAATACAGCCCTCGTGAAGGCCCTTTTCCTTCATCACTTTGTAAAGGATGGAGATATAGAGCGGGACAACCGGAATAGCGGAACTGGCTTGGGTAACAACAGCCTTGTTCACAGAGAGGTAGGCACTGCCACCGATGGGCTTGAGCTTCTCGTTGAGAGCAAGAGAGGTGGCGTGAAGATGCTTCTTGGCTTGGCCGATGGTGCCATCGCGATAGATGGGCCAGGTGACTTCGGGGCCGATGTAATCGTAGGCCACAGTTCTGGCACCAGGGGCGAGGGCGTTTTCTTTCAGAAGGAGGTCAATCCAAAGTTGCCAGTCTTCACCGCCCATGACTTTGATGGTGGAGTCGATTTCCTCCTGAGCGGCAGGCTCCAGAGTGACATCTGTAACGAGCTTGCGGTCGGTGTCCACCGTTTTAGCGGTGTAGGGAGCGCCGATGGGTTTAAGGGTGGACTTGTAAGTCTCGCCTGATTTTGGGTCTGTGCGGCGAGGGGATGCGAGCGAGTAAATGACGAGATCGACCTGGCCGAGGTCGTGCTTGATGAGGTCGACGACTTCTGCTTTGAGGCAATCGGAAAAGGCGTCGCCATTGAAATTTTTAGCGTAGAGTCCCTCTGCTTTTGCTTTTGCCGTAAAGGCTGCGGTGTTATACCAGCCTGCGGAGGCGGGCTTGGTGCCATCGGAAGGGCGCTCGAAGAATACGCCGATAGTGGAGGCACCATTTCCAAAGGCGCTTACAATGCGAGAGGAAAGGCCATACCCTGTGCTGGAGCCGATGACGAGGACCTTCTTGGGGCCATTTGGCAAGGGGTGTTTGCGCACGTAGTCAATCTGCTCTTGGACGTGAGCCGCGCATCCCTCGGGATGAGCAGTGATACAAACAAAGCCGCGAACTCTGGGTTTTATGATCATATTTGGAAATAGGGGTAAAGGAGTGACAAAAGCGGCAAGAAACGTCAAACCCGCAAATTGAAGGATTACACGGTTGACGGGTATCGGGGCACGGATTTGTAATGACCAACTAACCTATGGACAAGCTCGCTCTTCTCTCTGTATCAGACAAATCTGGGTTGGTGCCCTTTGCAAAAGCGCTCGTGCAGAAGCACGGCTTCAAACTGCTATCGACGGGAGGCACCGCAAAGCTGCTACGGGAGAATGGCCTAAGTGTGACAGACGTGAGCGAGCACACAGGCTTTCCTGAGATGATGGAGGGGCGTGTAAAGACACTACACCCAAAGGTGCATGGCGGATTGCTGTGCCGACGGGATTTGCCAGAGCACCTTGAACAGGCAAGGGCACATGGTATCTCTATGATTGATTTAGTGGTAGTGAATCTTTACCCGTTTGAGGCGACCGTGGCTAAGCCAAACGTGAGCTTTGAGGAGGCGATTGAGAATATCGATATTGGTGGCCCTTCCATGCTGCGCAGTGCGGCAAAAAACCATGATGCAGTAACGGTGGTGTGCGATCCCACAGACTATGACAGGGTGCTGGAAGCGATGGGTGATGAGAAGAAGCTGCACGCACTTCGCAAGGAGCTGGCGCTAAAGGTATTCCAGCGCACGGCTTCCTATGATGCAGCGATTAGCGCCTACTTGCAAAAGGCAGTGGCTACGAGCAGCGAGGAACCTGATTTGGCAGCGCTGGCTGGATTTTCCAAGCAGTATAGCGTGAGCCTGCCAATGGCTCAATCCCTGCGCTATGGGGAGAACCCGCACCAGAAGGCCGCGCTATACGGGCGCTTTCATGAGTGCTTTGAGCAGCTGCA
Organism: uncultured Puniceicoccaceae bacterium; assembly: GCA_964533835.1. Lineage (GTDB taxonomy): Bacteria > Verrucomicrobiota > Verrucomicrobiia > Opitutales > Oceanipulchritudinaceae > CAZHQD01. The sequence goes on along the minus strand of CAZHQD010000170.1, from coordinate 819 downwards.
AGGCAAGGAGCTTTCTTATAACAATATTTTGGACATTACTGCTGCGACCTACCTGATTGGGGAGTTTGAGAAGCCAACGGTGGCCATTCTCAAGCACACCAATCCTTGTGGTGTAGCCAGCGCGGCTACACTGGCAGAGGCCTGGGACTCAGCTTACGCCACGGACACGCAGGCGCCGTTTGGTGGGATCATAGTGGTCAATCAGACACTTGATCGCGCACTGGCTGACAAGATCAAAGAGATTTTCTGTGAGGTGATTATTGCTCCGCACTTCAGCGAGGAAGCGCTGGCGGTGTTTGGCAAAAAGAAAAATCTGCGCCTGATGATCGCCAAGGACGGTATGGGCGCGGAATCGCTACAGGAAATCCGCAGCGTGGTGGGCGGCTTTCTGGTGCAAGACCGCGACCAAAAGCGCGTGAGCAAGGCGGATTGCCGAGTGGTAACCAAACGCGCTCCCACGGACGCGGAGTGGGACTCGCTGCTCTTTGGCTGGCGTGTGGTGAAGCATGTGAAGTCCAATGCAATTGTGTATGCCGCAGACGAGCGGACGCTGGGCGTGGGCGCCGGGCAGATGTCTCGCGTGGATAGCTCGAAGATAGCGGTATTTAAATCGAAAGAGGCAGGGCTATCGCTAACGGGATCGATCATTGCATCGGATGCGTTTTTCCCGTTTCCCGATGGCTTACTGGCCGCCGCTGAAGCAGGTACGACTGCTGCCATACAGCCTGGCGGTAGCGTGCGCGACGAAGAAGTAATTGCCGCTGCCGATGCTACCGGCATGGCCATGGTATTTACAGGAATACGGCACTTTAAGCACTA
>CAZHQD010000169.1:0-4005 GCA_964533835.1 uncultured Puniceicoccaceae bacterium | reverse complement strand
CCTGGGCCAGTGAAGCCAGCCGCCGTCGCCTCCTGTCCGAGACCGTTTTGAATATTAAGGCCTTTGGAGCGGGGGAGCGCAGAAATCGGGTGGAATAGATGGAAAGGCAGAATGAAGAATGCAGAATTAAGAAGTAGCCTGATTTTAAAACGCAGTTAGTTTGTATTGCATTTTTGAGGCGATTGTGTCTTTCTTTCTTCATTTCCTACATGTCTTTGCGTCTTCGTGAAATGGCTGAGAGCGATCGCCCGCAGGAGCGGTTGGAGAGGCTTGGGGCAGGGGCATTGAGCGATACGGAGCTGCTGGCGCTACTGCTGAGGAGTGGCAGCAAGGAGATGGATGTGCTGGCAGTGGCCCACACGCTGCTCGCCAAAGCAGGCTCTCTGGGCAATCTGCTCAAGTGGTCGGAGGCCGATTTTCGCAAAGTAAAGGGAGTAGGGAAGGTAAAGGCGGGCCAATTGCTAACGGTTATCGAGGTGGCGCGCCGTATCCTTGCCCAAGAGTCTATTCAGGAGCCCGTCCTGGACGGCGCCGAGAAGGTCTATCGGTATATGTTGTCCTGCTGTGCAGGCCTGGAGGTGGAAAAGCTCTGGGTACTTTTGCTGGATAAGAAGCACCGAATCTTGCGCCGAGTGGAGGTATCGTCCGGCATTCTGGACCAAACACTGGCCCACCCACGGGAGGTCTTTCGCGAGGCCATTCGCCAGGCAGCGGCCAGCATCATTCTGGTACACAATCACCCCTCTGGCGATCCCTCTCCCAGCGCCGCAGACAACAGGCTTACGGAGGCCATCAAGCAAGCATCAAGCGTCATCATGATTGATTTGCTGGACCATGTTATTATTGGCACCGCCGATTCAACAAACGCTCGTATGCCTTACTACTCCTATCGCGAAAGAGGACGATTGTAAGACGATGACAGATTCCGAAAAACGTATCTAATGATCTGCGAAGAATTATTTACTCTGAGACGAAATGAGAAGGGCTTTGGGAATGCCTTTATCCAGAGTGACCAACTTAGCATCATGATATTCAGCCAATTGCACGAGGTGCCCATCGGTGATTTTGCTTGGAGTATTTGCAAACGATGGCAGGCGTTCTGCACCAAGACAATCGTTTAGCAGCTCATAGGGGACGTGACTGGAACGCTTTAGACGATCAAGTGCCTTACGTGCCGTTGGGACGTCTTCCTGTAATCCTGTTTGAACTGAAACGCGCACGAATCCAAGTTCGGTTATAGAACAAGTGCAAAGAGCGGTCGCAGATGACTTAATAGAAAGATACCACTGTCCTACGTCCGTGTGGTGGATGTGATTCTGATGAGCCAGCGCAATCAGGGCGTTAACATCGAGCAAGTATTTCATGGGAAGTCAGACAGGGCTGCGCGCACTTGATCACTCGTCACTGGGATAGCTCCTGCGGGAGCAGTCGTCACAACCAATCCTGTCAAGGGGTCCGTTACAAGTCGCGGGCGTCCATTTGCAGACTGTAGTGGCTTGAGTAGAATAGTACCGTTTGTAACTTTGCAGACCAACTTGCTTCCTGGTCTCAATGCAAGCTTCTTTCTTACATCTTTAGGTAGCACAAGCTGTCCTTTGGTTGAGAGTGTCGTTTCCATGTCTTACTTTCTTACCAAAGCGATACAGTTTCAACCACAATTTGTAAAGAGCGTGATGAAACAAATGCGTTAAAAACGAATCAATGAAGTGTAGACACCGTTGTGCTCATAAACATAGCAATGAGTTTCTATGCTTCGCCAACAACTTGTGAGCAAGAGTCCAATAAGTGTGCAACTAATTGATTAATAGATACTTGCGTTGCGAATAAAGAGGCTAAAACCACGGTGAATTCTTTCCAGCAACTTACCTTTGCGAACCCTTGTAAAATCCTCCAATTAGGGGTTATGAAAAAGCTCAAGCAACGCAAACGCCATACCGCCCCAGGCACGATTGACCTCACCGTTGCGCATCGCATTTCTACACGCCGCCGCCCCATCGGGCCTATGTGGTGGCGTATTATTTCGTGGGGGCCCTCTCAGATTGCAAGAGGCCTAAATTGGTTTATGGGAGCCGATGAGCTGCCCCGCGCACGCCACAGGCCCTATGGGCTGGATTGAGGGGGAGTAGGCAGAAATGAAATTCATCATTTGTGAGTGCGTGTCATATTGAAAACTATGCCATTCAGTGAAAGATGCTCATACCTCTAGAATGGATAATCCCTCTATTCGATAAAAGTGAGCATCCTTTGCCAATAATGTGCAATCATGCTGAATGGCAAGAGCGGCAATCCAAACGTCATTTAACGGAATTCGATTTCCCGCCAATTCCAAATCGTAGATGATAGATGCATACACTTCTGCAGTCGCGTAGTCCACACTGAGTTTCTCAGTTTGTGCAATAATCGCATCAATCTTTTTCCTTTCCTGCGCGGGCCGACTACATTTGCAGGCACCGAAATAGAGTTCACCAACGCTTATTGAAGGCAAATAAACCGTTTCTGCATTGTTCAGAGTATTTTTGATGGATTCACTTCCATTGAAAAATGCCAATACGGCACTGGTATCGAGGACAATTCTAGTAGTCATCGATTCGCTCGAAGGTGTGATTAATTGCTTTTTCCATTTTCTCTACTTCCGCAGAATCCATGCATCCAGAAAGGTTATCAAATCGTCCTCTCTGCCGAGGGTTGATGCTATCAATATAGTGCGACACAGCCATGATCTTGTCTTCAGGCAAGACCTTCAGTTTTTCTACGGTAGCCTCTAAAACACTCATATTATCAATAATACTGCCAACTCGATTGTTTGCAAGTTTTCTTCCCCCATCACTCTACCACGGCGCAGGGGAGCATGGCGGCGTCTTTCATGCCGTGGATGATTTTTTTGTCGGCTGGGCAGAAGGTGGCTAATACCCCGCTGAGGTCGGTCTCGCCGTTCTTTACGAAATAGTAAGGGCAGAGGCGCAGGCGGCCCTCCATGGGGTAAGTTTGGGGGTCGGCGGTGGCGTCTGCCGGTGCGTAAACGGGGTGCGTTAGGCGCTTAGGCTTGCGGTATTCCTGCAAGATACTGAGGGAGTAGGGGGCTTCTTTGGTGGCGTTGTGAATGGCCATGGCCCACTCCGTCTTGCTGGCATCGCCGCCGTAGGTCACGCTGCGGGCGCCCCAGGCATTTTCGTGGAAGCCCGAGAGCTTTACGATGTAGTTGCGGTCTTTTTGAGAGGCGTCGGCCAGCTGCTGCCATTTCCAGATTGGCTTTCCTGCCACGGGTGGCGCGTCGAGAACGGCGTTTGGTGGCAAGTCCACTGGGTCCATTATCCAGGACTTGGGGATGATCTTGAGCAGGGTTTTGAGGGCAGCGGAGGAGAGGTTTTCCCGCCAGAAATCTTCCAGCAAATGGTGATGGAAGAGGGCGAGGTTGAGCTTCTCCTCTTGGAACGGGCGCATGGGTGGCGAGACCACCAGCTCGCTCTCTTCCCATGCATCAAGAATCCACTCTGCAAGTGGCACATTGGCCAGATCGAAGAGCTCCCAGAAGCGGTACACGATATCCACCTGCTCGGGGTTGCCATCAAGGTCCATGCATAGGGTGCTGCCGAGTGGCATCACGTTGCTGGGGTGGGTGCAATAAACACGTTTCCCGCGCAGGCGCAGCTCGCGGGCTAGCCAGTCCATCTCAGGACGGTAGGTTGCCGCCTCATCAGACACTAGAATGGCAATGAGCGGATTTGGCTTTTGAGGGGCTACAGTAGCCAGCAATGCTTCGTAAAAGCTGAGGAGCATCTTATCGTTTCCGCCTATTATATTCCCCGTCCCAGAGTAGAGGCGGTTAAGAAATGCCGTGAGCCCGATCCCGCCAGGCACAGAATCTACTTCCGTGAGAGCAAAGCCATCTTCTGTGAGCAGGAGATCAGGCCGAATAACGGTAGGCGTGCTGCCGCGCAACCGCTTCGAGCGGGCGTGCTCCACAAGCGCTTCGGGTTTCCCGCGGTCCAGGTAAGCAGCTACCCA
>CAZHQD010000168.1:0-4038 GCA_964533835.1 uncultured Puniceicoccaceae bacterium | reverse complement strand
CAAGCGCTCAAACGCGCACGCGCCTTCGTGAATGGCCGTAGCCTGAACGATCTCCTGATAGAAAACGGGATTAAGCCCGCGCCCGTAAAGAAGCTCAAGTCGGCCCCCCAACTCCCCAAGGAAACCCCCGCCGCTCCTGATGCCCTCACCGAGGAAGGCCGTGCGGCGATACTCGAAGGCTTCTTCCAAGACGCCTCCGCCAATATCGAATCGCTCCGCCGCATCATGACACAGGCCACTAACTACTTTGGCCCTGAGGATTGGCAAGCCCTCCGCGAGACGCTCTACGGCCTCGTGAAGGAAATAGATAACGCCCTCCCCAAAGCCTAACCCCTGTCTCCACTTCTTCATTCATCATTCTGCCTTTCCCCGCCGCCATGCTCGCCCTCGCCGCCACAGATACTCGCTACGTGATCCCCTTCGCCGATATGGAGGAATTTAACGGGCCATTGACTGGCCCCGAGAATCGCGAGCGCATCAGGCAGCACCTGGCGGCGTTTGCGGAGCTGGAGCGGCTGCTAGGGCAGGGGGTAGCCATCCGCCACGCCGCCGCGAAGATTGCCAGCCGTATGCACGGGCGCGGCTGGTCTGCAAAGGCCATACAAGACAAATACCGTGCCTACCGCCAATCAGGCTACGACTGGCGCACCCTCAAGGCAAACTACCACTGCGGGAGTGACCGCCTATCGCTCCCCGCCGAAGCGCTCCCCCAGTTCCGCTCCTTTTGGACTAGCTACGTGGCGCAAACCAAGCGGGCCGACGGCGTGGAAGGCGTCTACCGCGATATGCTCTCCCGCTGGTTCCGTGGCGAGCTAGCCCTGCCCGGCTACGGCACGCATGAGCAGTGGCACCGACAGCAATACCCGCACCGTGATTACCGCCCTGTGGTGATCCCCCGCCCGGGCGATGTCCCTCGCGGCCTCTCTCTGCCTAACCTCCGCCGCCTGCTGCCACGCCGCCAGTATGACCGCGCCCTCATGCGCACAGGCTACCACGATGCCCACACCCACACACCCGACCAGCTACTGAGAGACGTGAGTCAGCTTGGCTTCATGCAATACATCGTCTTCGACGATATACGCTTCGACATCCAAGTGGTTGCCAAAAACGAGGCAGGAAAAAAAGTGGTGGCCTACGCCACAGGCCTCGTAGCGCTAGACCTAGCTAGCCGCTGCGTCCTACACTGCGGGATCAAGCCTCGCCTAAAGCGTGACGACGACACGCACATGGGCCTATGCCGCGAGGATATGCAGCTCCTGGTGCTAGGCCTGATAGAGCGCTGGGGCTTGCCGCAAAGCCATAGCGTGACCCTCCTCGTCGAAAACGCTGCCGCTGCCCTCTCGAACAACGCGGAGCAAGGCTTGCTCCGCACTTTCGGCAACAGAGTGACCGTAGACCGCACCCGAATGTATGAGCGTGAGCTGCTCACGAATGGCTGGCGCGAAAAGGGTGGCCAGCCGTGGGATAAGGCATGGATCGAAAGCTTCTTCCGTGTCCTCAATTGCCAGCTTGCATCGCTGCCCGGCACCACAGGCAACCGCTACGACTCCAATCCGGGCGAGCTCCCCGCCCGTATCCGCGAGACCGAACGGCTACTCTCCATTGTCGATACTGCCCAAGGGCAGCTCTCTGATTTTGTGCTGCCCCTTCTCACGGAAGCTCAATTCCACGACCAGCTTTACCGCGCCTTTGATGTGCTGCACCTTCGCACACGCCATGCTTTGCAAGGCTTTTGCACAGTCGATGAATGGCAAGCGCAAGACGGCTCCTGGCACCCTGCCGAAGACCTCATGTTACTCGCCGAAGACTCCCGCTGCGGCATAGAGCTGCACAGCCGCATGGAGTGCCCAGCCGAGCGCCTCCACCGCCTCAAGGCCGCGGCCAATATGCAGCCCGTCCCCGTGAGCCTCTACGCCCACCTATACCGCGCCCAGCAAGCCGTGACCTGCCGCAATGGCAAATACGCCTGGAGAGTGAAGAATGGCGATGATCTCATTTTCCGCGACCACACAAACCCCCTCTGCGATCGCCACTACGAAGGCCGCACCCTGCGTGGCTATCTGGCCGACGATAGCTCCATGCTACACCTCTGCGACGAGCACGACCAATACCTCGGCAGTATTGCCCGCCAAGCTCGCGTGGACTACAGCGACCGCACAGCCATCCTCAAGGCCAGCGGCGAAGTCCACCGCGCCCGCGAGGCCGACCTCGGCGCCCTCCGCTCCGTCCTGAGCGACACCGCTGCCGCCCGCCGCCTAGACCACCTTACCAACACCGTAGCCGCTGCCCGCCTGCAGTCCCAAGCCACCCCCAGTATCGGCCAAGCCATGCAAGCCGCTGAGCGCACAGCTAAGGCCACGCCCCAGCGCGATCCCCTTTACGATGCCCCCAAGGGCCAAGCCGCCTCCCTCGCAGCCGCCGCCGAAGCCGCCCGCCAAGCCTTCCTCGCAGACGACGACACTTTCTAACCCTCCAAAATAAATGAGCCGAGACGCTCCAACGCCTCGGCCCAAAGATCAAACTAACTATGAGTAACAGACGCATCACACAATGCACGATTGACGATGTCAAGCGCATCTATCCCGAAGAGCTCCGCGAGCCCCTCCAATGGCTCTTTGGCTACTTCGTTAGCGAGTGCGCCAGCTCCCGCCCGCGCCTAGCCGCAAAGCTCACCGCCGTCGGCCACAGCTACGATCAGAGCTACATCTACAAGCTCTTCAACGGCGACCTCAAATTCTCGGCGGACTCCACCCGCTCACTCGAAAACTGGCTCGCCGCCATTGAGGCGCTCCAGCTCTACACCAAGGGCGAGGCTCGTCGCGGCAAGTTCCCCCCGATTGAGACGGAGACTATGCGCATCATTCGCGATTCGCTCGACGCTGTCCGCACGCGCGACCGCGTCTGTAAATGGCTGATTATGTCCGCCGAAACTGGGCGCGGGAAAACCTATTGCCTGAACCAGTATCGCATCGAAAATAACCACGGACAAACCGTCCATCTGGAAGCCCCTGCCTTCCCCAAGATCAACCACCTTGTCCACCTGATTTACAAACAATTTTGCACGGGCCACGGACGCACTTTTCACGAGAAAGAAGAAGCCCTGCTCAATGAGGTCACTGAGGACAAGCTCATCATCATCGATAACGCCCAACGCCTTTACAAACCCAACGGCGGCTCTCGACGGCAAGACTGCTTTTCGTTTCTGCAAAAACTCCAGGACGAGACCAACTGCGCCATCTGCCTCGTTTTCGTAAAGGACGTGCAAACCGAGTTTTACTCGTTAGAGGAAATGCTCCGTGGCGAGGCTAAAGGCTTCTTTAAGCAGTTCGTGGGCCGCATCGGCGGCATCCACCGCATCATCCATTTGCCCGCAAAAACCAGCGATGCCGACCTCCTCAAATTCGCCAAGGCCGCGGGCTACACTGCGCCTGTTGCCACGCGCCTTCTGCCGATTCTCCGCCACCTCGACACACAAGAGGGCAACATCCGCGTCCTCATGCAGTCCCTGCAAGACGCCATGCTCATCGCCCGCGCCGAAGGCCGCCCCATCAGCCCGCTTGATCTTCTGGAGCACATCCCGCACGACCACCTAACCACTGGCCAAAAGGCCAAACTCATCGCCGAAATCGAAGCCGCTAAATCCGCCTAACCTGCTAATCACTTCTTCATTCTTCATTCTTCATTTTCCCATGCCCTCCACCACACATCAATCCACCGACGTGGCCCGCCGCGCCGCGCTCCTCAAGATCGAGCGCGAGCTCAGGGCATTCGCCGACCGCCCCGACCTCTGCCAGCCCCGCTTCATCGCGGAAGACATTCGCGCCTTTCTCGACGCCGAGCGCTCACTCCACGGCGGCAACCAGCCCGCGCAGATCGGTTATTTCATGGGCGCACAAATCGGTGCCCTCGCCAACCTCCGCATCTCGGAGCGCCTCCCCATAGCCAGCCTCTCCGAAGCCTGTGGCGACTTGGCCGCCCTCACACGCGACCTCAGCGAGCACCGCCGCCACAACCACCCACCAGCCTGCGCCCTCGGCA
>CAZHQD010000167.1:0-4250 GCA_964533835.1 uncultured Puniceicoccaceae bacterium | reverse complement strand
AATGATCGCCGAGTTCCCCCAATTCCCCGTCGTCCAAACCCACGCCGAACTCCGCCAAAAGCTCGAAGCGCTTTTGGCCTAAAGGGCTCTCACTACGCTTAGCCCCGTTCAGCCCTTGTAGTCGCTATACGGCGGCTTTCATTGAGAAGCGTCAGCAGGATTTTTCTCGATTCCCCCTTGCGGACAATCGCGTGAAAGGCAACGCTTGCCTTGGGAGATTCCATCTTCAGGAAGCGCACATGCTTTGAGGCGATTTGCTCTACTTCGCGGGGCATCAGGGAAAAGCCATCGCTCCCCGCTATCGTCGCTAGTGCGCTCAGCAGGCTATCCACTCGCCTGAGTATTTTGGGCGTGAATCCTGCCTCTCGGCACAGGCTCACTATGAATTCGTGCCTCCCGGGATAGCTCTCTGCATTGAGCGATATTAAGGGAGATTCCGTGAGCTGCTCGAGCGTTACGCTTCCTGCGTTGGCCAGCGCATGGTGCTCGGCCACTACCACACACATCGGAATATTCCATATCAGGAAGGCATCAAACTCCCGTTCAAGCTCGGCACACACGTGCCCGACAAAGGCCACATCCAGCTTGCCTGCCCGCATACGGTCCAGCATCGGGCCCGCATCCAGCGCGTGCAGGTTCAGCCGTGTGCTCGCAAATGCCTGGCAAAATACATTCACCACATCCCCCACAAAGCTCTCGTAGGACGATGGCAAATAGCCCACATCGAGCACTGTGCCCCCCTCTGCCTTGATTTGCCTGACCGCCTCTACCCCCTCATCTATAAGCAAGAGCGCTTCATCAACCTTCCCCAAAAACACCTCGCCGGCGGGCGTTAGCTTGATTGTGCCACTGTCTCGAAAAAAGAGAGCGACCTCCAGCTTTTCTTCCAGCTCCTTGATAGCGCGGCTCAGCACGGGCTGCCCGATCCCAAGTCGTCGCGCCGCCTTGCTTATATTTAGCTCCTCGGCCACGGTCAGAAAATATTTCAGCTTCTTGGTATCCATGGTGAATAACGGCGCCCGCTCCTTTTAGTCACTATTGGTCGGCTACTGCAAAATCGGCATAAGCTTATGATGGATTTGGCATAAGACGCAAAACGATTGTCGTGTTATAATCGCGCTATGACCACAACACCCAATCTTCACATTCAGAAACGCCCCTCCGCTCAGCGCGGAGTCACCAATCTCGGCTGGCTCAACAGTAGGCACAGCTTCTCCTTCGGAGATTATATAGACGAGTCCTTCGTAGGCTTTCGCAGCCTCCGCGTTATTAACGAAGACTTCGTGGCTCCAGGCAAGGGCTTTGGCACCCACCCCCACCGCTCCATGGAAATCCTCAGCTACGTTGTGGATGGTGAGCTCCAGCACAAAGACAGCCTGGGCAATGGCCGCACCATCCGCGCAGGCGAGTTCCAGTATATGAGCGCTGGCAGCGGCGTACTCCACAGCGAGTTTAACCCGCAGGCAGATAAGCCCGTCCACTTCCTCCAAATCTGGATTCAGCCCCGCACTCAGGGCGGCGCCCCTCGCTACCGCGATTTCAACACCCAGGAAAAGCGCGTCAAAAACGGCCTCTTCCTCTTAGCTTCACCGGATGGTGAGGCCGATTCCGCTGAGATCAGGCAAGACGCCCAAATCCTTTTTGGGGACCTCTCCGCAGGCGCCTCCATTGCTGTCTCTGAGGACAAAAAATACCCTTACTCTTGGGTCCAGGTCATTAAGGGCACCGTCGAAATCGGGGGCATCACCCTCGAAGCAGGGGACGGCGCAGCCATCCAAGCGCCCGCCTTCTCCATCCAAGGCAACTCCGAATCCGAGTTCCTCCTCTTTCGCCTCAGCTAATCCCGCTGGCGCTTCCCTCTCAATCGCAATTCATTACCTAACCCACAACAACACACCATCATGTCCAACTATCACAAACTGTTCACCGCAGACGATACCGCCATCGTCTTCATCGACCACCAACCTCAAATGACCTTCGGCGTCGCCAATATTGACCGCGCCTCCCTCATCAACAACGTCGTCCTCCTCGCCAAAGTCGCAAAAGAGTTCAACATCCCCGCTGTCCTCACCTCCGTTGAAACCGAAAGCTTTAGCGGCTACCTCTGGCCGGAGCTCCTCGATATCTTCCCGGGCCAGCAGCCCATCGAACGCTCTAGCATGAACTCGTGGGACGACCCCGCCTTCCGCGCCGCCATCAAAGCCACAGGCAAGAAAAACATCATAATGACCGGCCTTTGGACAGAGGTCTGCGTCACCTGGCCCACCATCGAAATGCTTGGCGAAGGCTACAACCTCTACGTAGTCGAAGACTGCTGCGGAGCCACCTCCCAGGCCGCGCACGATGCCGCCCTCTCCCGCATGGTGCAAGCAGGCGCTGTCCGCCTCACCACCATCGCCGCCCTCCTCGAATGGCAGCGCGACTGGGCCAAGCGCGACCACTACAACAACCTCATGGAAATCCTGAAAAAGCACGCTGGCGCCTACGGCAGCGGCATCGAATACGCCTACACCATGGTCCACAAAGCCCCACAATCCGCCTCAAACAAACAAATCATCCCACCCGCCACCCACTAGAGCTAACGCCTCCTTCAGGTCCGACATATTTTTTGACTGCGGTTTACAAGCAATTCAATGACCTTCTTTATGTTTCTCATACTGTTTCTGCCTTTCTTCCTTTCTACTTTTAATTTCACGGCGTATTGCCTCAATGTATTTCACACGTTCTTCTTCCTTGATGTAAATTTTTCCATTCCCGTCTTTTAATAATTTATCATCATCTATACTTGGCTTATAATTTCCTTTTAATGAATTACATAGATTACAGGCGGTAACGAGATTTTCATCATTAGATGCTCCACCACACGACTTTGGATAGAGATGATCTTCTGTAGATGAGTGGTAAATCTCAAAACATTTAATAATACTTCTCTCGCAATAAATACATTGGTTATTGTCTCTTCTAAAAATTCTCTTCCACCGCTGATCATGTATATCTTTCATAATTAGTGTCTGGGCTATTTGGATTATATTTCAATAGTTTAAAATAATTTCATCCCCACCGCCGCCCGCACAATCGGCACCGCCCAGTCAGGCGTTTGATCAAGCAATGGCGGCTTTCTGCTCAACGCCTCGGGCCCCATTAGCTTCTTGCCCCGTATATCCAGCAAAAGCCTAGGCTGAGGCACAAAGCCGGATTGCGGATCGGCTTCATGCGAATTGTCGAATAGTCGCAAGCTGTCCAAATACGGGAGAAGTCGGATTAAGTTGGCGCGGCTATTGTCCCATCGCTCACGTATCTTGCTCTCAGGAATAGCGTGCCCACCCTTGAGCACCCGCTCGCGAACGCGCCTAAGATTCAGCTCCACCGATTCCAGCCCAACATACGATACCCTCACCAAATGCCCTTTATTGGCCGCTTCAATCAGTAGCGAAGGGATAGTATTAGCCCCACCCAGTGTGGTTTCAAAGGCATACCTCGTGTTGCTTTTTATGGCTTCTCTGAGTCGTCTTATGCCTTCCCTCCAAGCAATCTCGTTTACCTCTATTTTACTTTTATCGGGGAAGCGACTCCGCAGGGCTTTCTCTTCCTCATCGGGATTATAAATCTCAAGCCCATCAAGGTTAAAGTAGGGTCCCACAACGCTGCTTTTTCCAGAGCCGTTGACACCTGCTATAACGTAAATGACTGGCGCTTGCATCCTACCGATTTTTGGCAGCAAACCTAACCGCTGCCAAACCCATTTCCTCAGGAGTCGCAAAAAACGCTCGCTCATAGGCAGCGTCAATTTCACTCTCAGTCCTTTTCCGAGGCGAAGTCGCGCTCGTCATGAGCTTAGATTTCCCCACCCCACCCCTTGCCTTCGTCGCAACCCCGGCAGCAACCCGCGAGCGCGTGGGTTTCATAGAAACTGGCTTCCTTATCGGCATATACCTATCCTGCATCCCCCCACCCAAAAAGTCAATCCACTTCCCCCCCCACCACACGCCCAATCCCAAATCCCAATTAGTTTTCATTTTGCCTTTCTCTCCTTCCTCATTCTTCATAAATCCTTTATCCTAAAATTGCCTTATTTTCTTCCTTCATCCTCTTTTGCCATAACTTCCTCCCTCTTCATTTTCATTCTTCCCCCTCCCCCACCACCCCCTGCCTTAAATTCTTAATTCTTAATTCTTAATTACCCCTCCTGCCTCCCCCCCCTTATAATTTATAATTTTGAATTTATAATTTCAGAACTTCTTCATTCTTCA
>CAZHQD010000166.1:0-4273 GCA_964533835.1 uncultured Puniceicoccaceae bacterium | reverse complement strand
GCTGACCTCGTGACACGGGAGCTGCCGAGGCATTTTCGCCTCACGGGTGTGGTGCGGTGGTAGGGAAAAACGGACGCTGATTCCTGCTAAAAAGGATTATAGGGTTGAAAATGTGTCTCAAATTGATGCTATTTCTTCCTTTTTATCCATGAGCGCGACCAGCGAAAAGCAGCCCTACGATTTGAATAATCCGTTTCTTGCGAGAATTACGGAGAATCGCCTCTTGAGCAAAGAGGGTTCAGGAAAAGAGATTCGCCACTTTGTGGTGGATATTTCAGGAAGTGGCTTGCGGTATGAGGCGGGGGATTCGCTTGGCATCTTTCCCACGAATCGGGAAGAAGATGTAAACGCCATTCTCAGCGCGATAAAAGCCAGTGGCGAGGAGCCTGTTTTGGTGCCCAAGCACCCATCTCCCATGCCATTTCGTGAGGCGCTTTCGCAGTATCTGTATTTCCTTGCTGGACCCACTCGCAAGCTTCTCCAATACCTGCGTGACAAAACACAAGATGCGGATGAACAAAAGCGGCTCGATGGGCTTCTTGACCCCGCGAGCCTGGAGCAGTGCAACCTATACCTTGAGCAAAGGCACTTTGTCGATCTGCTGGAAGAGTTCCCTGGTGGCGCGCCTTCTCCGCAGGATTTCGTTGGGCTGGCCAAGCGGCTCACACCGCGGCTTTACTCGATTGCCAGCTCTCCCTTGCTTTTTCCCACTGAGATTCATCTCACGGTGGCAGCCGTTCGCTACGAGACAAACGGGCGCCAGCGGGTGGGTGTGGCCAGCACTTGGGCCAGTGATCGTGTGGCAGTAGGGGAGCGCAATGTGCCTGTATTTGTTGCAAGCAGCCATTTCAAGCCACCCGCGAATGATGCCGCAGACCTCATAATGGTAGGCCCGGGCACTGGGGTAGCCCCCTTCCGCGCCTTCTTGCAGGAGCGTATTGCCAAGGGCGCCACTGGCAGAAACTGGCTCTTTTTCGGCGCACAAAAGAGCGCGTATGACTACCTTTACGGCGAGGAATTTGAAGGACTCCAGGCCAGTGGGAAGCTGCACCGCCTCAGCTTAGCCTGGTCTCGCGATCAGGGGCACAAAGTCTACGTGCAAGACAGAATGCGCGAGGCGGGCGCGGAACTATGGAGCTGGCTGCAAAACGGCGCTGGCTTCTATGTGTGCGGAGACAAAGAGCGCATGGCCAAGGATGTGGACGCCGCTCTCCACGCTCTCATTGTAGAGCATGGCGGTCTCTCGACCGAGCAGGCCGTGGACTACGTCAAGCAGCTCAAAAAAGAGAAGCGCTACCAGCGCGATGTCTATTAATAGTGGGCATTATGCAGTTGAGCGTTGCCCATTTTTTCTGAAAAACTAGGCTAGGCTCCACTGAAATCATGGCCTCGTTTGTTGATTCCATTGAGCAGGTGATAGAGGGCGCCGAAAGGCCGTCGTGGGATGCCTATTTTATGGCGACTGCCTTGCTTATTTCCTCGCGTTCGCCCTGCGAGCGGCTGCACGTGGGGTGTGTGCTCGTCTCCACGGGCACGCACAAAAACCGCCTGATTGCGGCGGGCTATAATGGCTTTCTACCTGGCTCGCCACACCTTTCCCGAGTGCGCGATGGGCATGAGCAAGCTACTGTCCACGCCGAGCAAAATGCCATAGCCGATGCCGCGCGGCGGGGTATTTCCGTGCAGGGCGCCACGGCCTACATTACCCATTTCCCGTGTATCAATTGCGCAAAAATACTGGCCTCAGCGGGGATAGCAGCCATCAAATACCGACACGATTACAAGAATGATCCCATTGCCGCCGAGTTGCTCCAGGAGGCAGGCATCGAGCTGGAGAAGCTATAAGCTAATTTTATGTTAATCATCAGCTGGGTGTCACTCCTTGTTGACTGATTTTTGGCAGCCGATAGCATGGCATACGTAGTGCTTTTGTTAAGCCATGAAAAAATTCAATCAGCGCCCTTTTTTGAATCGCGGCGATATGGATTTTATCGCCGACACGCTCTGCAAGAACCCCAAGGAAGCGGAGTCACTCAAGGATTTGTGTAAGGACTTTCAAAGCATGGATCAAATTCTGGACGCGCCTGAGCTATACGATGCGCTTTTGGACAGGCCCGTTTCCATGAATATCTCCATGGAGCTGTATTTTTACGTAATCATTCGGCACGCGCTTTTGCGGTTGGGCACAGATGATCGCAATCTCGCCGCCTACGTGGCCAATCTGATGGTGGAATTTGCCCACAAGGACAACTGGCGCCGCCCTCTGGGGGAATCGGCAGCCGATCCCCTTTACTCTGTGGATTTGCTGAGGGAGCTGGAGTCTGTAGGCGCGGAGCGGCGGTTCACGCTGCTGCTCTTTATGGGCAATCACTTTCTGGCGCTCACGGGTCTTTTCCCGAGCTACCTTGAGAAGCGGCGGAGCAAGGGCGCGCCAGGGCTGGACTATTACGAGTCGGTGGGCAGCCACTCTTTCAGGGCAGCCAGAGACCTCCCGCTTGCCAAACAGTTTGGCATGGATGAATTGCTGGAGCAGTTGTCCGTTACGTTCCGCTCTACGCGCCTCGCGCTCAATGGCGTTTCAGAGAAAGTGCTCTTTCTAGGCGCCAACTAGCGTGTGCGTTTAGGATGCGCTCTTCTTCACCCATTCCAGACCGTCTTTGCCAAGCGTGAAGGAGAGGGTATCGCCCTCCGCGATTTCCCCCGTGATGATCATGCGGGCTAGCCGATTCTCGATCTGCTTTTGCAGGAACCGCTTCAGCGGGCGCGCGCCATAGACGGGGTCATATCCCTTCTCTGCTGCCCAGAGGGATGCCTCATGAGTCAGCTCGATGGCAATGCGCCTGTCTGCCAGGCGGCGATTGATATCGGCTATGAGCAGCGTGACAATTTGCGAGATTTCTTCCAGCGCGAGAGGCTTGAAGAGGATGATGTCATCCACGCGGTTGAGGAACTCAGGGCGAAAGGCGCGGCGGACGTCCACCATCACCGATTCCCTTATGCTTTCGGGAATTTCCGTGCCCGTAACGCCTTCTACCAAGTAGCGGCTTCCGAGGTTGGATGTCATGATGATGATGGTGTTCTTGAAGTCCACGGTGCGGCCCTGTGAGTCCGTGATGCGGCCATCGTCGAGCACTTGGAGGAGGACGTTGAACACATCGGGGTGGGCCTTTTCCACTTCATCGAGCAAGATGACGCTGTAGGGCTTGCGGCGCACGGCTTCCGTAAGCTGGCCGCCTTCATCGTAGCCCACATATCCTGGGGGCGCTCCTATCATTCGCGATACGGCGTGCGCCTCCATGTATTCAGACATGTCTATGCGGACGAGGTTATCCTCAGAATCGAAAAGGATTTCGGCCAGCGCCTTGGCGAGCTCCGTTTTGCCCACACCCGTTGGGCCAAGGAAGAGAAAACTGCCGATTGGGCGGCGCGGGTCTTTAATCGAGGCCCGTGCGCGCAATATCGCCTCGCTGACGAGAGTGACTGCGTTGTCTTGCCCCACCACGCGTTTATGCAGCGTGTCTTCGAGGCGGAGCAGCTTGTCTTTCTCGCCCTCCACGAGCCGCTTCACGGGTATGCCCGTCCAGCGGGCCACTATCTCCGCGATTTCTTCCGCCGAGACTTCTTCACTCAGTAGGCGGCCCGTCTGTAGCTGACGTTTTTGCTCTTCCTCCAGCCGCTTGCGTTCTGCTTCGAGCTGCGGGAGCTTTCCATGCCTCAGTTCGGCCACTTTGTTGAGATCATAGGCGCGCTCCGCTTGCTCCATTTGCCGCTTCGCTTCCTCAATATCGGCATTTAGTTTTTGCAAGACGGCAATTGCAGTCTTTTCCTTTTCCCACTGCTGGCGCAGGGAGGCGGACTTTTCTTTTAGATTGGCCAGTTCGAGGCGCAAGTCTGCCAAACGCTGCTTGCTGGCGTCGTCCTTTTCCTTGGCCAAAGCAGTTTCCTCAATCTCCAGGCGCAGGGTTTGTCGCGTGAGGGTATCCAGCTCCGTGGGCATGGAGTCTATCTCAGTTCGGATCATGGCGCACGCTTCGTCCACAAGGTCGATTGCCTTGTCTGGCAAGAAGCGGCCATTGATGTAGCGATGGGAGAGCACGGCAGCAGTGACGAGAGCGTTGTCCTGTATGCGCACGCCGTGGTGGACCTCAAATCGCTCCCGCAACCCGCGCAAAATGGAGATAGTGTCTTCCACGTTGGGCTGATCAACCAGCACCGTTTGGAAACGCCGCTCCAGCGCGGCATCTTTCTCTATGTGCTTGCGGTATTCATTGAG
>CAZHQD010000165.1:0-4301 GCA_964533835.1 uncultured Puniceicoccaceae bacterium | reverse complement strand
CAACATGTTAGACTATATCAGTTTGTTTACTGCTAGTCTAGAGCCTTTATAATTTTGAATTTATAATTTCAGAACTTCTTCATTCTTCCTTCTTCATTCTTCCTTTATTCTGCCATGTCCTCCACCATCCCTCACTGGATCAACGGCGCCGCCCGTATTGTGGATAGCGCCCCCACGCTCTCCCTCACCTCGCCCGTTGACGGCACACCAAACGGCCTCGTTCAGCTGGCCGATAAGCCAGTCCTCGACGAGGCAGTGGCCGCCGCAACTGCCGCCTTTGCCTCCTGGAGCCGTGTCCCTGTTAAAGACCGCGTCCAGCCCCTCTACCGCTTCAAGCACCTCTGCGAATCCCGTATGCCAGAGCTCGCCGCAGCCATCACGAGAGAAAACGGCAAGACCCTCGCCGAGGCGGAGGCTGGTGTGCGCAAGGGCCTCGAAGTCGTCGAGTTCGCCGCATCCATCCCCAATATGCTGCCCGGCGAGCTCCTTGAAGTCAGCAGCGGTGTGGACTGCTACACCCGCCGCTACCCCCTCGGAGTGGTGGCAGGCATCACGCCCTTTAACTTCCCCGCCATGGTCCCCCTCTGGATGTTCCCGATTGCCATCGCCACGGGAAACGCCTTCATCCTCAAGCCCTCAGAACAAGTCCCGCACACAGCTGTTCTCCTTGCGCAGCTCCTTGAAGAAGCAGGCCTGCCCAAAGGCGTCTTCCAGGTCGTCCACGGAGACCGCACTACAGTTGAAAACATCCTCGACCATCCGGGCATTGCCGCCGCCGCCTTTGTTGGCTCCAGCCCCGTGGCAAAAGCCGTTTACCACCGTGGCACAGCGAGTGGCAAGCGCGTCCTCGCCTTAGGCGGAGCAAAAAACCACCTCGTTGTCCTGCCCGACGCCGATGTGGAAATCACGGCCAAAAACGTCACCTCCTCCGTCACGGGGTGCGCGGGCCAGCGCTGCATGGCAGCCAGCGTCCTTATCGCCGTGGGCGACAGCGAAGCACTCGTCAAAGCCATTGAAGCCGAAATGCGCAAAGTCCGCCCGGGCAAGGAAATGGGTGCCATCATTAGCCGCAAAGCTAAAGAGCGCATAGAGTCCTACCTCACTATGGCCGAGAAAGCGGGAGCCCTCCGCCTCGATGGCCGCTCCCCCAAAGTGGATGGCCTGGAGGGTGGCAACTACGTCGGCCCCTCCATCATTGATGGCGTCCCCCCCTCTCACGCTTGCTCCTGCGATGAAATCTTCGGCCCCGTCGTTACCATCCTTCGCGTCAATACGCTCGACGAAGCCCTCGCTATTGAAAACGCCAGTCCCTTTGGTAATGCCGCTGCCATCTACACCACCAATCCCGCCGCCGCTCGCTACTTTGAGGAGCGTGCAAACGCAGGCATGATCGGCATCAACATCGGCGTCCCCGTCCCCCGTGAGCCCTTCTCCTTCGGAGGTTGGAATGACTCCCGTTTCGGCCAGGGCGACATCACGGGCCGCGAAGGTGTCCACTTCTGGACGAAGCTCAAGAAGGTCACTGAAAAGTGGTCCGCCCGCGCAGGTAAAAATTGGATGAGCTAATAATACTTTATATAAAGAATATTTAAATCAAGTCTTCCCATGAAAGCCGCTGTTTACGAAGGCAAAGAAAAAATCATCGTCCGCGATGTCTCAGACCCCGTCCTCGACGATGGCGAAATCCTCCTCTCCATAGATGCCTGTAGCGTCTGCGGCACAGACCTCCGCACCTACCGCCACGGCGACCCAAAAATCACGCCCCCGCGCATCCTAGGCCACGAGTTTTGCGCCCGCGTCGTCGAGTCCCGCGCACCCGATGCCAACGTCAAAGTCGGCGACCGCGTCGTCATGTATATCGTCCTCGTCCATAAGTCCGACAAATACGTCGAGATGGGCCGCGAGAACCTCACGGGCAATCGAACCACTATGAGCTACCACCACGATGGCGCCTTCGCCCCGCTCATGAAGGTGCCCGCCCTCGCGGTTCGCCAAAATAATCTCTTCAAAGTCACCTCCGAAATCAGCTCCGAGACCATGTCTATCGCCGAGCCCCTCGGCTGCTGCATGAATGCCCATTCCCGCCTCGGCATCGGCCTCAAAGACACCGTCGCCGTCATCGGCGCGGGCCCCATTGGCATCATGCACGCCATGCTCGCCCGCTTGCAGGGCGCTCAGAAAGTCTTCGTTCTCGATGTCAATCCCACGCGCCTCAAAATGGCCGAGCGCTTCGATATCGACGGCACTGTCCTTGTCTCTCCCGATAATTCCCACCACGCCAAAATCCGCGAGCTTACCGATGGTCACGGCCCCAGCGTGGTCATCGTGGCCGTCAGCAGCGGCCCCGCTCAAAACGATGCCCTCGAAATCGCCGCCAAAGCAGGCCGCATAAACTTCTTCGCGGGTCTGCCCAAGACCGCTCCCTCCGCCCAGCTCAACGTCAACCACATCCACTACAAGGAGCTCGAAATCAGTGGCAGCTATTCCGAGAAAAAAAGCGACTTCCAGGCCGCCTTCGCCCTCCTCCACAGTGGCCGCTTCCCCGCAGACAAAATCGTCACCCACACCCTCCCCCTCTCCCGCATCACCGATGCCTTCCCCCTCATGGAATCAGGCGAAGCCCTCAAAGTCTGCATCCTCCCCCAGCAATAAATTAAAAATTATAAATTCTCAAAAGACCAAACGCCCAGCAATCATTCCGTCTTCAAATCCCAAATCCATACCAGCTCTCTCTCCACGTTATCTTGGAGACCATATTCAGTCAGCAGCGGCATACATACAAATCTGAAATCATAAATCTAAAATCTGAAATCCTTCCCTTTCCCATGCTAATCTCCACTCCTTACCAAATCGCCAACCTTATTGGCGCCGATAGTATCGCTCCCACCGCCGAAGCTCACTCCGAGGTTCGCTCCCCCGCCACTGGTGAGCTGGTAGCCACAGTCGCCAAGGCCGATGCCAATGGCGCAGATGCCGCCGTCCAGGCCGCTCACAAGGCCTTCCAAAGCTGGTCAAAGCTCTCGCCCTACGATCGCGAAAAAATCATCCGCAAGGCCACTGCCCACGTCCGCACCAAGGCAGACTACCTCGGCCTCCTCATGGCTCTTGAGCAAGGCAAGCCCCTCGCCCAATCCGTCGGTGAAATCACCTCCTCTTGCGACACCATAGACTACTACGCCGCAGAAGGCTGTCGCCTCGAAGGCTATACCAACCCCACCGAAAAGGGTGACCTCCGCTCCACCGTTATTTACCAGCCCGTTGGAGTTTGCGCGCTCATCACGCCGTGGAATTACCCCGTTTCCCTCCTCAGTTGGAAGCTCGGCCCCGCCTTCGCCTCTGGCTGCACCGTGGTCGTCAAGCCCACCTCCGTCACCCCACTTTCCCCCACAGAGTTCTGCCGTGCCCTCGTCGAAGGCGGCCTCCCCGCAGGCGTCGTCAATGTCGTCAACGGCTCAGGCTCACTCCTCGGCGAAGCCCTCCTCCGCCACCCCCTCGTTAAAAAAGTGGCCATGACGGGCTCCAGCGCCACAGGCAAGCGCCTCATGGAGGTCTTCGGCCCCTCCCTCAACAAAATCTCCCTGGAGCTCGGAGGCCATTGCCCTGCCATCGTTTGCGCTGATGCCGATCTCGACATCGCCGCCGAAGTCATTTCCTACAAAGGCTTTCGCAATCAGGGCCAGTCCTGCAGCTCTGTCAACCGCGTCTACGCCCACGAATGTATCCACGATGCTCTCGTCGCGAAGCTTAAAGAAAAAGCCCTCAAGCTCTCTATCGGCGATGGCATCACAAACCCCAAAGTGGACCTCGGCCCCATGGCCACGGCAGGCGGCGTTCAGACCGCTCAGGAGCACGTTGATGATGCCGTTAGCAAAGGCGCCACTCTCGTGTGTGGCGGCAAAAAGCCCGAGGGCGAAGCCTTCGCCAAAGGCAATTACTACCTGCCCACCATCCTCACGAATTGCAATCACTCTATGAAAGTCATGCGCGAAGAAACCTTCGCTGCCGTTGTCCCCTTTGCCAAATTCAAATCCATCGAAGAAGCCGTCCAGCTTGCCAACGACACTGAGTATGGCCTCGTCGCCTACCTCTTCACCAAGGATTACAAGACCACCGTCGAAGTCAGCGAAGTCCTCGAAGCTGGCACCGTCTGCGTCAATCATGGCTCCGTCAACACAAACTACGCCCCCTACTGCGGCTGGAAGAACAGCGGCTACGGCACCGAGCTCTCCCGCCGCGCCATGCTCGAATACGTCAAAACAAAACACATCAAAACCAAAACCACCTAAGCCCTCCCAACTAGA
>CAZHQD010000164.1:0-4379 GCA_964533835.1 uncultured Puniceicoccaceae bacterium | reverse complement strand
GATTTCTTCTTGCACGGCGGGGCAAATGGGTTCGTAATTCGCGGCTGAAATTGCACGGCTCCCATCATCCTTTTAAGCATGGAGTTTTCGTACTGAAATGAAGAAAGACAGTAATATCCTCGACCGCTGGACCACTGAAGAAAGCGCATCCCTCTACGGAATCAATAACTGGGGCGCTGGCTTCTTCCGCATAAACGAGCAAGGGGAGGTTGCCGTCACTCCCACTGGTGAGCCCAATGGCCCGGTAGTTAGCCTCATGGATATAGTGGATGGTATCAAGGAGCGCGGCATGGAAATGCCAGTGCTGGTCCGGTTTGGCGATATTCTCAATGCTCGTATTCGTACCCTGAACGAAAGCTTTAATACCGCAATTCGTGACCTTGGCTACAAGGGGGTTTATCGTGGCGTTTTCCCAATCAAGGTAAATCAGCAGCAGCAGGTGATCGAGGAAATTGCGGCTTTTGGATCTCAGTGGAATCATGGACTTGAGGCAGGGTCAAAAGCTGAGCTGATTGCGGCAATCCCACACCTTCGCAACCGCGAATCCCTCCTTATTTGCAACGGCTATAAAGACGGCGAGTTTATCGAGCTTGGCCTCTATGCCCGCAAAATGGGGCTCCAATGTGTCTTTGTGATTGAGACGATGACGGAGCTGCCGCTCATCATCAGCCGTGCTCGTGCACTTGATGTAAAGCCCATTATTGGCATTCGCGTAAAGCTCTCCTCCAAAGCAGGCGGTCACTGGAAGGATAGCGGAGGCGACCGCAGCGTGTTTGGGCTTAATACTGCGCAAATAGTCGACGCTGTGGACCATCTCCGCCGCGAAAACATGCTCGATTGCCTGCGGTTACTGCATTACCACCTTGGCTCTCAGGTGCCAGATATTCGCGATGTACGTACGAGTGTCCTCGAAGCCGTCCGCGTGTACGCAGGCCTTGTCCAAGAAGGCGCTCCCATGGGTATGCTCGATCTTGGTGGAGGGCTTGCGGTAGATTATGATGGGTCCCATACGAATTTTGCTTCAAGCGCAAACTACACACTCGGTGAGTATGCACGTGATGTTGTTGAGTCCGTCATGTCCGTCTTGGATGCCTCAGATATACCTCACCCCACTCTCGTCACGGAGTCTGGGCGCGCAACCGTTGCTTATTACTCTGTCCTGCTTTTTAATATCCTTGATGTCTCTCGTTTTCAAACGCGTCAGCCGCCAGAAACTCTCCCGGAAGAAGCGCCAAGCCAGCTACGTTACCTTCTTGATAGCTATAAGAGCCTTACACCGAAGAATCTACAGGAATGCTATCACGATGCCCTCTATTACCGCGATGAGATACGAGCTCTCTTTAAGCACGGTGTCATAAACCTTCGCGATAGGGCTCTCGGTGAGCAGATATTCTGGAGCATCATGGTCAAAATCTCCACCCAGATTAAGAAACTTAAATACGTGCCAGACGAGTTTGAGGGCCTTGATGCCAACTTAGCCGATATCTATTACGGTAATTTCAGTGTTTTCCAGTCGCTTCCCGATTCGTGGGCCATAGATCAGCTCTTCCCTGTCATGCCTATCCATCGCCTAAAGGAAGAACCCACACGCTACGGCGTCATTTCCGATATTACTTGTGACTGTGACGGCAAAATCGATCGCTTTATCGACCTTCACGATGTGAAGTCCGTACTTCCCATGCACGAATGGGATCCTGAGCAGGAGTATTACTTTGGCGTCTTCCTTGTCGGTGCTTACCAGGAAACTCTTGGTGACCTTCACAACCTCCTCGGTGATACCAACATTGTCTCCATTCGCATAAACGGTGGCGGCCAGTGGGAGTATGAGCGTGAAATTGAGGGCGACTCCGTTTCCGATGTACTCACCTACACTGAGTATGATCCCAAAATCCTTCTTGCTCAAATGCGCGATGTCGCGGAGCAAGCTGTTCGCGAAAACCGCATCTCCCCACAAGAGCGCCGCACCATTCTCGATGCGTACGAGCAAGGTATGCGCGGTTACACCTACTTCGAAAGAAACGTCTAATTATCTATTGTCTCCATTCGGAGATAATATGGTGTACGATCATTTTACAAACAAACCCTATGTCCAAAGTCCTCATCATTGGAGCCGGCGGTGTCGGCAGTGTAGTTGCTCACAAATGCGCGCAGGTTCCCGCTGTGTTTAGCGAGATTACCCTCGCCAGTCGCACTGTTTCAAAATGTGAAGCCATCGCAAAGTCTGTTAAAGAGCGCACAGGGCGTACTATCGCTACTCGTGCAGTTGATGCTGATAATGTTCCCGAAATGGTGACATTGCTTAAGGAGATAAAGCCCGCCTTGCTTATCAACGTTGCGCTCCCTTACCAAGATCTACATCTCATGGATGCTTGCCTACAGGCAGGTGTGGACTATCTGGACACTGCTAACTATGAGCCTTTGGATACGGCAAAGTTCGAGTATAGCTGGCAATGGGCTCTGCATGATAAGTTTAAAGAGAAAAAGCTGATGGCCCTCCTCGGTAGTGGCTTTGACCCCGGTGTCACCAATGTATACACAGCCTACGCTGCCAAGCACTACTTCGATACCATCGAGTATCTCGACATTATTGATGCCAATGCAGGCAACCACGGGCAACCTTTTGCCACAAACTTCAATCCTGAGATTAATATCCGTGAAGTCACCGCAAAGGGACGATTCTATGAAGATGGGCAGTGGGTAGAAACGGATCCTCTTTCAGTCAAGCAGAGCTTTGATTTTCCCGAGGGCATCGGCCCTATGAACATCTACCTCATGTATCATGAGGAGCTGGAGTCTATTGTGAAGCATTTCCCCACACTCAAGCGCGCACGCTTCTGGATGACGTTCTCCGAGAATTACCTCAATCACCTTCGAGTCCTCCAAAACGTCGGCATGACACGCATCGACCCAGTCATTTACAACGGTGTCGAAATCGTCCCCCTCCAGTTTCTCAAAGCTGTCTTGCCTGATCCCGCCAGCCTCGGTCCGCTCACCAAAGGCCGAACTTGTATCGGTTGTCTCATCCGCGGAACCAAAAACGGCAAAGATCGCACGATCTATATTTACAATATCTGCGACCACGCCGCCTGTTATGCAGAAGTTGGCTCCCAGGCCATCTCCTACACTACTGGTGTTCCCGCCATGATAGGTGGACTCATGATGCTCCAAAACAAATGGCGTGGCCAAGGCGTTTTCAATATGGAGCAGTTTGACCCCGATCCCTTTATGGAAGCGCTCAACATTCACGGTCTCCCTTGGGTCGTCAAAGAGCTGACCTAAGGCTGCTTGGCAACAGGCGCTTACAAAAAGCCACAAGTGAATTGCGCGTTGTTTCTGTAGGTATCTTGCACTGGTGCTTTTGTACAGTACGGGTTTTTCACAATGGGCTCTTCAGCTGGTATCGTTCAGTAAGCGGGTAATAATACATCCGTCTACACGGTCTTGCCTTCTTGCCATTTTCCTTCAAGGCCCACTACTCGCACGCTCTCGGGGAGTCCCCATTCGCCACTTAGCATTGAGGTATGCAACAGGCTTCCAGCGATCTCTCCCTGTTGTTGCAGCAGCGGGTTGTAGCCAGTTTGTGTAGGATCGTCCGGCCAGATATGGAGGCTCACAAAGCCCATATCTTTGGGTACCTTGATACCGAGCTGCCGCATTCCAAGCAAGTGCACCGATACCATACTTATTACAATGTCGGGCTTGGTTTGCGAAATCCACTTTGCCAGAGTAGAAGTAGGAGTATCTAGCTCGGTACTCAGTGGGTTTTCGCTTTGGGTCCATCCAAACTTGCGGCAGGCCACTCGGTATGCTCCCTCGCATAGGGCTACACGTTGGTCGTTGGCGTTGCTATAGAGGATGAGGCCTGGGCGCTTGTACCCCTTGGCAGCCACTTTTTCGCATGCATTTTCGCAAGTCAGAAATAGATCCTGCTGTACGGAGTGCAGCCGCATTACTTCCGAGGAGGTTCCCATGCCCACAGCCGTAAAGTGCTCCCATGGCATCAGTTCGAATGCCGTGCACGATTGGGGGAGGTCCCATATTATTCCTCTTACTCCACGTGTCCGCAGTACTTTTGCTATTTTTTGAGGGGATTCAGTAGCATTCAGTTTGATGGGTTCTATGGTGTAGCCGAGCGCATCCAAACGTCTTTTCGCTCCCTTAAATCGGTCGATTTCATAATGGCTTCTACGGGGCCAGCATATATAGGCCACTGCGATTCCAGTTGCAGATTTTGAAGGCTTCCAGCGATTGCTCGCGATCATGGCTAAATTGGGGTCCGCTCTATACCCAAGTTCTTGAGCCAGTTTCTGTATGGCTTCTCGCCGTCCCTTGCTGATTTTTGGGTGATCCCGCAATGCCATGGATACCGTTGCGTTACT
>CAZHQD010000163.1:1309-4533 GCA_964533835.1 uncultured Puniceicoccaceae bacterium | reverse complement strand
TACAGCCAGCTTGCTCCTGTGAACCCTGTAATGATTGTAAAACCCGCAATAGCCAATATGACGCCTGATGTGATCGTTCTCGATGGTATCAAAGAAGCTTACTGGGATGCAGCGCCTGCTTATCCAATAGCCCTTATTCACGGTGGCAAGACCATCCCCGACACCGATCTGAGTGGTACTTGGCGTGCACTATGGGATGATGAGAACCTCTACATCTACGCTGAAGTAACGGATGATCAGTTGATAAAGTTTGGTGAAACCATTCACCCTGAAAATGCAGACAACACAGGATTCCAAAATGATGAGATTGAGATATTCACTGACGCAAACTATGACCGCGATGCCGGTCCCGGATGGCCTCCTGTTTACGACAGCAATGATATCCAGTGGGTATTTCGTCCAGGCTCCGATGGTGTTTTCTCTGGATTCCCACAGGATTGGCAGTACGGTGCAACCACTAACCCAGACAAAACCAAACCTGAGGGTTGGGGTGTTGGTTATGCGGTAGGTGGCCAGGTTAATGGCAATAATTATTCGATCGAAATCAAATTGCCTTTTGTTGCTCTTGCACGTTCCGAAGATGTGGTTGCTGGTCTAAGCAAGATGGGTATCGAAATCCAACTCAATGACCGCGATCTGCCGCAAGAGCCTGCTGTGAACAACAAGTATGTTTATCCTTCCGATGGTAAAAAGGGATGGGCAGATGGAGCCAATAATTCTTGGCACCAGACATCAACACACGGCACCCTCTACTTCATGCCCGAAGCAGTTGCTGCTTACGAGTTTGCAGCAGATCCTGCAAAGCTTCCAAATGCTGGCGGTGAGACAAGCATTACTGTCACTGCTCGTTATCAGTACAGTGATTGGACGCCTACGGTTCCTGATACACAATCAGCATGGATTACCTTAGGTGATGGTGCAGCAGGGACAGGAGATGGTTCCTTCACCATGACTCTCGCCCCATCTGTCAACCCATATACACGTACTACTGAGGTCAAAGTTGGTCCGAACACTGTCAAAGTTGCTCAGCAAGGTTTACTGGCCGAGCGCTTTGAGAAAGTAATCCGTGGTCTTTCTGCTACACCAGATGCCAATGGTTACTATACCCACCCATGGATGGGTAAGTTAACGATCAACAACTTCCCCTGGATGAATGTTGAGAACATTGGCTGGCAATGGATGCCTTCTCAGGCTCGAGACAGTAGCTCATGGGTATACGACATTGAGCTCGGCTGGCTTTGGTCTGCCAACGGCATTGCACCTTTCTGGTACAGCGTTGACCTAGCTACTTGGACTTATTATCTGGGTACCTATGATTCTACTGGCGCCGGTGACATGCTGCGTGCCTATTACAACTTCGCCACCAGCCAGATTATCTCGATTGAACTCTCCATGCCCTAATCGGCAAAGAGCTCTCTAGATAGTATCAAAGGTCTTACTCTCGCGGGCCGCCCTAAAAAGGGCGGCCCGCTTTTTTTGAGTGGGCAGGATATATTGATCTGTTAAATGAGTATCATGGAAACAAAATACCCACCACAGAGCTGGGCGAGATGGCTAAAACTGGAAGAGGTGCCGCCGCTGGGACCTGGAGAGGTCACGGTGATTGGGAGGGAATTGGAGGGGATGGAAGTGGGGGAGTTGTTTGATGGGGTGGAGGTGGTGGATTGGGGG
Source organism: uncultured Puniceicoccaceae bacterium (assembly GCA_964533835.1). Classification (GTDB taxonomy): domain Bacteria; phylum Verrucomicrobiota; class Verrucomicrobiia; order Opitutales; family Oceanipulchritudinaceae; genus CAZHQD01. The sequence continues at coordinate 2,862 of CAZHQD010000163.1, read as the reverse complement.
ATGGCGCGGGCGTGCCATGCAGGGTTGTTGCTGGGGCATGGGGCGCTGGAGGCGTCCCATAGGATTAGCCAGGGGATACATACGCCGACGGGGAGCTACTGGCATGGGATCATGCACAGGAGGGAGCCTGACTTTGACAATGCGCGCTACTGGTTTGCGCGGGCGGGGAGGCATCCTGCCTATCCGCTGGTACTTGAGGCGGCTAAGGGATGGCTGAAGGGACGGGAGGATGGGGCGGCATTCCTAACGTATGAGAAGGAGTGGGATGCTGAGGGCTTTATTGATTATTGCGAGCGGGTTATTGGGAATGGCAGTGAAGAGGAATGGGTGGCTCGGGAGATTGCGCTTGTGGAGTGGCAGGTTCTTTTGGAATGGACTTGGCGCAGGGCTGTGGGGATGTAAATATATGATATTATATTGCTAATAATTTGTTACTCTGTTTGGAGGATGTAGCCTTTGAGGTATTCGGTTTCGGGGCAGGTGATGAGGATGGGGTGGTCGGTGGGTTGTTGGCAGAGGGAGTGGAGGCGGACGATGCGGCGGGTGTCGGCGGCGGCATCGGTGAGGGTTTGCCAGAAGGCTTCGCGGGTTACGTTCTGGGAGCAGCTGTAGGTGGCGAGGTAGCCGCCTGGGCGAAGGAGCTTGAGGGCGCGGAGGTGGAGCTCGCGGTAACCGCGAAGGGCGCCAGGGAGGCTGGCGGCGTTGCGGGCGAAAGAGGGGGGATCGAGGATGATGAGGTCGTAAAGGCTTTCGGGGGCAGGGGAGCGGGAGCGCTCACTAAGCCAGTCAAAGACGTTGGCGACTTCGAAGCGGGCATTGTGGGCGAGGTGGTTTTGGCGGGCGTTTTCCTGGGCTAGGGTGATGCAGTCTTCACTGCTGTCGAGGCCGAGGACTTCTGTGGCGCCTGCTTTGGCGCAGTGGAGCGCGAAGCCGCCCTGGTTGCAAAAGCAGTCGAGGACTCGCTTGCCCTGGGCGAGGCGGGCGACGGCGAGGTGTTGCTCGCGCTGGTCGAGGTAGAACCCTGTTTTATGGCCACCGAGGAGATCTAGCTGGAAGCGGATACCGCCCATGCTGAGCCACGATGGTGCCAGTGGCTTTCCTGATGCGGTGCTGACGGTGAGGGGGAGCCCTTCGTGGCGGCGTGAGGGGGCATCGTTTCGGTAAAGGATTTCGTCGGGCGAGAGGAGGTCGCGGAGGATCTGTTCAATTATTGATAGTTGCTTATCTATTCCAAGAGTGAGCGCCTGGACAACAAGGAGGCGCTCATACTGGTCGATGACGAGGCCCGGGAGGCGGTCGGCTTCGCTCCAGGCGAGGCGGCGGACGGACTCAGCGGGGTTGCGGCGGGCTATGGCGCTGGAGATAGCGCGGCGGAGGAAAGCGGAGTCGAAGGGCTCATCGTGGAGGGTGTAGCGGCGCCAGCAGATTTGGGAGCGAGAATTGTAGAGGCCCATGCCGAGGAAGCGGCCTTTGGCATCGCGAAGGGGGACGCCCTGGCCGTCGAATTCCTGGGGGAGGGGGGCTTGGAGTTCGTTGATGTAGGCCCATGGGTG
>CAZHQD010000163.1:0-1209 GCA_964533835.1 uncultured Puniceicoccaceae bacterium | reverse complement strand
TTTATTGGGCGCGGAGGGTGAAGATGAGGGCGGCTATGAGGGCGGCGGTGTTGGGGAGCCAGGCGGCGAAGATGGGGTCGAGCGCGCCACGGGAGCCGAGGACGCCAGCTATGGAGCTCAGGATGTAGTAGAGGGCGAAGAGGCCGATGGATTTGCTGATGCCGACGAGGGGGTTTGTGCGGACGCCAGAGACGGCAAAGGGGATAGCAAGGCCGACTACGATGAGGCAGACGGCGGGGGCGGCAAGGATCATGTGCTCGCGGACGAGGTAGGGGAGCGTGGATGGGTTTTGCTCCGGGGGGAGGCGCTCGGTGATGGCGCGGAGTTCGCGGATGGAGAGGTCTACGACTTTTTTGTCGAGAATGGTGAGGGTATCCGGGCTGTCGCGGAAGTTTTCGAGTTTGGTTTCTACAAAGGGGAGTGAGCGGATGGGGTCGCCCGTGGCGGAGTCGAAGCGGGTTTCACGCCCATTGAGGAGAACCCAGTGGCCACGGGAATCGTCGAAATAGCCTTCGGTGGCGAGGTAGCGTGTAAGCTCGCGGCCATTGGGGTCGAGCTGGTGGGCCTGGATACCGTAGGCGCGGCCTGTGTATGGGCTTAGGCGGTTGAGATACCAGAGCTGGTGGGCTTGCTCGTTGTGGAAGGCGAGGTTGTGCTTGAGGGCTGCTGTGGGCTCGGCGTCGGTCTGAGAGTGGAGCGCGATGCTGTATTCTTCGAGGAGGCGTCGGGATTTCTCTGTGGCTTCGGGAACGAGGGTAGCGTTTAGGTGGTAAAGGAGGGCAGAGAGGAGAAAGGCGGCTAGCCAGAGGGTGCGGGTGATTTTCCAAAGGGAGAGGCCGACCGCGCGCATGGCGGTGATCTCGGAGTTGCGGTGGAGCTGGCCGAGGCTGAAGAGGATGCTGACCATGATAGAGATGGGCAGCGTGGCGGGGAGGAGGCTGGGGATGAGGGTGAGGTAGTAGGTGGTGATCCCGCGGAGGCCCGCGCCAGCGTCGAGGAGGTCCTTCATGTTGTCAGACACGTCGAAGAGTAGGAGGATGCCGACGATGGCGCCGAGGGTAAGGCCGAAGGCTTTTAACCAGCTAGAGAGGATATGGCGGTCGAGGAGGGACAAGGAAAGGAAGAAGGAGGAAAGGAAGAAGGAAGAAGTTTCTGAAATTATAAATTCAAAATTCTAAATTATAAAAGAAGGCAGATTCACCACTGAGA
>CAZHQD010000162.1:0-4771 GCA_964533835.1 uncultured Puniceicoccaceae bacterium | reverse complement strand
TTATAATTTCTGAAACTTCTTCATTCATCATTCTTCATTCTGCCTTAGCCCGCCCCAGTCTCCACTTGATACTTGTTAAATGTTAATTGTTAAATGTTTTGACGAACCCATTTCCGGTCACTAGCACTACCGTTGGCAGCAACGCCATATTCTCGAACTTCGCAATCACACCATGATCGTTACTACAGCAGATCTCTTCAAAGTGGCCTATGGCAAATTCGCTATCGGCGCTTACAACATAAACAACGCCGAGCAAGCGATGGGCCTTTTCAAAGGCTGTATGGATTCCAAGGCTCCCTTCATCATACAGATTTCCAAAGGCGCCCGCAAATACACCGACAAGCGCATGCTCGAAGCCATCATCCGCGCTGCAGGCGAGATTTTCCCTGAGTCCATCTTTGCCGTTCACCTCGATCACGGCGATGAAGAAACCTGCTACGATTGCATCAATTCAGGCTTTTTCAGTTCCGTTATGATCGATGCCTCCCACGATCCCTTTGAGAAAAATGTGGAAATCACCAAGCGCGTCGTAAAGGCCGCCCACGCCAAGGGTATCTCCGTGGAAGCTGAGCTTGGAATGCTCGGTGGCGTTGAAGAGGACATTCAGGTCGAAGAAGGCAATGCCTGCCTGACGGACCCTGCCGAAGCCGAAGCTTTTGTCAAAGCAACCGGTTGCGACTCCCTCGCCTGCGCTATTGGCACTTCTCACGGCGCCTTCAAGTTTAAGGGCAAGCAGTCCCTCCACTTCGATGTGCTGGAAAAGATCAAGGCTCGCATGCCTGGATTCCCTCTCGTTATGCACGGTTCCAGCTCCGTCCCTGCCGACGAAGTGGCCCGCATCAACGCTGCAGGCGGCCAAATCAAAGACTCCGCCGGTGTGGACGTAAATGAATACCTCCCTGCCGCCAAGCTCGGCGTTACTAAGATCAACATTGATACCGATGGCCGCCTTATCTGGACACGCGTACACCGCGAGTTCTTCCGCGATAAGCCAGGTGAGTTCGATTTCCGCCCCCCTGGCAAAATCTTCATCGAAGAGTATGCCAAGTTTATTGCCAGCCGCAATAAGCTCCTTGGCTCCGCTGGTACTCTGGACCAAGTCCGTGCTGCACTCGGCAGGTAATTAGTTACTGATTATCATTTTAAGCTAGGCTCCCGTACGGGAGCCTAGCTTTTTATTTTGTCACAATGTGAATTGTCTGTGTCCTTCCCTTTAAGCATTGGCAACCCGCTTGCTCTTCTATTCTCTACTGGCGACCATGCTCGAAATCCCTTCCGGCCACTTCAAAGCCTATATCTTCGACCTAGACGGCACCCTCGTGAACTCCATGCCCACCCACATGGTTACGTGGAACCGTGCTATTGCCCTTTATGGAGGCAAGTTTCAGTTCGACCGCGAGTCCTTCATGAAAGTTGCAGGAGTAGGCGGTGAGCATACCATTGACCACATAAACCGAACCTACGGCGAGAACCTCCCCTACGATGTCGCTCACGATAAAGAGCATATCTACTGGGAGTACATGCATGAAGTAGAGGTCATAGAGCCCGTAGCCATTCACCTCCGCACCGCCGCATCCCGTGGTATCATGGCAGCCATCGGCAGCGGAGGCCGTCTGGACATCGTAGAGCGCACCTTGCAACTTTCAGGCCTCCGTTCGCTCATAGACGCCATCTCATGCCAAGACTTTGTTAAGCACAGCAAGCCAGCCCCTGACATCTTTCTCCTTGCCGCCCAGAAATTGGGTGTGTTGCCTAAGGAGTGCCTGGTATTCGAGGACTCCCCCCTCGGCATCACTGCCGCAGATCGGGCAGGCATGGCCTCGGTCCTTGTCCCCAATCTCCTCTAGCTCCCATGAAATCTCAGGCCCTCCTGTTTGCCGACGTCAACAAAGTCACACTGGACTCTGTAGAAATTCCCGAGCCACAAGCAGGCCAGTTGCTCATCAAGACGGCCTTCTCCTGCGTAAGCCCAGGCACAGAGCTCCGCTGCCTGGCAGGTCTCCAAACAGGTGCCCCTGCGTTTCCCTTTATTCCTGGCTATGCACTTTCAGGCACCGTAATCGCCGCAGGCCGGAACACCTCCACGCCCATCGGGGCAAAGGTTTTCGCGCCCGGTTCTAGAATGGCTTCCGTCGCCACTTGCTGGGGTGGTCACACCGCTCACGCCTGTGTGGACGAGGCAAACTGCTTCGCAATCCCAAGTGGGCTTTCCCTTGCCGACGCCACCCTCTGCAAGCTCCTTGCCATTGCGTATCGCGGCGTTCGCCTCAGCCGCCCTCAGCCACATGAGTCGGTTGTGGTTGTTGGCCTCGGCCCCATAGGGTTTGGCTCGGCCCTGCTCCATGCTGCCACAGGAGCGCGCGTCTACGCGAGCGACCTCTCCCCCGATCGCGTGGCACTGGCCAAGAGAGCGGGCATTCAAGCCTTCACCCCAGATGGCCAATCACTTTCTGCAGCCTTCAAATCCCAGTGCCCCACAGGCGCCCACATTGTTGTGGATTCCACTGGCGTCCCCGCAGTGCTTGCGCAGTCCCTCGAAATAGCCGCCGATAAGTCATGGGACGACAACCCGCTCCCTGGCCCCCGCATCATCATTCAGGGCAGCTACGCAAAGGATTTCCATTTGCCCTACAACCCACTATTCATGCGCGAGTGCTCGGTTCATTTCCCAAGAGACAGCCAGCCCTCGGACCTACGCGCTATGCTGGACCTGCTGAGCCGTCGCCCGGAAATTGCGAACCATATGGGGAACACAGCCACTCCTGTTCATCAGGCGCCTGCCATCTATGAAGAGCTCCGCAGCGCAAAAGGAGCTCGCCTCACAGCCATCTTTGCCTGGGAATAACCCCTAGGGCCATACATATCATTTGACCACCCAGGTCACCTAGGGTAGCCTTCGCACACTTGGAGAAACTGTCGCCTTCTCTCCCATGAAAGCTGTCAAACTGTATCTATTTGTAGCTCTAGGCTATTTGCTTTGTGCTGCCATCGGCTCTGGTGCCGCGTTTCAGGTTGTCGTCTATAATGTCGAGAACCTCTTCGATCTGGACGGTGTTGCCCAATATGAAGATTACGCCCCCTTTGAGGCAGATGGCCAAACACCCCGCTGGACTGCTGAGCGGCTCCACACCAAGCTCAAGCTCACGGCCAAGCTGCTTGCTCACCACTTAAAACACAACGGCAATTCTCCTGAGATTATCTGTTTCCAGGAGCTGGAGCGCGACCACACCCCGCAACACACAGTAGACGACTATACCTCGTTCTTGGAGCAGCACAAAGACGCCCCGCTACTCAATCTCCTTGCCGCAGCAGAAACCGATGAAAAACTCCAAAGCCTCCCCACCGAAGCCTTGCTGCTGAAGGCAATTATCGAATGTGGCGGCCCCTCCTACTACATTGCCAAGCCCCCACTAGAACCAGCGGCTAGCGACAAGCCGCCGCACATGAACGTGGTATTTAGCGTTTTCCCTATTGCGAAAACAATCGCCCACCCCGTAGAAGACGCACGAGACATCCTTGAAGTCCACCTCACCCTGCCTAGTGGGGATAACCTGATCATTTTTAATAACCACTGGAAAAGCGGAGCTTCCAACCCTGCCTTTGAAGCCACACGAAGACAAAACGCTGGGGTATTGCGCAGCCGCCTGGATAAAATTAGAGCCCAAGAGCCTGATGCGGCCATACTTCTAGCTGGGGACTTCAATAGCCACTATGACCAAAGGCAGCTTCTTGGAGAAAAAACCGTCACCGCTCTCAATGATGTATTAGGCTCAGGTGGCAACAAGGGTTCGCTCAAAGACAGTTCTTCAAAGTCTCTCTACAACCTCTGGTATGATCTGCCACCGGAGCAGCGTGGGAGCGACATCTTTCGTGGCAATTGGGGCACACTTATGCAGATGATCATTACACCTGGGCTAGTAGACAAAAAAGGTGTGGATTATGCCGATGGCTCTTTTCGCTCGCACCCCATAGCTGGACTCAATGCCGAGAAACGCTGGCTCACTCCCATAGGCTGGCATTTCTATGGTAATGGGCATGGCTACTCTGACCACTTGCCCATCTCCGCCCTCTTTACATACGGCGATGCCGACTCTGTGACTAGCAGGCCTCCGCAGCTGCCTTTAGTAGCCACCCTGAATGACGAAGGACGCCTGACCATTGACTACCCACAGTTTCGCAAGACCCAAGTGCATAGCATCAGGGAGCTAAGGAATTTTGACGCCCATACCCTGGCCCAGAATTTTGGCGAACTTTACTTCATAAACACCCGTCTGGAGAATAGCGAGAGGCCCACACTCAAAATTGGCAAACGCCTCTTTGAGCTTTATGGGGGGCATCCCGAAGTGGCTGAATGGTTAAGGTCTCTCAAGCCCAAGCAGCGCATCCGTATTTATGGCATGCTGGATGAATACAAAGGCCAGCTCCAATTTACTATCCACCACCCAGAGTGGATCATAAAATAGCGACTACCTGTAAGTGTTCCAGTGGGTACCTTGTGAAATAACGAAGGCGCCATTTTGCCTGCCGCCATGCGAAGCACCCGATTCAAAAACAGAGCTGTATGTGGAACTGGGCTCGTGGATGGGAGCCATGCCGCCATAGACCATGGCCTCATACCTGAGATTTCTTAGCAGACCAATCTGAGCCTCTTCCCATGTGCGATGAAGCAGGGGCTCTTCAGTAGCTTGATCAGGCACCACACTACGGAATGCGATAGCAGTAGGCGGTAGCACAGCAATGGGAACATCGCCCCCTATAGGGGCACTTGCAT
>CAZHQD010000161.1:0-4811 GCA_964533835.1 uncultured Puniceicoccaceae bacterium | reverse complement strand
CAGGCAACAACTTCTCGGGCTGGTCCAGCAACGATTATGACCGCCTGCTTGAAAATGCAGCCGCCAGCCCTGGCCCAAGTGAACGCCTTGCCCTTCTGAAAACCGCAGAGGAACGCCTTCTCGAAGCATCCCCCCTCATCCCCATTTACCACAACGTCTTTGCTCACTTGGTCCACCCAAATATCCAGGGCTGGCACCTCAACCTCTTAGGCTGGCATGACTATCGGGTGATTGGCTTCAGCCCCACTGCCTAACCGACCAATCACAATTCCGTGTATTTCAGGGACTTTCCCCGCGCCTTGCTCACGGGATACTTCTCCGCATTCTTGCCCATCTTATCCTCAATCGCGGCGGCCACATCAATTCCCGCCATATTCGCAAACTCCATCGCGTAAATCACAATATCCGCCAGCTCCTCGCGTATCTTTGTGGCCCGTTCGGGATCGCTTGCCCTCGCGCGGGATTCCGCAGACTCCGCCCAGAGAAAATGCTCCATCAATTCCCCCGCCTCTGCCGCGAGCGCCATCGAAAGATTCTTCGGCGTGTGAAACTGCTCCCAATCGCGCTCCTGGGCAAATGCCAGCACTTTGGCCTTAATCTCTGCTACGGTTGAGGTTGCGTCTCTCATGCACCTTACTTTAGCTATTGATTTCCAAACTGCAAAACAAACCATGCAAGCACCCCAAGACCTTCAAGTTATCGGCAAAGAGCTCGCCATTCGCTGGGCAGACGGCTCCGAAGATTTCCTCCCCACAGAGCTTCTCCGCGCCGCCTCCCCTAGCGCCTCCAATATCGGCGAGCCAGACATCCTGGGCCGCTGGCACGGCGGCGACTCCCGCAAACAATTCCCGGGCGTCACCATCATAGACTGGGCCTTCGTCGGCAACTACGCCGTCCGCTTCACCTTCAGCGACGGCCACTCCACAGGCATCTTCTCCTACAAATACCTCAAGCAAATCGCCGATAGCCTAAAATCCTCGTAGTATTGGCGATTGCAGCATCAGCTTTCTCCTCATTTAGCATGTCTCAGCCCAATCCTACAGACTGTAACTATGCGCCTCCTGGTGAGTATGTGAAAGATCATACCATTGTATTTCATGACGGCTGGTATCACCTCTTTTCTATAAGCGGCACAGAAGGCTACTACCACGGCTACAACGGGAATGAAGAAACCCTCTCGTGGAGCATCAGCAAAGACCTCGTCCACTGGGAGTTTCGTGGTCACATACTGCACGCTACCCAGCGGGCCAACGCCTTTGATCAACATGAAATATGGGCTCCCTTTTGCATAAAAGGTCACGATGGATTCTATCTCTTTTACACTGGTATTATACACCCGCATCGCCCGATAGAATACCGTAGGCTAGGCCATCGGCACCCATGGGTTTTCGATGGGCACAAGGAAACACAGGGCTTGGCATTTAGCAAAGACATGACCGACTGGTGTAAAATCGCCGATTTCACTCAAGGCCTCAATATCCCAGGCAGAGATTCCCATGTAGTCAGGGATGATGCCAATGCGCGCTGGCTCCTCTACAGTACCGTCGGCATCCAGCAAGCTCATGTCGCTGTTTCTACGGATTTGCTCCATTGGCATCCTATCGGCATCTGCGCTGAATTCCCAACGGATATCTCTAAAGCATCCTCCTGCGGCGCTACCACAAATGATTTTGGCATCCTGCAATTTAATACCGCTGAAAGCCTTACCGTTATGAAGCATCCCCTCAATGGTAAATGGCTCATGCTCGCCAACTGGCATTACCTTATTTCAGATAATCCGCTGGATTTTTCGGGCTCTTCCGCACGAACTTACGATAGAGACTGGCAAGGTGCCTCTGTTGACCTAGGCTTTGCCTGTGAAACCATTTGCTTTAATGGCCGCTGGTTTCGATCGGGTGTCTTCGGAAAGCAAGACCACTGGAAACTCGGTTTCACCGAAATAACTTGGTCTCCCGATGCCGCTTTCTCTGTTGTGCAAAAGAGCATCCTCGCCTAGCCCCCTACTAATCAAGCTTGCCATACCCGTCTCTACTTATACCAATTCGCTCATGACTCTTATTGACGGAAAGAAAGTGGCCGCCACCGTGCTTGATGGCCTCAAAACGCAAATCGCCGCCCACACGGGCTCAAAGCCCTGCGTCGCATTCATCAGAGTGGGCGAAGACCCTGCCTCGGTCTATTATGTGGCCAGCAAAGAAAAAACTGCCAACCAAATCGGTGCCGAGAGCCGTCTCTTTGTCTTCCCCGAGTCTATTTCTCAAGACGCCCTCCTTTCCGAAGTCCGCAAACTCAACGAAGACCCCACAGTTCACGGCATTTTGGTACAATCCCCCCTCCCCTCGCACATCCACGAGCAAACCATCTTCGACGCCGTGCACCCCGATAAAGATGTGGACGGCCTCAACAGCCGCAATCAGGGGCTCCTTTGCCAGGAAGATGACCGTGCCTTCCTCCCCTGCACGCCCAGTGGGTGCATAGAGCTGCTCCGCGCTTACGGCATCGACCCCGCAGGCAAGCACGCTGTCGTCGTCGGTCGAAGCGTTCTCGTGGGCAAGCCCGCCGCCCTCCTCCTTATGCAAAAGAAGGCCATGGGCAATGCCACCGTTACGCTTTGCCACTCCCGCACACCCAACCTCGCCACCTTTACCCGTCAGGCAGATATCCTCATTGCCGCCATTGGCAAACCACAGGTTATCAAGGCCGACATGATTAAGCCAGGTGCCGTCGTGATCGACGTAGGCATCAACCGCGTGCCCGATTCCTCCACCGCAAAGGGTTACCGCATCGTGGGCGATGTCGACTTCGCAGAAGCCTCCAAAGTCGCCTCCTACATTACGCCAGTCCCAGGCGGCGTAGGTCTCATGACAGTTGCCATGCTCATGGCAAACACCGTCCGCGCGTGGAAACGCGCCACTGGCCAGGAGAGCTAAATCGAGCCGCCCTCGACTAGATAAACTTCATCTTAATCGAGGCAAAGAGCACCATCCGCAGAAGCAGCACGCCATGCTTCCAGCGGGAGATATTCGTCTCTCCGTAAGTGCGATTCCTATACCGTATAGGCACATCCACTATCCGCAGATTCAGCTTCGCCGCACCAAATAAAAGATCGAAATCCCCAAACGGATCAAAGTCCCCAAAATAGCTGCGATTGGCTGCAATCCGCTCGTAGTCGCGCTTGTAGAGCACCTTGGTGCCGCAGAGCGTATCCCGCACCCTTTGCCCCAAAAGCCATGTAAAGATAATGCTGAACGCATGGTTGGCGCACATATTCAGGAACTGCATTGCCTTGTCTTCCATCGGATAGACCAGCCGCACCCCGTTCACAAACTCAGCCTTTCCGTTCGCGAGAGCGTCGTAGTATTTGGGCAACTCCTCAGGCGGCATCGTCAGATCGCCATCCAGAATCATCAAAATATCCCCTTTAGCGGCAGCAAATGCCTCCCGCACCGCATTCCCTTTCCCCTTCCCCGTTTGCTTCAATATCTTTATATCGCGGTCTGGGAAAAGCGCGGGCATTTGATTGATCACCTCCCATGTATTGTCCTTCGAGCCGCCCTCAATAAAGATTATCTCCGTGTGGCTTCCCATCAGTGGTGTGCGCCGTATAGCGGCCTCTATGTTTCCTGCCTCATTGCGCGCAGGTATGATCACAGACACGCTCGGCGCGCTTGCAATGGGTTCTTGCGCCTTGGCTTTAGCGGGCCTCGCCAGACAAAATAGCGTCAGGTTCAGGTGATCAATCAAAGGAAGCGGCCCAATAAATCGGTTAAACAGCCCGTCAAGTAAGGGCGTCGTAGATGGCCAGAGTATCCGTGGTTGGTGCGTCACTGGCTCCCATTCAGCCAGCCTGAGCAGATTCATCAAATCACCCGTGGACAGCCAGTTCATCAGCGGGCGCTTTGCCTTTAGGCCCATCCCCGTCAATGTCCCCAATACGGGCCGCCACAAATTGTTATAGTAATTAACTATCAACCTTGTGTCAGGTCTCGACACCTTATGCAGCGCGGCAAATAGCGCCTGCACGTCTGCGGCCTCGTTCACCGTCTCAGAGACAATAATTACGTCAAAGGTGCGGTCCAGCTCCAGATACTCCCCAGCTTGTCGGTAAAACGTCCCATGCGGTACCCGCTTGCGTGCTTCTTCCAGTGGCTTATCGGCTATGTCAATCCCCACCACATCTTTGTTTGGCAAAAAAGACAGCAGCTCGCCATTGCCACACCCGATTTCCAGAATGCTCGCATCCGCTGGGATATAGTAACCGTAATAGCGTGCCAACAGCTTTCGGTATCCCGTGCCCCCCGCATAGGGTTCCGCGCTTTGCTCTTCGTAAAACGCGCGTATGCGCTCCAAGTGCTCCAGCGTAAGCCGATTTTTCTCCACACCATCTTGATTGTTCTGTGTGCCAATCGTTTGGGGTAAGTAGTCCGATGTCATAATTCACTCACGGTTCTGCCGCAAAGCCAAACTAAAGTCAACGCGCTGAGACAAAAAAGCCATGCCCCTCTAAAGAGCAGCGATGAGCGTTTGCGCCACTCGCTCCCATGTGAACTCGGCCACAGATTCAGGCCCCCCACGCGCCAATTGCTCTCTCAGTGTATTGTCTTCCGCCAGCTTCCTCAACGCAAGGGCTAGGCTGCCTCTATCTTGCGGATCGGCCAGCAATCCATTTACTCCATGCTTCACCACATCCTCCACCCCCCCTATTCGATGCGCCAGCAGTGGCAACGCCATGCGCGCGGCGTCTACATACACAAGGCCCAGCCCCTCCACGCTATCGCGATAAGGCATACTCGTCAGCGCAAACAGATCCG
>CAZHQD010000160.1:0-4857 GCA_964533835.1 uncultured Puniceicoccaceae bacterium | reverse complement strand
CGCTCACGGCTCAAGGTGTGGCAAGCCATCCGCGATTGGCAACCCTCATACAATGGCACCGAGCAGCCTGGGCCCACGATAGAAGACTTGGCCAAGCTCACGGGAATGAAGGAATGCTCCGTATGCGGGCGCGTGAACGAGCTTCGAGACGACTTCGGCGCCATCGAAGACGGCCCGCTCTGGATAAACCGCACGGGCAAGCCCGCGAAAACCTACCGCGCCATAGTGTATAAAAAAGAAGAGCCGCTGGCCTTCGCGCACTTCGCCGAGGATGGGCAAGGCGAGCTATGGTGAGGGATTGCTTGTAAGCATATCCAAAATCAACCCCTGTTAGAAACCTCGCAACAACCTGTGAGTAAATTCGAGTAACTCTTGGTTGCAATGATTTCGCGGCTAAGAGAAAATCCTGACTAGTTTGAAAAGAGGGGGGTGGCATGGTGCAGTGCCGGGCTTCCTAACCAGGGCGCTTGGAGTTCGAGTCTCCACACCTCCACACCACCCCCATTGAAGTGTAGCATATATGTCAACCAGAGTGGTGCTCAAGGCAGATTGTGGTTTGAGTGTGATTTTCGCCGCATCCTCTGTTCTGTGCGGAAATACGGCAGGCTGATAGCCTGAGCGCTGATCTGATAAGCTAGGAGGATGCGAGCCCTTACGGTGTGCGTCCTCCTTTTCTTGGCCCTATTTGGGGGCTGTAAAACTGTCCCCAAAACAGAGGGCGGCAAAGCAAAGACGTCCCTTGGGGACACTACGCAAGGCAGTCTCTCGCAATCGGATAATCCCGAGACGCCCAGTGTGCAAAATATCTCCCGCAAAGAGCGCACCGTCACGCATTACCCTGCCGCGCCCGCGCCATGGGGAGAGGGGAACTGGCAGAAAGCGCCGCCTCCGGCACAGGCTTCCGCGCCTGGCGTGATTGTGGAGCACACAGTAGAGCAGCATAGCAGCACGGAAATCGGCTCCGCGCAAAACATAGCCAATATCCTAAAAGCCGCGCAGGCCAATGGGCGCGCCCTCGCGAGCGTGTTGCTCGGCCTGTGTTTGCTGGTGGGTGCCTATCGGGCATTCAAAGCCACTTGGCCTATCCTCGGCAGCGTGTTGGCCGCTGGCGGTGTGCTCTCAATCATCTTTCTTAACTACTGGGTGGCCATCGGCGGGATCGGCGCGGCGTTGCTGCTCTATATTGCCTACAAGCTCGCCGAGAAGGCCGCCCCATTGCCCTGATTCCCATGAAGCTGCTCTTTATCCTTGCCGTAATTATGATGGGGGCCGTCCCTGCCGAAGGCGCCGCCCCAAACGAAGACGCCAACGCCGTGGGTATCTGGGTGCTTACAGGGCTTGGCGTGCTCATGGCCGTTGGGCAAGCGCTCGATTTCTACAAGAAGCATATTAAAGAACAACCCGATCCGCGTGAGACCTACCTCTCCAAAGTCGAGTTTGCCTTCTTCCGTGATTCATTGAGCGCCCAGCTCGAACGCTCCGAGGACAAGCTCTCCAAAGCCATCGGTGAGTTGCAAAATACTCTGATCGATGCCCGCAAGTCCGATGCCCTGTCGCGCAAAGACATCCACCGACAGATCGACGGCATGAATGCCAGCCTTTCCGCCCTTCGTGAAGCCGTGGACACCCTCAAACAGCGCGACGCGCTCGCCGCCATCGCCAAAGCCAAAGCCTAGCCATGCCAAGACGCTACCATCCCCTCGTTTGGATTCTTCAATTTAGCCGCTCTGTCTTTGATGGAGGGAGCACCTACTCGGATAGTTACCTTGCCCGCCGTCGCGCTCACTACAAGCGCGTGGCAAAAGGCCCAGGCGTGCGTGAGCGTATGCGCCTCGTGCGTCGCAAGCGGCACAATCTGGAGAGCACGCTCAAAAATCCCGCCCTGCGCAACACCAAGTGGACTGCCGAGCGCTACGGCATCAACTGGAGTGAGGTGCCCGCATGAGCCCCGAACAAAAAGAGATGCTTCGCATCGGCCTCTTGCGCCTCATCGACGCTGCCGACGCCGAGCGCGGCATCGCGGAAAGCTATTTGCTCGATTCCATCAACCTCGTGGGCTCGGTAAAGATCACCATGCCCGAGCTCCGCAATGAGCTGGCCTACCTGCGCGATAAGTCCTTTGTCGCCATCGCCCCAAAGCAGCTCTCGCCAGAAAACCGCCGCTGGGCGAAGACGGCCACGGGGCGCGATTTCCTTGCCGAGCTGGACCGCTGACCAATGCCCAAGCCGTCCTCCATCACCCAACTGCCAGATGCCATCCGCGAAGAGCTGGATGCCGAGCTGGTGAAACGCAGCTTCTCCGGCTACGCCGCATTAGCAGAGTGGCTGGAGTCCAAAGGCTTTGGCATCTCGAAAAGCGCGCTTCACCGCTATGGGCAAGACTTCGCCGCCCGCGTCGAGGCGATACGCAAATCTACCGAGCTTGCGAAGGCCCTCCGCGCCCAGCTTGGCGATGATGCCGGGGCGCTAAACGACGCCAGCCTACGCCTCGGGCAGCATTTACTTTTCGAGATCATGCAACGCATCAACCCTGATGACGTTGACTTTGTGGACTTCCCAAAGCTCATGCGCGCAGTGGCTGATCTGTCCCGCGCTAGCGTCTCACAAAAGAAATGGCAGCAAGACTATGACGCGGAGGTGCGCACCCGCGCCGAAGCCGCCGCCGATGAAGTCTCTACCAAAGCTCGCACTTCCGGCGTGAGCGAAGAAGGCATCCTCTTCATGCGCCGCAAGATTCTGGGCATCCCTGAAAATGCTTAACGCCGCCAAACCTTTCGACCTGAAAGAAGTATTCCTCAATTATCAAAGGGAATACCTGGCTTGCTGTGAAATTTTCGATGTTATCGTTGTAGAGAAATCCCGCCGTGTCGGCATTTCGTGGGCCGATGCCGCCGATAGCTGCTTGACTGCCGCCGCCTCAAAAGAGGCCAAAGGCATGGACTGCTTTTATATCGGCTACAACAAGGACATGGCCCGCGAATACATTGAAACAGTAAAAGACTGGGCTCTCCAATTTAAGGATATTGCCCTCAAAATCGAAGAAGATGTCATTCAAGATGAAAACAAAGACATTACTGTCTTCCGTGTTCGCTTTGCCAGCGGCTTCAAGGTAGAAGCGCTCTCTTCGCGCCCCTCCAATTTGCGCGGCAAGCAAGGCAAGGTAACGATAGACGAGGCGGCCTTCCATGATGATCTTCCTGGCCTGGTCAAAGCCGCTATGGCGCTGCTTATGTGGGGTGGGCGCGTGGCAATCATTAGCACGCACTTTGGTGAAGATAATCCCTTCAATGAGATCGTGCAGGATACCCGCTCGGGGCGCACAGGCTACAAGCTCCTGCGCATCCCTCTTCAAGACGCGCTGACTCAAGGGCTCTATCAACGCATTTGCCAAGTTAAGCGCGTAGCATGGTCTATCGAAGCGCAAAAGGCATGGGAAGAAAAGCTCTACAAGTTCTACGGCGCCAATGCTACCGAAGAGCTTGATGTCATTCCCACTGGTGGCACCGAGATTTACATTCCTCGCGTGCTAATCGAGCGCGCCATGACGAATCATGCGCCTATCCTGCGGTTGCGGCTGGAGGATAGCTTCATGCTCCTTTCCGAGGCAGAGAGGCAAAAGCGGGTCAATGATTGGTGTGAGCAGCATCTCCGCCCTGTAATCGCAAGGCTAGACCCCAACCGCCTTCATTTTGGCGGCGAAGATTTTGGCCGAAAAAACGATTTGTCCGATTTCTGGATCGCCTCTGAAGAGCGCAATCTTGGCCTCCGCACCGAGCTGTGCGTGGAATTGCGCAACTGCCCTTTTCATGCGCAAGAGCAAATCCTCTTCTATTTGTTGGATCGCGTGCCCCGATTTTCTAAGATGCTCATGGATGCCCGCGGCAACGGCCAGTATCTAGCCGAAGCCGCACAGCTACGCTACGGCCTAAGCATCATTGAGGCAGTCATGCTTAGCCAGCCATGGTATATGGAGAATATGCCAAAGTTCCGTGCCGCCTTTGAAGATGGCGCTCTCATTGGCTTGCCAAAGGATAGCGATCTCATGGCCGATCTCCGCGCCATCAAATCGGTGCGCGGCGTTCCCAAAGTGCCCGACGATGCCCGCTACAAGGGCAGTGACGGCTTTGACCGCCACGGCGATGCCGCTATTGGGCTGGCCCTCTGCGTCGTAGCCGCCAAACGCCCTATAGAGATTTTTAATTACATCCCAATTTCCATGCGATCCCGTCACGCCCGATTTCGTGAGGATGATCGCACCTTCAATCCAAACTGGCACGCTGCCAGCCTCTAATCATGCTTTTAGACGCTCATGGACAGCCCATTAAAACGCGGGAGCTAACCAAAGAGTTGGCTGGCCCGCTCACTTACGTACGTCAATCCATCTTCGATACCGTTGCCTCCGGCCTGACGCCTTCACGCCTCGCTGGCATCCTCCGCGCCGCACGAGAGGGCGAAGCGCAAGACTTCCTTACCCTTGCAATGGACATGGAGGAACGCGAGCCGCACTACGCCTCAGTCATCTCCACCCGCAAGCAAGCTGTCTCTGGATTGGCCCTACAAGTCGAATCTGCCAGCGATGCTGCCGATGATGTTAAGCAAGCCGATGCCATTCGCGACATCCTCCGCACCGATGCCTTTTCTTCGCTCGTGGATGATCTTATGGATGCCGTGGCTAAGGGTTTTTCCGTTTGTGAAATCATGTGGGATAAATCGGAATCCCTCTGGTGGCCCGCGGAGTTCCACTGGCGCGATCCTCGCTGGTTTGTGTTCGATCGCGATACCGACCAAATCTACCTAAGGAGCGGCGTGGCGGCCATCGATCCGCCAGGCGAGCCCCTTGCGCCTTTCAAATTCATT
>CAZHQD010000159.1:0-5039 GCA_964533835.1 uncultured Puniceicoccaceae bacterium | reverse complement strand
ACAGGCTTACAGGGTGGAGGAGTTTTTTCCCAATCAGTTTTCTGATAAAGACACCGCCTGCCACGTTGGTGTTGCTGGCGCTTGCGGGATTCCTGCTCCTGCGCGCTTGCCTAAGGAAGCCAGAATCAGTGGGCAGGTGGGACGCGCTTTTTGCTGTGTTACCGCTGCTCGTGTTTATCGGAGTCTATTTCCTGACCAGCATTAAAAGCCCCATAAATATCGGGCAACGGCACCTGCTGCCGATTTACCCCAGTCTTTATATTTGTGCGGGCATACTCGGCTTATGGCTGGAGCGCCACTGGAAGCATCTCCGTGAGCCGAGCGCGAGGAAGAGCCTCATAGGCGCGGCAGTGGCTGGTCTATTGTTCGTGTTTCTGGCTGCTGATACTTTGCGGAGTTACCCAAACTACTTGGCGTATTTTTCCCCCGTTGCAGGCGGCTCTAAAAATGGCTGGCGCTGGCTGGTGGATAGCTCGTTGGATTGGGGGCAGGAATTGCCTGAGCTGCGCCGCGTATTGGCGCGCACGCAGTTAAAAGATTCCCAAACGGGCGCTCCCCTGGAGCCGATATATCTCTCCTATTTCGGAACTGGTTTCCCTGCGTTTTACGGAATACTGGCCAATTCACTGCCATCCGTGGGTGCTCCTTCAGAGAGCGGGCGCACTTACTACGAATATGCCCCAGGGCTTTATGCCATAAGCGCCACTATGCTTACGGCGGTTTATCTGGATAAGTATCCAGGGGCGTGGACAGAAAGCTACGAGGCTGACTACCAAAAACTAAAGGAATGGAAAGAGCGCCGTTTGAATGAAGCGGCATTTACACGGAGGCCTCCTGAATTTGCACTGAAATCCTGGGATCTCTATGACAGGGCACGCTTTGCCCGCCTGTGTGCCTGGATTCGGGAGACAGACAAGAAACCTGTGGCTCACGCAGGGTATGCCATCCTTGTTTTCAGGCTCTCTGCCGAAGAGCTCAAAGCAGCCCAAGAAGCAACCAATTGGCTACCCCATACCGATAGCAAATAAATCCGGCCTATCTAAAAATGCTTTCCAGAAAATCAGTCATGCTAGTCTTTGCGGCCATTCTATTGTTGGCCGCCACCTGGGTATCCTTCTGGCCTGTGCGCCACAACGGGTTTCTGTGGGATGATAGGGCAAACATACTGAGTAATGCCGACTTTAGGGGACTTAGTTACGAAAATCTGGAATGGATGGCCACAGCCTTTCACATGGGGCACTACCACCCGCTCACTTGGCTTTCTCTGGCTATTGACTATGAGCTTTGGGGGCTGGAGGCGAAGGGCTTTCTCCTTACAAATCTATTCCTCCACTGCCTTACTGCGGTATGCTTTTTCTTTGTGGCGAGAGCCGTGCTCAGGCTGGCAAATGGGTGCCGATTTGAAAGAGAATCGGCGCTCCCGCATGAAGCCGAGCCACGGGAATCATGGCTTACGTTGGCGGCGTTTGGAGCGGCGTTGCTTTTTGCCATTCACCCGCAAAGAGTGGAGTCGGTCTCATGGGTCACGGAGCGGCGGGATGTGTTGAGTGGCTTTTTCTGGATGCTCACGGTGCTGCTCTGGCTGAGCTATGGCAAGGCTGCGGGGAGCGGGCGTTCTTGGCTATGGTATGGCGGAGCGCTGATGGCGTTCGCCTTGTCGCTTTCAGCAAAAGCATGGGGCATCACGCTGCCCGTGGTGCTGCTCATACTGGATATTTATCCATTGGGGAGGTTGATTACGCAGGGCCGATTTGCCGATTGGGCGCCTCGCTCACGCCAACTCGCTGCGTATCCTTTGAGGCGTTTGGTTTTAGAGAAAGTGCCGTTCTTCGCGCTGGCGGTTATTTTTGCCACTACTGCCTATCTGGCCCAGAAGGCCGTCGCCATGGATATGGTCAAGGACCACACGTTGTTTGACCGCGTGATACAGTCGGGATACGGTCTGCTGTTTTACCCGTGGAAGTTTTTCTGGCCTGCCGAACTGCTGCCCCTCTATTTGCTGAGGCATGATTTCAACCCTCTGGCGTGGCCCTTTCTCTACACCGCCATCGGCTCGGTGCTCATTACATTGGGGATTCTATCGCAGTGGCGGCGGTGGCCATGGCTGGTGGTGGTATGGGTTATCTACGGCATAATTATTTCTCCAGTCTTGGGGCTTACTCAGAGCGGCCAGCAAATTGCTGCTGATCGCTACAGCTACCTTGCTTGCCTGGGATTTGCGATTCTGGCGGGAGGGCTTTTCCTGAAGGTGCAATCCCGCCAATTTGGGCCGATAGCGGTCGCCCTTTCTTTATCGGTCATCGGCATACTACTGGGCACAGCTACCTGGCGTTACACCAAGGAGTGGAAATCAGAGCACTCCCTCTGGGCCTACACGCTAAAGCATGATCCCACCAACTATGTAGCCCTTAACAACTACGGGCTTACGCTCGAAGAAGGGGGCGACTCCGAGGGCGCGTATGCCTACTATGAGAAAGCTGTAGCGCTCGATCCCACTTATGCGGGCGCGTATTACAATCGGGGCAATATGCGCAGCATGAGAAGCGATATCACAGGTGCGCTCGAAGATTATGACGCTGCCTTACGAGAGGACCCCAAGCTGGTGAAAGCCCTTAATAATCGGGGAAATATCTACCGTGATCTCGGTCGTTTTGAGTTATCGCTGGCCGATCATTCCGAAGCCCTGCGGATTAATCCCCGCTATGCTGATGCCTACTACAATCGCGGCCTCACTCACCGAGCCATGAACAATAATCAGATGGCCATAGAGGACTACACCAGAGCCATAGAAACCAATCCGCGCTTCATGCTGGCTTATAACAACCGCGCCAACTGCTATCGGTTGGAGGGGAAAGATGATCTCGCTCTCACAGACTATGCCAGGTGCATCGAAATAAATCCCAATTACTTCAACGCCTGGTTCAACCGTGCCAACCTTTACCGTGACCGCAAGGAATGGGCTCAGTCTGCGGCGGATTACACCAGAGCGCTGGAAATTAATCCCGACTACCAACCTGCCCACGTCAATCTCGCGCTTTGCCAGTGGCGGTTGGGCAACTTTGCCAATGCCGAAAAGCACTTCATAAAGGCAAACTCGCTCAATCCAAAAGACCCCATCACTCTCTTCAATTACGCTGCTCTGCTTCGCGAGCTGGGAAAGCCGCAAGAAGCAATGCGTGTCTATCAATTGACCCTTCAGGTAGCCCCGCAAAACTGGCTCCATCGCGGCCAAGTAATCGAGATTATCAGGGCGCTCTCGCGGGACGAAAAGTAGGGCTCTAGCGAGGGACTACCAGCAATAGGTCATCCCTGTCTGGTGCGGGAACAACAAGAAAATAAGGAGGCCCTGCGGGAAGGCTTCGTGCGAAGGCCGTGTAAGGCTCGCCCCACTGCTTGATTTCAAACTCGTCACCAGGAGCCTTTAGTTTGTCGGAATGAATGCGGATGAATGGGTGCGGCGTCCAAGGAGTGTGGAAGTTCGAGCGGAACCCATCTTTATGGTAATAGCGGATGCCATAGGGGTTCTCTTCCCACGGCCATGCGATAGCGCCTACCAATACCAGCACTGTATCGCGCTCCAGCTTTGCAGCCTCTTGTTCTATGGTTGCCAGCGTTTGCAGGTCTTTTTGGTAAAGCCCTGGGTAGTTGGGCGAGTTATGGGCTGTCAGCCAGATATTATGCCACCCTATGCCGATGGCTACCAGCACGACCACCCAAGTCCCAATACGGTTTGACCAAAGCCGAAAAGCTAAGCCGAGCAGAGCGCAGATCAGGATGGGGGCAATGTAGTAAATGCGAAAGCTAGGCCAATTCATAGGGATCAGCAGGTTTGCCAAAAACGGCAATACCGTGCCCGCCGCCAGAGCCAAGGCCCATAGCACAAATCCCGTGAAGGTGAGGCTTCGCCGAATCAAAGCCACAACCAGCCCAACCCCTACCACACCGAGCAAAAGCCCATGCGCTACCTGCAACCCTGTGGGATAAAAGTCTGGCCAAAAGAACAGCGTAAGATTGAGCTCCTTGTAAAATGCCCACTTTGCAACCCAGTCAATATCGCTGCCTGCACGATGGTAGCTGTATTTTTTGAGAAGCCAAAGTGAAACCAGGGCGGATAATCCCAATCCCCAAAAGAGGTGCAGCCCTTGCCAAAAGAAATTCCCTATTGGGCGAATCGCCAGCAAGCGATCAATCATGCGTCCCGCAGACTCAAATAATCGGGTGCGTTCCCAGCCTTGAAGGAGGGTCTTGGGATGTATGCCTCCAAACGCGCTTTGCTGATCGCCACCAAAGGCCAACGCGAAAACCCAGAGCATTAGCGCAGCCGTAGCTGGGTTCTGATTGCATAATATAGACAATCCCGCCACTAGCGCCCCCAGCACCCAAAGCCACCAGCGCCTTTGCTCGATTCCCATCGCAATAAAGAGCCAGCCGCTTATTGCAAAGAGCGCGCCAAACACATGCTGAATCCCCCCGAACCACACGACAGCTTCCGCGTTGAATCCCCATAGTAGAAACGGGGTAGCCGCCAGCGCTGCCTTCCATCTTGGCAGAAACCTCGCGAAAAATAAGGCCAGGCAGAGCGCTCCCAGCGTGTGGGCCGCCCCCTGAATCAATCGAACGACCATCGCGCCTCCTGGCGATTCAGGGTTCATCGCCCATTCGTGGAGCACAAATAGCACAGAAGTCATCGGCCTGCCCGCAGTATAGGCCAACTCGTAAATGCGGTGCTGCTCCCCCGCGCTCCGCCGCTCTATCATCCAGAAATCATCAGCAAACCACCAGGTGCCTGTCACCGCGGGCCAGTTCGGCGCCAGCCACAACAAAAAGTAGCACACCCCTACCGCCAGCCAAAACACAGGCTTACTCATTCGGCCAAGGACACTCTCAGAAGTAACAGGGGTAGCAGATTCAGTCTCCATGCACCCCGAACCTTTGCGATTGCCCAGCCCCGCGTCAAACGGATAACAACTGTTGAGGCGAGACGCTTAATTTAAATTCGGAACCAAATCCTTAATTATGCCAAAGGCTAGATTGGATTA
>CAZHQD010000158.1:3871-5162 GCA_964533835.1 uncultured Puniceicoccaceae bacterium | reverse complement strand
GTAAAATCACTTGCGTGTAGCTGATGGCTGGTACCATTATTGAATTTTTTCCACAACAAGCATCCATGATCGCCGATACCCATTCTAACGGCTTAGGAATATCTCCGCTTCCATACGATCCGAAGGCGCTGCCTCGCGAGCTGCGCAGGCATTACATTTCGGCTACGGACAAGGAAGTTAGCGAGATGTTGGCTACGGTAGGCAAGCCGACCTTGGCCAGCCTTTATGACCATTTGCCAGAGGCGATACGCTTTGCAGAGGCACCCGATTTACCTGAGGAGTTGAGCTATGAGGCGCTGCAGGCACGCATGGCCGCAATGGCAGCAAAAAATCAGGCCGCGTTGTCATTCATAGGGGATGGGCTGCCGGCGTTTTCACAGCATGAAATAGTGGGCGAAGTGGCTAGTCTGCGCAACCTAACGACGGCCTACACGCCCTACCAGCCCGAGCGAAGCCAGGGCACGCTCATTACGCACTGGATTTACCAAAGCTTATTGAGCCAGCTTACCGGGTTCGAGGCAGTGAGCAGTTCGCTCTATGATCGCGCTACAGCGCTCTTCGAGGCGGTGTGCGTATGCATTCGGCTTTCGAGGGGTGGAGCGGATACGGTGCTCATTCCCAAGGCGCTTTATCCCGCTGATTTGGAGGTGGCGCTTACCTGTGCGGCAGATACGCAAATAAAGATTGAGACGATCGAGCTGGATCCCCATACGGGGCGCATACCGCTAGCTGCACTGGAAGCTAAGGCGCGGGCTATTGGCTCAAAGCTGGCGGGCATAGTCTTCCCGCAAGTGAATACTTTTGGTCTTCTGGAGGATGTGGATGCACTGACGGATCTCGCAGGATCGCTTGGCGTGAGGAGCGTGGCGGTGATAGACCCGCTCTTGTTGGCAACAGGTGGGCTCAAAGCCCCTACGCAGTTTGGCAGCCGAGGGCAGGGAGTGGATATGATTGTGGGAGAGGCGCAACACCTCGCGATAGAGCCAAACTTTGGCGGTCCAGGGTTGGGGCTCTTCGCTATACGTTTCAACGAGAAGGAGAAAAACGCTATTAGGCAAACGCCTGGGCGCTATGTGGGCAAGTCCTTCGACTTGGCGGGGCGTGAGTGCCGCGTGATGGTGCTCTCCACTCGTGAGCAACATATAAGGAAGGACAAGGCGACATCGAATATCTGCTCCAATCAGGCATTTTTGGCCACACTGGCAGGGGTGGCCACACTGGCAAGAGGTGAAACAGGAATGGCTGCGCTGGTGGCTAACGCGCGTGCGAATGCCGTGCTTGCCGTCGAAAA
>CAZHQD010000158.1:0-3771 GCA_964533835.1 uncultured Puniceicoccaceae bacterium | reverse complement strand
AAGAGCTTGCTGCGCGATGGCAAAGTGGGGCTGCCACAGTTTTCTCTAGATGAGATACGCGGCTACTACAAAAAGCTGGCCGAGCTGAATGTATCGCCAGACGACGCCTGCTATCCGCTCGGCTCCTGCACGATGAAATATAACCCCTTCATTAACGACTGGGCCGCAGGGCTGCGGGGGTTCACTCAGGCACATCCTCAAGCGCCTGCGGAGTCTGTGCAGGGGTGCCTGGAGGTATTGCACGAGATTCAGGAGTGGTTCAAAAAAATCACGGGTCTTGCAGGCGTAACCACTCAGCCTGTGGCTGGCGCGCAAGGCGAGCTGGTAGGACTCAAGCTCTTTCAGGCATACCACAGAGAACGTGGCGAGACTGGGCGCGACGTCATCTTCATACCCAAGAGCGCGCACGGCACAAACTTTGCCACGGCGGCGATGGCAGGTTTCGAGACACGGGTGGTGAATGGCGTAACCAGCGGGATCGTCTTGCTCGAAGCAGATGGGCGCGGGCAAATAGACTTGGCTGACTTTCAAAAGAAACTGGCCGAGTTTGGGCCGAGACTTGCCGGCGTAATGATCACCAATCCGAATACCAGCGGCCTGTTTGAGACGGATTTCAAGACAATCGCCGACGCCGTCCACAATGCGGGCGGGCTGGTCTACATGGATGGGGCTAATATGAATGCCATTGCGGGCTGGGCTAATCTGGGCGCGATGGGCGTGGACGCTGTCCACAATAACTTGCACAAAACCTGGACGATTCCTCACGGCGGCGGCGGCCCAGGGGATGCCATAGTAGCCGTAAGCGAGCGGCTGGTGGAGTTCCTGCCTGGGTATCAGATCGAGAAGACAGCCGAGGGCAAATACGTGCCTGTGAAGCCAACTAAGAGCATTGGTAGTTTCCACAGGCACTGGGGTAATTTTGCCCACAAGATCAGGGCGCTCACATACCTCTATCGCTTGGGCAAGCTTGGCGTGCCACGCATGACGGCTGTGGCCACGCTGAGCGCGCGCTACCTTTTTGAGAAGCTGCGCGCTGAGTATGCGGAGCTTCCTTTTGGGGCACGCGAAGTCCCACGGATGCACGAGTTTATCCTCACGCTGACCGAGGAAGACTTTGCTCGGATTGAGGCAGTGGGCGTGCCAAAAGCAGCTGTGATAGGCCGCATAGGGAAACTCTTTTTGGACTTCGGCTTTCATGCGCCCACTGTGAGCTGGCCTGAGCCTTTTGGCATGATGATCGAGCCCACAGAGAGTTACTCCAAGGCGGAGCTGGATCGCTTTGCCGAGGCAGTGCTGGCGATTCTGAAGCTGGTCCGTGAGCACCCGAAGGCCTTGCTGAAGTCGCCGCTCTTTACTCCAGTGGATCGGATTGACGATGTATCGGCCAATCGAAACCTCGTCTTGAGCGAATCACTGCGGGAGCTGCCTGTATTGCACGGAAATCGCGTGTCGCCCACAGAGCTGGCCCGGCTGCCTATAGCGGAGGTATATGGGCGGATTGTGGCCTCGATTGACGGCTAAATTTTTGCGGGCTAGCTACGGGTTTGGATTGCGTGCTGGGCAGGGATGGCTGTTTATAGCCAGAACTTCTTTATGCGGCGATCTAGGGTGCCATTTGTAGTGACGATGCTGGCGCTGGTATTCTTCTACCTGCCCATAGCGGTGCTTGTGGTGCAGTCGTTCAATGCGTCGCGCTTTGGGGGCTCGTGGCAGGGCTTTACCCTGGACTGGTATGAGCAGCTTTTTAACCACAGGCAAATCGGGATAGCCACGCGCAACACGCTGATAGTGGCGCTCGTCTCCACTATTGGGGCGACAGCGCTGGGGACACTGGCGGCATGGGCGCTCCACCGCTACAAGCGATCAAGGCTGCAAAAGGCACACCATGCGCTGATCTACACGCCGCTGGTGATGCCGGAAATCCTAATGGGCATCAGCCTGCTGATGCTGTTTGTGAACATGGGGATACCGCTCAGCATCACCACGATTATACTCTCTCATATAACCTTCAGTGTGAGCTATGTGGCCTTTGTGCTGCTGGGGCGGCTACAGGACTTTGACTTTAGTGTGATAGAGGCGGCGCAGGACTTGGGTGCCGGGCCGCTGACGGTGTTCTTTAGAGTGCTCTTGCCGCTGTTGGGGCCAGGGATTGCGGCGGGGGCGCTGCTGGCCTTTACCCTATCGGTGGATGACTTTGTGATAACGCTTTTCGTGTCGGGCCCAGGGAGCAGCACGTTGCCCGTGCATGTTTATAGCATGATGAAACATGGGAATCCGATGCTAATAAATGCGCTGAGCGTGCTGTTTATGGCGGCTACCTTTGCCATAGTGCTGCTCGGGCAGAAACTTACAGAAGAACGCAAAAATAATAATTAGTTCTTATTTTTCCAGCCAGCCTTTGGAACGGAAATAACGCCAGAGACCAATCGTAATAAGGATGCAGACTGCCCAGAAGGCAGGATAACCATACTTCCAGTGAAGCTCGGGCAAGAATTCGAAATTCATCCCGTAGACGCTGGCCAGAAAGGTGGTAGGAATAAAGAAGGCGGCAAGAGCGGTGAGGACTTTAATGACCTCGTTTAGCCGCATATTACTGGCAGAGAGCGTTAGTTCTGTCAGTGAACCGCAAGTTTCGCGGTAGGATTCGATTAGATCCAGAATTTCTGTGCAGTGGTCAAGGACGTCGCGCAGGTAGGGTTTTACGGTAGTTGGGAGGCCTCGTTTTTCGTCGCGGTAGAGAATATCCACGATTTCCCGAACTGGCCAGAGGACACGGCGGAGGAGGGTGAGCTCGCGCTTGACGGCGATTATTCGGTAGAGATTTTCAGTTTTTGGGTTTTCGAGGGCATTTTCCTCCATTTCTTCGAGGAGGTCGCCGTAGCGCTCAAGAATGGGGAAGAGATGGTCTACAAGGGCGTCGACCAGGCTGTAGAGGAGGAAGGTGATGTCGTTTGTGCGGAGGCGGCTGCCCTTGATCTTTAGGCGGTCGCGAATGGGGTCCCACATATCGCCTGTTTCTTCCTGAAAAGTAATGAGGGTATCGGAAAAGACGAAGATGGAGAGGGCTTCGTTGGCCAAGTGCTCGTCTTGAATCATCATCATGCGGGCGGAGATGAAGAGGTAGCCCTCGTAGCCGTCTATTTTTGGGCGCTGGCGAGTAATAAGCACGTCCTCTGCGGCAAGGGTATGGAAGTGGTATTGCTCGCGGAGACGGTTGATGACGTAGGCGTTTATGCCATCGACATTGAGCCAGCGATTGGTACAGCCTGGGGGCTTGGGGCTGCTGAGAAAGGCATCCACATCGTCGAACTCACGGAAGTGGACGCTTTCTGGTCCATAATCAATGACGCGAAGCTTTATGGTGCCAGGCTCGGGTTTGATGTTGATTTCGGGGTGCCTATCGATGCCGGGTGCGGAGCCAGGGACCGGCATATCGCCATCGTCGTCTTCCTCATCAACGGTCATGCCCAAGCTGGAGCCGATTTCGCGGCCAGAGATAAGGTCTTCTATCGCTACTTCCTCTTCCTCATTCTCCTCCTTATCTTCGCGCTCGCGGACGCGCTCCTCCGTATCGTATTCGATTTCCGGATACTTGCGTGACCAGCGAGTGTGTTTGCGGCGCTTCATGGCAGCGGAGTGCAAGTGAGCTCAGGAGTGAGAGCGGCCATAGCAGGAGTGATTAACCAACTATTGGCCTCACAGAGTGACCTTACGATGGACAAGTTCGGCGCTCGTGGCAATCCCGTCTTGTGTAAGTTCCACTAATAACCC
>CAZHQD010000157.1:0-5172 GCA_964533835.1 uncultured Puniceicoccaceae bacterium | reverse complement strand
GGAGAGAAGGAGGGGGTTGGTGTGGGAACTGCCTGAGGCAAGGGAGACGTGAGAAACAGTGACCGCTTGCAGCTCTGCAGACATGAGCTCCAAGAGGCGAGAGATGGGAAGGAGGTAAAGCTCGGGGAGCGAGTAGCCATGCCATTTCCAGTTGAGGGCTTCGGGCTGGAGGCGCTGGCCACGGCAATCGGGACAGGGGACGTAGGCGCGGTATTTGGAGAGAAACACGCGGACGTGCATCTTATAGGTGTTTGACTCCAGCCAAGTGAAGAAACGGCGGATGCCATACCAGTAATTGGGCCAGCCCTTGCCGTCTTCGTCGTAATCGGGCTCACCCTCCATAACGAAAAGGCGGTGGGCCTCGGGCATATCGCGCCACGGGATATGGGTGGGGATTTTGTGCTTTTTGCAGGCGCGGAGGAGGTCGCGCTGGCTCTCGCTGTAGACCTCGCCCTGGAAGGCGCGGATGGCGCCCGCATCTATGGAGAGGGAGGCATCGGGAATGACCAGGCGGTAATCTATCTCGATGACGCGGCCAAAGCCACGGCACTTGGGGCAGGCACCGAGTGGGGAATTGAAAGAGAAGAGGGCCGGGCTGGAGGCGCGGAAGCGGCGGCCTGACTTGGGGGAGTGGAGACCTTCGGAGAAGTGGCCCAGCTCGCGGCCATGCTCGTCGAGGAGGCGGAGCTCGCCCTGGCCGAAGTGGAGGCAAGCGGTGGCGGCTTCGATGAAACGGGATTGCGCGTCTTCTGAAAGCGATAGGCGGTCCTGAATGACGAAGAGGGACGCGTCTTGAGGGATTTGCTCGGCATCAAGGGATTCCAGGGCGACGCGGAGCGGGGAGGCGTTTGCCGAGTGGATGAAGGCGCGGGTGAAGCCTTTGGCCTTGAGGTTGCCCAAGACTTCGGCCCAAGAGAAATTTGCGGGCTTTGTGAGGGCGAAGGCGAGGACTACCGACTGGCCATGAAAGGATGCGAAGGCTTTTTGCCAGATACTCTGCGGGTTGTCGTCTTCCACGAGTTGTCCTGTATCGGGGTCGAAGAGGCGGGAGCGGTGGCAAAACCAGACCTTCATGTAATCGCAGAGCTCGGTCATGGTGCCCACGGTGGAGCGGGATGTTTTGACGGTGTTGCTCTGCTGGATCGCTATCGAGGGGCGGATGTTTTCGATGGAGTCCACTTTGGGGCGCTCCATCATTTCCAT
This sequence comes from uncultured Puniceicoccaceae bacterium, assembly GCA_964533835.1. Lineage (GTDB taxonomy): Bacteria > Verrucomicrobiota > Verrucomicrobiia > Opitutales > Oceanipulchritudinaceae > CAZHQD01. The sequence goes on along the minus strand of CAZHQD010000157.1, from coordinate 3,969 downwards.
GAACTGGCGGACGTAGGGTGAAAAGGTCTCGACGTAGCGGCGCTGGCCTTCGGCGTGGAGCGTTTCAAAGACGAGAGAGGACTTCCCAGCTCCCGAAAGGCCCGTGACGACGATGAGCTTGCCGAGCGGGAGAGCGAGATCGAAGCCTTTGAGGTTATTCTGGCGGACAGAACGGAGAAGGATTTCGGGCTTGGCGGCGGGCTTGTGGTTGCTGCTTGCTGACGTGGGAATGGGCTGCATGAGGTCGCTCAATGAGGGGGCGGCCTTTTTTTGGGATTTCCGTGACTTGGTGTTCTTCTTGGTGGGCATGCAGGCGAGGGAGGCGGAATTAAGAATTAAAGTTTAAGAATTAGAGCAGGGGGAGGGAGACGCTAAGGAACTGCACAATTCACTATATGCAAATTTTTGAGCGGGTGGCGGGACTGAGACACGGTGAGACAAGTGAGATATGGGGTTTCCAGAAAATTATACTTTTACGGAGTTGAGAGTTCTGCCAAGAGTAGAGATGTTCTGTTCACCCATTTTGCTCTATGACCCCAATTCAACTATTCCTTAAGAGGCTGGCGGCGAAGGAACACTTACTGTTTTTGGCGCTTGGCGACTCCAACACCAATAATACGCACTTTACGGATGGCGGCAAACAGTGGCCTGAGCTGCTGCACGCGGATTTGAAGGAGGAGTATGGCACGCAGAAGCTGCTGCTTCTAAATGCGGGGGTGTCTGGCGACACGGTGCGGGATGCGCTGGCGCGATTTGAGACGGATGTGGCGCGGTTTCGGCCTGACTTTGTGATTCTGTGCCTGGGGTCGAATGATGCCAATAAGCTCTCGGATGAGGAGTTTGCGGTGGGCTACAACTTGCTGGTGGACAAACTGCTGGCGCTGGGGTGTGCCTTGCTGCTAAAGACGCCGACGCCTGTCTGGGAGCGCAGCAATGGTCTGAACCGAATTTGGCCAGGGGACGCAAAGCTGCAAACGCGCGTGGAGCAGACGCGGCAGATTGCCAAGGAGCGGGGGCTGCCGCTACTGGATACTTACGCGCTCTGGCAAGCGGACGAGGCAGCGGGAACGCTTAATCTGGCCGACTTGATGAAGGATGAGGTACACACGAACGCAAAGGGCCACAGGAAGGTGTTTGAGGAGGTGAGGGAGGCGATACAGGAGATGAATAAAATTAAGAATTAATAGTTAAAAATTAATAATTAAAGGCAAGAAAAAGCTTGAGTATGTGAAGGCACTTTTGAGTGACGCCACATACCCATGTTGTTCAAGGTTGTTGGACGGGCTTACTGGATGCCCTGAAGCACACGCCATATCTCCTTCATGCGGGTTACGCATTCTGTGGCTATTCGGTCGTATTCGCCAACGTTGTTTGTGCCGCCTTGAACGTGGAGTACAATGGTGCGGTGTATATCTCCGCCAAAACTGGCTTCCTGTAAGGCTCTTGCTCTTTCGGTTAGTATATCCAGATCAGTATGCTGCCAATTGCTTATAAATACCCCAATTCTGATAGCACTTCTCCCGATCCAGTATACCCACTGTGCTGTTGTTTCTACACTTGCAAAAGCATGCCTACCGCAGGCAATTCTATCGCCATTCATTTGTATAGTGGGACCACGGCCACGGGCCGGCATGGGGAGGTTATTTTGATCAAACTGTTCATTGTGGCATTTGACGATTCGTTTAGCGAGTTGCCATGGACGATCATCATCGTCTTGAGGCAACTCAGCTTGGGCATTTAAAGGTGGTGGCAAATTGGGGCCTCTAGGTAATGGAGTTGCTAGGTTTTCTAAATCACCATCGTCATCATCCGAATAGTTACTGAGGATAGGAGTCTCTGAAGTGGTGAATTCTACGACGATTCCTTTGCTTGTACAAAAATTAAGAAAACATTCAGGAACCTGAATTCTCGTGATATTAACAAAGCTTATTACATCTGGTGCAAACAAATCATTTTCTATTCTGAATCTTAATTCAGATATAGAATATGCAAAATTAAAAATAGCTCTACCAGGGTTTCTAACTATGAAAGTGATGGTAGCGGCTGCTTCCTGATATTTAATCTCCAATCCAAATAGGTTAAACGTGTCTCCGCTCTTAAACTTAACGCTGTTCCAAAATGGCAAATGGTGATCAATAAGTAGACCTTCTAGGGCATTTCTATGCAAATTTACAGGGAGACCATTCACTGTGGACGTTAGGTGAATAAAGGAATCACTAATAAAGAGATGGATTGGATTCCCACGCCTATTCTCTTCAATGATTCCGTCACGAACGCGGAGCATAACGGAATTTTCGAGGTACTGGAAAGGTCTATCTCTTCGTCTAGTTTGTCCAACGTAGCAAAAATGATATTCGTCTTGGGTAACTTGCTTCAGAAGCAAGTACACTTTTGACCCCGCTTTGCGGATATAGGTGGGTTTCATGGCCAGCGTATTATTCTGGTATGTAGCCGCGTGAGTGAAGCCGAGTGCCGTGAGTTCTGCGTTCGTAATCATGGGTATGCGTTATTTGTTGGTGTTAAAATACAAGACGATTGGAGTATCTTGTCGATTTGCAGGGTTATGTCAATATATAATTAAATCAATCCAATAACGATATAAATTCTCTCCAAGTGCTGAGCATCCGATTCATGAAGTCGGTGTTGAGGGAACGCGTGATAATTACGACGTGATGCCTTAACTTATGGCATTTAATGCTGTCCAAATCTGCATCATCCGATCAACGGATTCGGTTGATATTTTATCGTGCGCATCGATATGGTTATTATCAAAATGGGAGTAGACGACTATTGTACGATGGGTATCACCTCCAAACTGTATATCGCGGATTCCGATTCGTTGGCGAATTTCGTTAAGATCCTCTTCATTCCATTTACTAAGATATACACCGATTCTTACTTTTCGTTTTTGTAGCCAGTACGTAAATCTGCCTACGCATCTTCCTTGTAGAAACGAATGTAGCCCGCAATCGATTCTTGATCCGCCCATCTGCGCGGAAGGAGGGCTTCCGTCTCGTGGTGCAGGTAGACTTTTGGGATCGATCATGAATCTTTCATTATGCAGTTTGATAATGTTCTTTGAGAGCAGTTCGAGGTTTATTGATTTCGGGTTCTTTTCGATAATGCTTGGGGATTGAATGATGTTAAAGGGTGTGCTTTTGTAATCACCAGATGTAGGGGTGCTTGGCTTACCCGAAGCATTCCTGACAGGCACAACAGAAGCTATTTCTATAATTATCCGACCGTCAATTTCCTCAATGATCGCGAGCGGGTTAGCTATGGCATCAATTCCCAGCTTGGCTACAAGTTCTGCAGGGAGGGTGATTTGGTTTGAGTTACTGATTGGGGCGATTGATTTCATGGTTTAGGCAGACTACCAGATGGTGGTAAATTCGTCAAATCAAAGAATTCATTTATATAATATTTTTAATTTATGGACAATGAGGTAGCGAAAATGATCGAGACTTTATGAAATGCTAAGAGAGGTCGGTTTTTGGGTTTTTCCTTGCTTGAGCTTTATATCTTTGGAGTTAGGTTGAGTGGGATATGGCATTGAGCGCAGAACAACTGGAGCAGGTGAAAACGTGGGTGCTGGCTGGTGAGACGCTGGCTGGTGTGCAAAAGCGGATTGCCGCGGAGTTTAAGGTGTCCATGACGTATATGGATGTGCGTTTTTTGGTGGATGATCTGAATGTGGCGCTGGTGAATAAGGCGCCTGCGAAGGCTGTGGGTGAAGTGAAGCCTGGAGCCGCCGTTGACGGCGGTGGTGAAGCCGAGGAGGCGGATGCTTTTGAGGAGGATGAAGAGGCGGGTGTGATGGAGGATTTCCCTGGGGCAGAGGATGCCGTGGTGGAGAGTAAGGTAACGGTGGAGCTAGATCGCATGATGCGCCCTGGCGCCGTGGTGAGCGGGACGGTGACTTTTAGCGATGGGGTGAGCGCGGCGTGGCTTATCAACCAGATGGGCAGG
>CAZHQD010000156.1:0-5213 GCA_964533835.1 uncultured Puniceicoccaceae bacterium | reverse complement strand
TGTATCCGCGCGTCGGGTTTGGTAATCGATTTCAGAGGTTTGGTAATTCTTAGTGTATCGCGGCTGTTTTCAAAGAACAAAATGCAATGGCTTTGCAGAGCTATTGCATAGGTCATTCCAAGACGACTCCTGTCCACTTATCGGTGGTCGCGTTTGCCCAGTCAGCACGAACTACTTGAGCGCTGTAATCAGACCACACTCCATTCACAGTAAGCATCTTAAATTTCCATCGGTAGGTAGCGTCAGAGGTGCCATCTTCTTCAAGCCCTATAGTCTTCCTGTGCCGATTGCTTACAATATCGAGGGCTATAAAAGAGCTTGGCTCAAGGTTGGGGTATTGCCCTTGTGATATATAAGAGCCCCCATCCTTGCTGCGGAAGATTTCAATGGCGGGTGCATTTACAGGGAAATCTACGCGACAGCTCAGGTTAGGGCCCGGGCCATTATTAGTAGCATCGTAGATTACTGGAATGGGTTCGTTGACTAAGTCTAGCCCAGCAGAACTAAGCTCATACTCCCGTTCAGTGCAGTCTGCCAAATCCCTAGTGTTACGTCGTGTGTAGGGCTGTAACTTAAAGGAGGCTGTACGCTCCTCGGTTGTGCTGCCCAGCATTAGCTCGTCTATCTGGCGATGGCGAAACTGCGAAAGAGCTGACCTCCGAGTGAGGTAGGCGGGATCGCCTGCAAGGAAGCTGCGCTTTGCACCAAAGCGGCCACGTGTGACAGAAAGGGGGTATTCACCGTCCACAGGCTCGCCTATTAACCGCACAGTCATGATTTCGCTTATGGTATCATCTACAGCTGAGAATACTATTAGTAGCAGCCAGTCATCCTTGTATTGTTCTGGGATGAGCGTGCTCACTTTTCCCACCTGTAAATACCCTTGCGGTTCTGGATACGTGTATTTCTCGATCTTCAGTGTACCGCTATTATCAATATTGGCCGTGCTGTCAGGATAAGCATCAGCCAAGTGAACGGGCACAGCCCATTTCTCCATCTTGCCGAGGCTAAAATATTCCTCATCAGAGTCCTTACGAAACCATAGCTCGGCACCAATCGTTTTGCCGTCCACACGCCCAGCCAGAGCGGTGATGATGTGCCCTCCCGCAAATGCACCCCATGAAGCTCCAGCGAGGGGAGCAAGTAGACGGGCAGGCAGCAATATGAGATGCCAATAAGTGAGCTCTGGCACTTCAGGTTCTTCAGATGTGGCAAAAGTCTCTACGGGTGGCTGGTAGGGAAGCACTGTGCGTCCGCGCTCGGATTCCCACTCGATACTGACCGTGCCATCAGAGGCATCGCCGCTGCGCTTGGTCACGCGGCAGACGACATCGAGCGCTTTGGTCGGTGTAAGGTTCAGGCGAAAGAGCGCACCTGGGATGAGTGCGTTGGCTCTGCTAGCACGGACATCGAGCGTGCCCGACTTGTAGCGTTGCCCTACAATAGCCCCAAGCCTTGCTGCCTCGGCTATGGCTTGCTCGCGTCGGCGTATATAGGGGCGCTCATACTTCTCACTATTGCGGACATTGTCGGCCATCTTTAGCGCGTGGCCGTTGTTGTAGGCACAACTGGCATCTTTCCAGTAGCGCATCCGATCTACGTAATTCACTTCGGTATAGTTCGTTACCTCATCCCAGTCATAGCTTTCCCATTCAGGCACGCTTACGAGGTCATCAAAAGTCACTGCGGGTAAGGACCCCGCCACAATATTGCCTTGGGCAAATCGGCCCAGCACTAGTTGACCAGCATCATTCTCGTATATCCAGCCATCGATGTGGTCGAGGATGGAGCCCAAAACAGAGCGTTGCGTGCTGTCGTAACTATTGGGAGATAGGTAGTATTTTGAGGGGTTGGCTGCATAGTAGTTAGCCATTTCCTGCCAGCTTGCCACATCGAAGCCTTCCAAGGGCCGCCCACCGCCAATAATCGGGTTACTGAGTATCTCAGCCAGAGCACATACGGGATTGCACTGGCCTTCGGCATCCAAGTTCGTGGCCGCTCCAGTCACGACGGTCTGCACGGGCTTTCGCCAAGTCACTACCTCTATATTTGGAGGGTTTAGCCGCTCAATACCGAACTTGAAGTCCACCAAGAGTAGAAACGCCATGTGCCGCATATTGCCATGCAAGCCCATAAACTCTGGAATATTGTCCTTAACAACTGTAGGTAGGCTATCAAGCGTCTGATCTGCCGTGCCCCAAAAGAAGTAGCAACGCCCATAGCCCTCGATGTCGAATTGGTAGGGGTTGGCGCTACTGGCACGGGCCACTGGTGTGTTGGGCCGCCATATCTGGTCACTGTCTATATACACAGCTACAAGGTGATCTGCCTGCAGGCAGTGGACAACGCCACAAACCGTGCCGTAATACTCATGTTGTGCGGGTGCGCCGCCTCCTTTTCCTCCTCCCATATTACTTCTTACCTCCCCCCTCTACTTCGATGGTATATTGGTTGTAGATTTCCCCTACCCAGCGCAGGGCTATTTTCTCCTCACCGGCAAACCATACATGGCTTCCCTCTTGGTTACTAGAGAACTCCTCGGGCTCCATGTTGGCCAAGTTGCGCTCAGCGCCCGGAGTTCCCTTCGTTTCAGCCATGCGCTGGCTCATGGCTTTACCCTCCATGCAGAAAAGGTGCGCTGATCGTAGGTGGCGTCATGTAGATTGCTCACAGTGACACCAAAAGCAGGTAGGCAGTGGATAAACCGCAATGTCTGCCCGCCTTCGTCTGGCAGCCTGACACCTAGATGCCACTCTCCGCGCTTAATACGAAAGCTCACTATGTCCCCAATTAGGGTAATCTCGGATATACGGTCGAGCGCCTTTGGTAGCTGCACCCAGCAGGGCTGTTCATTCATCCACGCACTCATCTTCGCCAGCTTAATCTGCCCGCCGAGCCCAGGTGATTGCTTGCGCGGGATGGGCAGCTCTGGAATAGCCTCGATATTGCGTAGAATCGAATAGCACAGCAGGTGGCAGCACACGCCACCCTTTAGGCCCTTGGCCATACCATCTCCGAAGAAAGGTGTCCCAATCCAGCTCTTGGCTTCGGCCTCAAGCTGCTCAATACGCTCTTGTGTGCTGAAGTAGGTAGGGATCATTTTTTGCCTCCGCCTCCACTGATTACTTTGACTAACGAAAGGTTGGCGCGGCTGACGTAGCAACCGCTCCAGTTCGCGAAATTATTGAACTTCCCCAGAGGGTTATTTGTTTCATGGTAAGCCTTGCAAGTGGGTGCCTGTAGGTCACAGCCCGGGAATAGCCTGAGCTGGGTACCCGCAGCGGGCCAAGGCGCAAAATCGCCATCGAGCGTAAGGGTGAGCGCTCCGCTGCTGAGTGTGGTCGAGCGCAGAATTGGCCGCGATTGGTAGGTCGCGCCACTGCCCAGCTCTACCCAGCCCCATGCAAACCAATCCGCAAAGATGGTGGGCATGGGCGCGGCATTTGCCCGCGTGAGGGTGTTCACCGTGATGGTGTGCGGGTAGCCGGGCGCAGCGGCTGTGACGAGGAGCCCGTTAAACTGCCAATCGCTGGCCTGCAAGCCACAGCCTGTGCTAAAGAGCTGGTGCCAGCAACTGCGGCGAAAGGTGGCCGCCGGGAATGGCTGGTCGAGCTTTCGGCCTCCGGCGATGGCCTTGGCGGTCACCACATTGCCCTGGCACTCGCCCTTGCCCAGCTCACCCGAGAGCGCCACGCGCACATGCTGGTAGGCCCCATTGACGAGCTGTCCCTGCAGGATGCGCACGCGAATAGGAGTGGTATTTTGGCCGTAGGCTACGAGGCTTATGGGGCTATTCTCCACGTCTTCCGCAGTGATCTCCACTTCCACCTTTTCGAGCCGAATGCCCTGCTCGATCTTGCCGTGCTCGATCTTGGCGGCGGCAAAGGTGTTGCCTCCGTAGCTAAGGTTGGTTTGCCAGCTCGTGTAGCGCCAGTAGCGGGTTACTCCGCCCGCTGCCTGGCTAAACTCATAGAGCCACACCTGCGCGGGCAAGCCGCCGAGCGTCACTCCCAGTGTTTCTCCTATGGGTGCGGATAGCTCGGGCACTACCTCCTCAAAGCTGAGCTCGCAATCGCCGCCCTGCACATCCCAATCAATCGCTATGCGGTCCCTCCCAAAACGACATAGAATCAGGCTGTGCAGAGCGGTTTCAAAGGCGTTGCAAGCGGTAGGCAAAGGACTGTCCAGCGTGAGGGTATTGCCCGCTATGCTGGTTATGCGGCGTGCTATTACTGTCGGGTCACGCCCGTGGTCGAGCACGGTGATAGCCAGCTCCCTATGGGTGCCAAGCAGTGAGGCATTATCGACCGTGAGTGTGGTGGCGCCTGCGGCGGCATTGGCTGTCAGGCGGCACTCGGCCTGTGGCGCAGGCACCCAAAAAGGGAAGGTCATGCCACCACGATCTTGGAAAAAGCGTAGGAGCTTGGCCAGCTCTGCCACCCCGTCAAACGGGTAAAGGAGTCTGCATTCCCGCCACCCCGGCGCACCCCAGTAGCTTACCAGCCGCTCGCGGGCATCGCCAAGCTGTCGGGTCTCCAGCTCCGTGCGGGCCCCGCCAAGGGAAGCGCCCTGCGCGTCGGGGTACAAAGGGAAGATCGGGTAGCCGTCGGGGCCGTTTGTCCATACCTGCACATTGAGCTTGATCGACCAGTCGGCGGGCGCGTCTTCCACGAAGTCGCATTGCAAGTCCTGCGCTTCATCCGTGCCGAGCTCCGGAGGCGCATCGTCCTCAAAATACCCTATGAGGAGCGGGCACATCCGCGTGTCGGGCGTGATGGTGTAGCCTGTCGCGGGCAGCTCCGTGTGGATGGCGAAGCCTTCGCTCCATAGGGGCTCTTGGGTCTGCCCGTCCACCTCAAAGGTGATATGGAGCCCGCCCTTTATGGGGCTGGCCAGGTAGTCGAGCGGTGGCAGGCAGAGTGGCCACACGGGCACGGCTATGCGTGTCTTGCCTCGGGTGCGCGAGGCATTGCGAAACTCTGGCACTTCCGCGCCCACGATCTCTCCATCCCAGCTTAGCCGGGTGACCTTCAAGAGGCTCGCCTTGGGCCGCCTCGTCTCGCGGCCCGTGATCCCGCGGGTGATCTCAGTGGGCAGGCTGCACTCCATGCCTACTACTGCCGCCCCAAAATCGTGGATATAGGGGAAGAGCAAAAGCGGGGTGCCCTGGTAGTTTGTGCTGATCATCGGCGTGCCCTCCTGATCTCGTCGCG
>CAZHQD010000155.1:0-5314 GCA_964533835.1 uncultured Puniceicoccaceae bacterium | reverse complement strand
AAAACGGCAAAAAACGCGTCCAGGCCATCTACGAAGAATACCGCCGCCGCGGCATCACAGAATTCAAGACCCCCGTCCTGAACTAACCCACCACCGGTAAGCCTCATTTAACCAAGCCCCTATCCGCCACGCGGATAGGGGCTTTTTGTATTCTTGACGCAGCCGATGATTGTATCTACTGTATATACATGATCGCCAAAATATTCAAATCGGGCAACTCACTAGCCCTCCGATTGCCCAAAGAACTGGAACCCCGCGAAGGAGAAGTCTCCATTGTGCGCGAAGGAGATCGCTGGATTGTCGAGCCTCTAAAACCCGACACTTGGCCCGAGGGCTTCTTTGATAAAATCCGCATTAAAGACCCACGCTTCAAACGCCACCCTCAGGGCGAATCCCGTGAAATCGTTTTATGAGCTTACTACTTCTGGACACAGACACTTGCATAGAGCTGCTTCGAGGAAATCCGCTTGTCCTCTCTCATGCCAGCGATCACCCGCCTTCCACAATTTCAGCATCCGTGCTCACTCGATATGAATTGCTCTATGGCGTCGAGCGCTGTACGCCTAAACGACGCGCCGAAGAATCTGAAAAAGTACAGGAGCTTTTTGATGTGATTTGCGAATCCCCATTCACCGCAAAGGTTGCCCAGCGAGCGGCAAAAATTCGGGCCCACCTAACCGGCAAAGGCCAGCCTATCGGTGCCATTGATATCCTCATTGCCGCAACCGCAATAGTCGAGAACCGCACACTTGTAACCCACAACTTGCGCGAGTTTGAGCGTGTCCCAAACCTCCGCTGTCAAAGCTGGAACAACGCAAGTGGCTAAACATACAGATGAGTAGATCAATCCAAATGAGTTATACCGATAAAGATATCGTTAGACTTGCACTGGCTGATCACGCTTTTCGCGAAGCCAAAGCATTGGCTGAGAATGTAGCATCTGCTGCATATGACCCAAACGGCCATTTGTTCAGCGCCTCAGTAACAGGAATAGTAGTGTCATACTGTCGTCCATTTATGTCGGGCAATGGGCTAGGATCGTTGACTTCCAATTATCGCGATTTTCCGAATACAGAACTTAAAAGCATCCATGATCTGATATTCGAAGCGCGAAATAAAGTCGCTGCACATATGGATATTCTACATGTTGCTCGCTTGCATACTGATGGCAGTATCCCCAACCATCCTGGTGAGGTTACAGTTCGTCTAACGAAGCAGGGTGCCTTTTTTGAAACAACTGCCACATGTATTCACCCAAGCCGAATCCAAGATGTTATCAGATTATGCGATTTCCAATCTGAAAGGATCGGATTGATTCTCGGCAATATTGGAGCTGATCTCCTTAGAAAACATGGAAAGTTCTGCACCCTATCCTTTCGTATCGACTAAATGAACACCTACTCCCCGAGTGTACGGCACCAGCTTTCATTTCTCACCAAATCCCACATACGCCCAACCACCTCTTCGCTTGCAATCGCCTAAAATTCTAATATTACAGGCATATTTACTATAAATGCCTGCTTTTTTAGAATGAATAGCAAACTACAGGAGCTCGAACAAACCCTGCACGAGCGTGGCATGATGCGCGTTGCAGACCTAGCTCCCCTGGGCTACCCTCCGACCTATCTCGGCGAGCTTTTCAAAAGAGGATTCGCCCTGCGGCAGTCCAGAGGCATCTATCTCCACCCTACCGCAGATATCCCTTCCCACTACAGCCTTTCTCTGGCTTGTAGCAAGATTTCTGACGGTGTTGTTTGCATGCTTTCCGCCCTTCGTTATCACGGCATCGGCACGCAAAACCCTCACGAAGTCTGGCTGGCCATAGATCGCAAAGCCAGACTCCCCGTAGCAGGCCCCACAGAACTGCATATTGTTCGCTTCTCGGGAAAAGCCCTTTCAGAGGGCATTCAAACCATAGAAGGCCCTTTCCCCCTGCGAGTTTATTGTCCGGCCAAGTGCGTAGCCGATTGCTTCAAATACCGAAATAAAATCGGCCTTAGTGTAGCTATAGAAGCCCTAAAAGAAGGATGGCGAGACCGCCGTTTTACTATCGCCGAACTCGACCACTATGCACGGATTTGCCGTGTGGAGCGCATCATGACCCCATACCTGGAAGCCATCCTATGAATGATGCCCATCTACATTTGGCCACATCCGTCAAGCAGCGTTTACTCAACTTGGCCACCCGCAGACGAGAGGATTTCAATCTTATCCAAGTCCGGTATGCCACGGAACGCCTCCTTTATCGCCTTTCTGTTTCACCCTACGCGCAGGAGTTTCTTCTTAAAGGTGCCATGCTGTTTGTCCTCTGGGAAACGCAACCGCATCGCCCCACGCGCGACATAGACCTTCTTTTCTTGCAGCCCTACGATGCGCTGGAGCTAGCAAATATTTTTCGCAAAGTTGCGCTTACCGTCGTGCCACCTGATGGCGTATTATTTGATGAGAAAAGTGTTCAAGCTGCCGAGATTCGCGAAGATAACTCCTACGGTGGTATTCGAGTCAAGATGATAGGCTGTATGGGCAGCTCTCGAATCCCCATCCAAATTGACATCGGCCTAGGGGATGCAGTCCACCCACAACCCGTGTGGTGCGACTTCACAACGCTGCTCGAATTTCCTGTTCCCTACATTCGATCTTATCCAGTCGAAACCGTTGTCGCTGAAAAACTGCAAGCCATCGTAGAATTAGGTAATCGCAATACACGCATGAAGGATTACTTCGATATCCTGTATCTACTTAGGCGTTTTGAATTTTCCGGTGTGGATTTGCAGATTGCTATCCACAAGACCTTTCTCCGCAGAAGAACTACTCTTCCTATCGGGATTCCTGATGGCCTTAGCCCATCTTTCAGCACCAATTCGGATAAGCAAAAGCAGTGGGAAGCCTTTCTGCGTAAGAACCACTTAGCTGGTGAAGCAGTTCTGATAGAGGTCTGCGACGAAATCGCCAACTTCGCACTACCTTCCGCCCGTCTCGAACCTTTTAAACGAATATGGTATCCCGCCCATGGCTGGAAATAATACTTTCCCGCCTCACCATAAAATCATCCGAAAGCTCTTCACAGGTATCAAAAGGATTATCCCTCAACCATCATCCCACCCCAAAAAAAAGCAAGGGAAGGCTTACGCCTTCCCCTGCTGTCTGGATCTATCCACTTCCCGAATCCTATTCTATTGCCCGATTCCTATTCTATTGTTCCCCTTAAAAAAAAATCGGCTATCGGCGGGCTCTTTTGCTGCGCAGACCGATAATCAGGGCCAGCGTTGCCAACCCAAATCCATACACTGCGGGCTCTGGTACAGGAACTACATCTGCATAGGTAGTCCCAACACGGATCTCATCGAATCTCCCAATAAAGCTGCCACCGCCTCTTATAATCACATCACTTCCCATTAATGATGGATTTAACTGACCAAATGCGTCGGCAAATGCGGCACCATCCCCTGGCATCCCTTCAGCCAGATTGGGATTCACCCAAAGCGTTATGCGATCCTGATTCAAATCAGCCGAAAAACTTACACGCCCTACCACTAGATTGGAGTCGACTGCATGTGAAAATGCCGTGTAGCTAAAGTTTGCCGACCCAAAATCTGTTGCAATACCATCGGTATGATGCACTCGAATACCAACTCCCGTCTGGTAATTTGCAGGCGTTCCGGTTTGCAAATTGTTCCCAAGTATCTTGAAGAAAGCATCGCCCCCTGCAGACGTGTTGTATAACACTGAGAACCACACAGAATTGCCGTCATCTGATAAGCCAGTTGCGTCAAACGATCTGAATGTCAGCTGCGATCCTGATGTGGTGTCACTTATGGCATTACCCTCTGATTGGAGAGCGCCATAAGTCAGCCCTGGGCTCACTGTCGATAGCACTGTTGTTGTCCCACTTTGGGACCACGGGCTCGTCCAGCCAATTGCTGGCCGAGCCCGAATCGTCGGCCATTCAGGGGCGCCACTTCACACGGATCATTCTCGATGAAGGGCACTATGGCCTGCCCTCCTTTCGCTACCTCGCCATTACCGGCTTCCTGCCTGAAAAAATCGAGCGACTCGGCATCAGCCGCGCGCGCCCCTCCATGATGGCCTTGGCCAACCTGTTGGAACACCCCACGGTGCGCCCAGACTCCATCAAAGGCGGCTTCGAGGGCCGCGCCATCAAGCGCAGCAATAAAGACCTCGGACGCGTGCTCGCCCTCGGCTACCTCACGGAGGATCAGAAGCCGGGCAGCCTTCAAACCTGGGCCAGCGACTGGCGTCATGCCCTCACAAAGTGTTTTCCCAGTGAAGCCGAGGCGCTGGCCAGCCGGGTCGGTGGAGGTCTGCGCACGCTCCTGAATAATACCGAGGATTTCGACGAAGCCTACCACACCTGCGCCAACGGCCTTCTCTCCGCCTTTACCGTGGATCGGGATACCCTGCGCGAAACCGGTGATCGCATCCTCGGAGACGCCGTCGAACGCTTGGAGGAGTTTTTTGAATCATGAATGTTGCCTTGTGCGGCCATTGTGCTTGAATTCCCTGACAGTTTATTCGAGACAGTCGCATCTTCTTACCGAATTCATTAGGGGACTCCCCGAGGTTAACCGGGACAGCGCCACGAGGCGGGCAGGGCGTTGATGTGTTCAAGGAGTAGGTGAGCTTTGGCCTATCAGACCAAGTATCCTTCGCAGGAATCTTGATTGTGCCTTTTGATGCAGCGTTTTTTCGCCATCCTAGCCGATAAAGATTCCTGTCCACCCCGAAGGAGAAAAAAATCACAGGCGTTCATAACCGAGAAGCTGTCTTGAATTTTATATCCTTCTAAAAGTTGGCATCACGAGTGCTAACTGGTTGGAGCGTTTGTTCTCAATATTCCATTTGCGGCATTTAATTAGGGATAACCGTCAAAACCTCGACGTATTCCTCCTTTCTTTTTGGAAGTTTGATCCATCCCTGTGTCTCCCAGTTTTCAAGAGTTCGTGCAATTTCGGGTTCCTGAAGACTATGGTTACTGAATATCACTCTCAATTTTTCTTCCGGCCAGCGAACGTAGCCCTCGTCGTAGAAACGGTTCAGCCCAGCCTTTGCAATTTCAATAATCGTATCCATATCTAGTTCCTTTGGAAAAGAATCTCGCCGGTTCGTATGTCGATGATGCGATCCGCCTGAATTGACAATGTGGTAATCCGTTGAGACGCCCCACCGAGCAGCTTCTCCCTTTCTTCAAAAGGAGTCCGCCCCCGCCACCACCCGCGCACCGCCACTGTCTCAATTATAATTTAGGGGCTGTCCTAGCTAAGGGTGAAGTGAAGCGTCACGAACCCAGTGTTTA
>CAZHQD010000154.1:0-5334 GCA_964533835.1 uncultured Puniceicoccaceae bacterium | reverse complement strand
TAACAAATTGTAGGGATGGTTGTAGTTGCACTAAGGGTCGGAGAGCATTCTCTCCGGCCCTTTTAATCTACGCTACTGAGTAGTGCTGGGACATCAGAAATGGTTTTGCTCAACAAGCTTGCAACCACCCAGCCATCACCACGAAATCCATAAAAGCTGCCAGGATGCAAAAAGAGACCTGTTTTGCGAAGTAACTTCAAACAATATAGCTCGGATTCACGCATGTTATTGAGCCTCAAAACAGCCGTCCACCCTCCCAAATAAGGGGCTATCCAGAATTTTTCCCTGCTAATATTTTTCGTCAGGATCGAATAATTATCTGCCACCCTCTGGCGGACTGTGCTCTGTATCGATTTACGATGTCGCAGCAAATCTGAAACCACCGATTGGATTGGCAGACTTGCTGACAAGTAGTAGTCGTTTAAGTATTCCAATCTGTGCAAGGACTCGTCCACGTTGGCGCTGGGCCCGTGAATCGCAATCCAGCCCACCTTAAGTTGGGGCATCGCAACTACCTTCGATAACCCATTAAGCACAAAGGTAAGACACCGCCCAGTGGGTGCGGGATACGCCTCTTTCCCGTGAGAATAATCAAAAAACACCTCGTCAATAATGAGTGGCAGTTCGTGCCTTTCGCAAAATACTTCCAGAAGTGCAGCATCCTCTTTGCTCAATCCTGCCCCCGTAGGATTATTCGGAGCGACAAACACCAACGCACACGTTTTGTTGCTCACAAGTCCTTCCAAGTAGTCAAAATCAATCCGCCAAGACTCAGTAGAACTATCGTATCTAAGCGGATAAGCGACGGGAGTGAGCCCTTCAAAACTAGCCAAATGCTCGACCAGCGGGTAACCTGGTATAGGGAAAAGGACCTCCTGCCCCGCATCCCCGAATAGTTTGAATAATAGTCCGTAAGCCTCGCTGGTGCTCGCTGTGATGATGACATTTTCCGGCTGCACCCAGCGCCACTCATTTCCTCTGTCCTCATAGTATGTGGATACGGCCTCTCTTGTAGTTGTAAGACCTCTGGCAGTTGGCTCATAAGCCCCCACATTCATACCTTTAATGATTGCTGCTATCTCTGACGGATACTCAATCCCGCATACGGTGGGATTGCTAAGCATTCCATCAATGACCTTCTGACCGTTGCTTTTTCTTTCAGATAAAGCCTGAGCCAAAATATTTTCATCAAGATCAACCGCTATTCTTTTCGAGAAGCGAACCATAAGATTTGTATACAGCTTAGCGTGAACTATCCAATGAAGGGACTATCACCATTCTGCGCAAATACCAGCCAACTCCAACTAAGTCATAGACGCCACGTATTGCGCGATCGAGATTTGTGTATTTTGAAACCCCGCCCGCTCTGGGCCTATGATTTACGGGATACTCCACCACCTTAAGCCCTGCTTTATGAAAAAATGCAGGCAAGTACCTGTGCAATCCATTGAATGGAATCAATACACTCACCGCATCTCTTGAAAATACCTTCAGTGAGCACCCGGTGTCCCTGACGCCATCTTGCAGAAACAAGCGACGCACTTTATTGGCCACTTTGCCTGCAATGCGACGGCTCCACTTATCCTGACGCCTTAGCCGGTACCCCACGGCAACATCTCCCTTGCCATTTTGAACAGCATCCAGAAGTAAGCTCAGATCACGTGGATCATTTTGTCCATCTCCGTCCATTAGCCCAATGTAGGGCGAAGAAGCCGCTTGCATTCCAAGATAAATAGCAGCGCTTTGCCCCATATTTGTGGTTAGCCGAAACTTCTTCACGGTGGGCCATTTCCCAATTTCTTCCCATGTGTTATCAGTACTGCCATCATCTATCGCAATTACCTCTGCATCGGGCTGGCTAGAAATGACCTCACCCAAAACTTTCCCCACAATGAGACCTTCATTGTAGAATGGAATGACGATGGATAGAGTTTTTGACATAATTTTAAGCAAAAAGCGTTACCTAAGCGGGCTATCCGAATCCTCAAGCGTTGACAATTCACATATTTGGGAACGAAATAAAGGCATTACCTCGTTCATCTGCGGACAAATAGTTATCCTGCCGCCAACAAAACCTTAAATTACCGTTACCATGCCTTCCATTCTAGTGGTAGATGAACCCAAGCAAAGTCATGACTTGCTAAATACCCTTTTGGAGCCCTTGGGCCACGAAGTAGTCTATGTGGCTGGCGCGGAAAAAGCGCTCAATCTCTACCGCAGCAAACCCTTTGATATTGTTGTGGCCGATAATTCAGCGCCCATGCCGGCCCAAACACCGCTTCTACAGCAATTGCGTCAGATCGATCCAAATGCGGTAGTCATTATGACCGACAGCGTGCCAGATGTTCTCAAAGGCGTAGCAGCGTTGCGAAATGATGTGTTTGATTACCTTAAAAAGCCCCTAAAGGTTTCGGAATTTGTATCAGCCATCAACAGAGGGCTAGAAGTCAAACATCCCAAGGAAGAAATCGCATCGGCTCCGCGGAAGGGGCGCACGAGCAGTGGCATTAGCCAAAACGGCCAAAGCAGCAAAGAACCTGTATGCCTCGCGCTAGTTGGAAATAGCCCTCTGATTGCAGAAGCCCGCAAACAACTTGAAGCCATTGCCAAGAAGAAAAACATTGGCGCGGTCTCTATTTCCGGAGCTCATGGTTGCGGCAAACGCTACGTTTTGGAGCATGTACACCGCTTGACAGGTGCGCCTGACAACCGCCTAGTCACCTTCGACTGCGCAGGTGCAGATGTCGGCTCTTTGGGTGAAATGCTAATCGGCAAAGATGGCAACGGGGGCAGCGTAGTAAAGGCGGCTGCTGGCGGCACTCTAGCCCTTTCAAAGATTAACGCACTTCCTCTTGCTATCCAGCGTGCCTTTGTTCAGGTACTCCAAAAAATAATTGGGCAAACCCTGGTTGTCGTCACTGTGGACGGAAATCTTGACGATGCCCTAGGCGACGAGAGTTTCTCCATAGAGCTCTACTACTATATAACTATCGAAGTTGTTCATCTTCCAAGCCTGGACGAGCGCCCAGAAGACTTACCACTGATTGTAAAAGAGATCCTGCAAAACGCACCTGACATAGAAGACCAATACCGCAAATCAGAATTTACTCCGGGGGCAATCAGTGCCCTGATGGCGACCCCCGATTGGGCAAACCTACCCGAGTTAATCCGTATGGTTGGCGAAGTAGCGGCATACAGCAACAAAGGCAAGATTACCGAAAAAGAAGTCCAGATGGTTCTCGGCTAAAATTGTAGATACTTGGCCAGGATGCAGTATGGTTCGGTACCACTCGGCCTGTGAGGCTTGTGCAAAGCAGAATTTGGCTACGTGAAGCTACAGTTTCCTCTTGACGGTGGGTGTTAAATAACGTGAGATACAAACACCCCGCAGGAATTCACACTCCATCAACCTTAGCCATTTTTCTGGTTTGGTTTTTACCCATTTGTTTGCATTTGTTTAGTTTACCGTCTTTCTAGACATTTAGTGAAACAAATCTGTAGCTGCTGCACAAATGCCAGAATCCTCTGATGAAATTATACTCAAAGGCATATCCGCCTCGCCAGGAGTGGCTAGCGGAGAGGTTTTTGTGTTTCAGCGTACGGAGCTAGAAATCCCCTCCTACATAATTCCAACCAATAAACGGGAGGAAGAAATCGCTCGGTTTGAGCGTGGTCTACTGGAAACAAGACGCCAGATTTCTGCTATACGCAGCGAAATTGAAGAACGCTTGGGCGAAGAAGAAGCTCTCATCTTCGATGCCCATCAGATGGTTCTCGAAGATAGAGCTCTCATCGAAGAGACCATCAAAGAAGTTTTTGAGACTGGCTACAATATAGAACACTGCTTCCATAAGGTGGCAGGTAAATACATAGAAGCATTTGCCAAGTTTGACGATGCCTACCTGCGCGAAAGAGCATCAGATATACGAGACGTATCACGTAGGCTCCTGCAAACCCTTATGGGACAAGGAGATGCAGCACTTGGTCGACTTACCGACAAAAAGATCATTGTTGCAAATGACCTTACCCCCTCAGATACGGCAACTCTCGAAAGAGGGAATGTTTTGGCTATCGTAACCGACCAGGGCGGGCGGACATCCCATGCCGTGATAATGGCCAGAAGCCTTGGTGTTCCGGCGGTGGTAGGACTACATGATGCCACGGAAAAAATTACCTCGGGAAGCACCATCTTGGTGGATGGCTACGATGGGCTAGTAATAATTAATCCCAGCGCGGCTACACTTTTCCGCTATGGAAAGATACGTGTACAGAGGCAAAACATACAAAAGCTTTACGAAAGCGCGCTCGGTCTGCCTTGCATAACAATAGACCAAGCGCACACGCCACTCTACATCAATATCGAAGGTCACGAAAATCCCGCCGATCTTCGAAATACAGGTGCGACAGGTGTGGGTCTCTTTCGTACGGAAGCATTGTTTATTAGAAGGGACCGCTTCCCAGGAGAAGAGGAACAATTCCAAGTTTATCGCAGGATTGTCGAAGGGCTCGCCCCCATGCCCGTAACCATACGCACTCTTGATTTGGGCGGAGACAAGACTATCGGAAATAACCTCTTCCAATACGAAGAAGCCAACCCTTTTATGGGTTACAGGGCCATTCGTTTCTGCCTGGAAAACTTACCCGTTTTCAAAGACCAGCTCCGCGCTATCCTCCGCGCAAGCGCCTTTGGGAAAGTCCAGATTATGTTTCCCATGATTAGCTCGCTGGAGGAGCTGCTTGCAGCAAAGCAAGTAATAGAAGAGGCAAAGTCCGAGCTTTCCCAACGTGGCCAAGCTTATGCACATGATATAAAAATAGGCAGCATGATCGAAATCCCAAGCGCCGCCTACAGTGCGGACTTGCTCGCGATTCATTGTGACTTTTTCTCCATCGGCACGAATGATCTCATCCAGTATATGCTGGCTGTTGATCGCGTAAACGACCGAATCGCCCACCTATATCAGCCCAGCCACCCCGCAATACTCCGAACTATCAAGCACATCATCGAATCAGGTCGCAAATCAGGCATATCTGTAAGCATCTGCGGAGAAATGGCGGGAGACCCCATTTACGCTCCCCTACTCTTTGGATTTGGAGCTACTGAACTCAGCGTGACTCCCGCTGTTCTGCCTGAAATTAAGTTTTTAATGAGAAGCGTAAAGCTCTCAGAGACAGAGACTTTGGCAAATAAAATCCTGCAGACTGGCAACCCAAGAGAAATTAACGAACTCTTGCGTAACTTTTACTTCGAGAAAATGGGATCCAACCTCGCTGCAAAAAGTTAAAATTGTAACCAAAATTTTACTTGCCTTATACCTCTCAAATTAAGATAAA
>CAZHQD010000153.1:0-5354 GCA_964533835.1 uncultured Puniceicoccaceae bacterium | reverse complement strand
CAATAACTACCCTCCTATGCAAGAATCTCCTCCAACTCCTGAAGGCACAAAATCTCAGATTCCAGTTCACGCCGCCTCAAGGCTTATGGACTTTCTTCGATATGCTTTGGTAGGGTTTATTGGGTTGGTTCTATTGGCTCCTTTGGGAATGATTAGCATGCAGCTCCATGAGCGACAAAATTATCGAGACATGGCTGTTGCCGAAATTGCCAACACATGGGGAGGCCAAGTGAATTTTGTTGGACCGGTTCTTGTAATTCCCTACGAACAGCTTCTACCGGCTAAGGCAGGCGAAAAGCAAAATGCTACCTATTCCCACATCTACATCTTGCCCGAAAAATTAGAGATAAGAAGCGTGGCTGAAGCTGAAAGTAGAAAGCGGGGCATATTTTCCACGGCAGTTTTTACAGCGGATATCCAAGTGAGTGGGCAATTCAAAATCCCCACCGCGCAAGAATTAGGTCTGACGATGGATGATATTCGTTCGGAGAATGCATACCTCAGTGTTGGTATGAATGAGATTAAGGGAATAACAGAGGTGGTAAAACTTCAGTGGAGCGGCAAGGAGTACCCATTTACAACGGCTTCGCGCCTTCCCGAAATAACAAACGGATTGAATGCGCCTGTTAAAATAGAGCTCTCGAATGATAGCATTCCATTTTCTTTCAAGCTTAGAACCAAAGGTAGTGAGAGTATCTTCTTTGCCGCTGTTGGAGACAGCACAAACGTTACCATGACCTCAAATTGGGGTAGTCCCAGCTTTAAGGGAAACTTCCTTCCTGAACGGCGTGAAATCCGGCCCGACGGATTTGAGGCCGAATGGGGCGTTTCACTTTACGGACGAACTTTGCCAGGATTCTGGAAGGGCTACCAAGACAACCATATGTTCGAGTCATCGAATCTCTTGCCATCTCAATTTGGTGTAAATCTGTTGGAGCCAGTGGATAATTATCGTACCGTTGAGCGTACTATTAAATATGGGATACTTTTTATAGTACTTGTTTTTTCAGGGTTCATCTTATTTGAGATGTTGAACCGCTTGGTTATTCACCCGATTCAGTATTTGCTTGTAGGTGCAACTCTGGTGCTGTTTTCGTTGGTCCTATTGGCCCTAAGTGAGTTCCTATCCTTCAATCTTGCATACTTGATTGCCGCGAGCATCTCGACTGGTATGATCACCTTCTACAGTGCTGCAGTTCTTAAAAGCGGGAAGCGCGCACTATGGCTTGGGGTCGGCTTGCTGGCCATCTATGGATATTTGCTCACCGTGCTCTGGTTGCAAGATTACGCACTTCTGGCTGGGACAGCAGGATTACTCGTCATTCTGGGGCTCTTCATGCTGGTCACACGTAATCTTAGTACGAGCAAGAATGCCTAACCCATCACTCACTCAGCAGCCTTACTCGCCTGTGCTTTTGTGGGAATTGGAGGGTTACAACGGTTCCGGCGTTTGGTTTCGAGTCTATACCTATTTGCGCGCCGTGGTCCCGCAAAATGCGCTGGACTATCATCATGCCTAGACCGGTTCCGCTACTTTTGGTTGTGAAATAAGGTAGAAAGATATGGGAAAGGTTTTCTTCGGGGATGCCTTCGCCTGTGTCTGCTATTAGCAGATAGACAAAGTCGTCATCTGAGCGCGCGCGGACTTTGATCACGCCGCCGGCTTTCATGGCTTCGCGAGCATTCTTCAAGATGTTGAAGAACACCTGCTTTATTTGGTTAATATCGGCTAGAACAGGTGGTATCTGTGCCTCTGCTTGCACATCTACTCCAATCCCTGCATCCGAAAGCTCGGGCCCCATAAACTCCAGGGTTTCTGCGAGTAGTGCCAGCAAGTCTGCTTCTGTAAAGTCGGGTGGGGTCGGGCGCACCGCCTGCAGAAAATTCGTTATGATTCCATCAAGTCTCGTGACTTCTGCCGCGCAAATGTCGAGAGAGCTCTTTAGTTTTGCTGCGGTTGCCTTGTCTTTAAGTTTTTCAGTTTGGCGGAGGAGTAGCTGCAGGTGGATGTTGATGGAGTTTAGAGGGTTGCCCAGCTCGTGAGCCACTCCGGCTGCTAGATGCAAAATGGAGTTCACACGCTCATTCTCTACCGTTTCTTGCGCTTCTGCCTTCTCACGAGTTACATCGGTTAGGATCACTACGTGGCGGCGTGTTCCCTTGTCCCCCGCTACTTCGGGATCGGTGATTGGCACCATATAAAGGCGTACGAGCCTACGCTCGGGGTAGGTCAGCTCTACTTCACGGGTTACCCCTGCATCGCTTTCGAGGGCGCCCTTGGTGTTTAGGGCTACGCTGCGCGCTAGATCGGGCACAGATTTCCATAGGCTAGCCCGCCCAATATCCCGTGGCGCAAGCCCAAGCAAATGATTTGCTGCGGGGTTCGCGTACTGTACTACCCCCGATTTGTCTATCACCAGTATACCCTCCCGAATAGTGCTAAAAACCATTTCCAAGAGGCGTCGCTCCCTGACCAACCGCTGCACAATGATCGCTAGGCTGGCCGAGTCCAGATCATCCAGCTTGCCTAGCACATTTTCCAGAGCAGATACTTTCTTCATGGGGTTTGGATGAAGTAAGAACGATGAATGCAGCACGAAAGAGTTAAGGAAAGGAGATACATATCATTAATTGGATTGGCAGACACGTAACTTAAATGGCTGGAACATGGCCACAAATGGGTAATCTACTCGCAAGAGGTAATCAATCCCGCTTTTTTTTCACTCGCTGTGCCAAAAATGCCACAAGCTGCTCCCCTATAGCCAGCTTTGGCGCAGGCCCCAATACCGTTCTTGTGCCATCGCGGCCAAGGAGTATTACGCGATTATTCTCGCTCTCGAAGGCACCGCTGGGACCGCCCACATCATTGGCCACTATCAGGTCACAATTCTTTGCGGTAAGCTTTTCCAGCGCGTGTTTCTCAATGTCTTCTGTCTCTGCGGCAAAACCTACCACATACTGATGCTGTTTTTGCTGGCCGAGCGTTTTTAGAATATCCCGTGTGGGCTCCATCTCTACCGTCATTGAAAGCTGGTGCTTTTTCACCTTCTGCTCGGAGCGATTTTTTGGCCTGTAGTCACATACGGCTGCTGTCATTATCAGCACATCACACTCAGGATAGTGTTTGATCAGCGCAGTATACATTTCATCCCCTGTAACAACAGGCACGATTGCTGCCCCTGCGGGCTTAGGCAGACTCACTGGGCCGCTTACCACAGTTGTCTCCCATCCTGCAGCCACGGCAGCAGTGGCAATCGCGTAGCCCATTTTGCCGCTAGATGGATTGCTAATAAAGCGCACAGGGTCGAAGTATTCGCGCGTTGGTCCCGCAGAGATGAGGCAGCGTATCGGCATGGCTTGTTATCTGTTGAAGCCTAGGGAAAAACATTTCCTGTGAGAAGGGTTTTTGTTAAACACTTGTCCTTTATGACCGAAAAACCACCTTCAGGCAAAAAACCAGGCCTCTTCCCAAATCTTGTTTTCAATCTGCTGATTCCTATTGTGCTTCTAAGCAAGGGCACAGAGTGGTTGGGGGTTTCTCCCGCCCTTAACCTCGCCCTTGCCCTCGCATTTCCGCTTTGCTATGGGATACATGAGGCCATTACACGGAAGCGTTTCAATATTTTTTCTGCACTGGGCTTCGTGAGCATACTGGCCAAGGGAGGAATCGGTCTCCTCAATCTGCCCAAGGAGTATGTGGCCTACAATGAGGCAGCGCTCCCTCTGATTTTTGCCGTGGCAGTTCTCGTCACCCTGCCCACCCGCAAGCCTTTGATAAAACTGTTTCTCTACTCCGAAGAAGTTTTCGATGTGGCTAAGATCGAGGCCGCGCTACTCGCCCGCGGCACCAAAGGGCAATTCGACAAACTACTAGCCAAGTGCACTTGGCTGCTCGCAGCTTCCTTTCTCCTATCCGCCGTGCTCAATTTCGCCGTTGCCAAAATCTTTATCAAGACCGACCCCGCAGAAAACCTCGAACGCTTCAATCAAGAAATGGGCGCTATGCAGGGCTGGAGCTATGTGATAATCACCATCCCTACTATGGCTGTTACGGTATGGGCTCTGATGCTCCTTATCAAGGGCTTGGAATCCCTCACTGGGTATAAAATGCAAGAAGTTTTAGCCGACGAAGAGATGAAAAGCCGCGCACAGATCGAAGCGGCAAATTAAAGCGCCGAACTATTTACCACAAAAACTGCGGCTTCACGGCCTCAATTTCTGCCTCTGCAACATCGGGCAATTCGGCAAAAAAATCGAGACCTGTCAGTGCTTCTAGATCGTCCACGCTTACAATATAGCGGCTAAGCGGGGGAGTAACACTAGAATCGTTGGGCGTGATTAGTGCGAGTGCTCTGATGCTGCCATCCAGACGAGTATCAAGCAGGAGGCAATACACTTTGTCTGGTATGGCGATGCCACTCTCTAGTCTACGCGGGGGAGCGCTGGTAAATACTGGACCCACGATGGCCCATACCTCTCCTAGCCTGTAGGCGATTCGTGTTGCCTTGCGTCTCTCCAGAGCCGCCCACAGGCCACGGTTGAGATCGGGGTTTTGTGCGATGATATTCGTTAGTAGAAAGGTTTCTCTCTGTGCCTCAGCCCCATAGCAAAGCCCAATTCCATAGCTGGGAGCTAAGTGCCCACGGTCATAGCCCGAACCTCGGTAGTCATCCGTAGTCACACGAGCCCTGCTGCGGCGATCACTCATGAATCCATCGGGTCTTGGTGGCGCCTGTGTGGTAGGTACCTTAAATAGGCGAAAAGCAGACCACAATGGGGCTCGGAGTTCTTCATCATAGCCTACGGCATAGGCTGCATTTTGTAGAATCGTTATTTTTCGCTCAGCTTCATTGTTATTTTTGGCTACCAATCTAGGGAAACCCGCATAAGCCAGATTGCTGGCGGCAGCAAAATCTTCTACTGGAATCGGCGGCGGCATCACGCCTGGTAGCTTTTCCATTATCCCATCCAGCCAAAGTAGCACCGGACGAGGCAGCTTTTCGGATTCACGCAACGGATCAATGGCTGCTGCAACGCCACGGGCAATGCGTATCTGCTCATTCTGCGACTGCGCACTATACCAAACATAAGCCAGTGCTCCAGCGAGACACAGCATTAAAACCATTACCACCAATCCTCTGGCAGACAGGCCTCCTCTTCGTCTCTGTGATACTCTTGATTTTGGCATCGGCTAGTGTCTTGCCTGAGAACACCACCAACGCAAGCTGTTCCAGCATAATTAACCATGCCAAGGTATTCTCTGAGAAATAGTAACTCTACGTCTGCCCTACTATTTATGCAGCCTCGCAATGCCCCTATATTGGTGGGAAAGCTGGGGCTCGAACCCAGGACCT
>CAZHQD010000152.1:0-5355 GCA_964533835.1 uncultured Puniceicoccaceae bacterium | reverse complement strand
AGCCCTGCTATTATTCGCAGGAGTGTGGTCTTTCCCGAACCAGAGGGCCCCAACAGAGCCGTAAGACTACCATTGGGAACCGTGAGGGAAACCCCGTCCAACGCGGTGTGATTACCAAAGGTTTTCGAGATATTTATGACGCGGATGCTCATTTTAAATTGAAGTTTTGGTGGATGGAAAAATTAGCCTTTGATTGAGCGGTGATGCGCCCACTCAATAAGATTTTTTAGAATAAGGGTTACGATAGCTAGAAGGGCCAGGAGCGATGCCACGGCGAAGGCCGCCACGAAGTTATACTCGTTGTAGAGCACTTCGATGTGAAGCGGCATAGTGTTGGTTTCCCCCCTTATATGGCCACTCACTACAGATACGGCGCCAAACTCTCCCATGGCGCGGGCGTTGCAAAGAATGACTCCGTAGAAGAGCCCCCATTTCACATTCGGGAGGGTGACTCGCCAAAAAGTTTGCCAGCCACTGGCGCCAAGTGTGATGGCGGCATATTCTTCGTCTCGCCCCTGTGCCTGCATCAGTGGAATGAGTTCGCGGGCCACAAACGGGAATGTCACAAAAACGGTCGCAAGCACGATGCCAGGCACAGCAAATATAATTTGTATATCCCTATCCATAAGCCACGGGCCAAACCATCCCTGCATTCCAAAGACCAAGACATAGATCAGTCCCGATATGACAGGAGATACCGCAAAGGGAAGGTCTATCAGCGTGATAAGAAAGCTCTTAAAGGGAAAATCGTGCTTTGCGATAACCCATGATGCGGCAAGACCAAAGACAATATTGAGAGGCACCGATATGGCGGCCACTAATAACGTCAACTTTATCGCGGCCAATGCGTCGGCATCCTGGAAGGACGCAAAGAACAAGTGCGCGCCTCTCCTGAATGCTTCATGAAATACCGCCAGTAGCGGTAAAACCAGGCATACCAGCACAAAGAAAATCGCAATGCTCACCAGAGCCCACCTGATTAGAGGTGACTCAGCGATTGCTTTAGTGCCTGCGAAATGGGCGGAGCGCTGGCGTATGGGTGTTGCGGAGGCCATGGGAAAAAATCTTTGGTTAATTAGTTGCTTCGGGACTGCATCCAGTTTTGCAGCTTGTTTATTACGAAAAGCAGGATGAATGAGATAATCAGCATAACGACAGCGATAGCTGTGGCCCCCTCGTAGTCATACTGTTCCAATTTGATTACGATCAGCAGGGGCGCTATCTCGGTCTTCATGGGCATATTGCCCGAAATAAACACCACCGATCCGTATTCGCCTACGGCGCGCGCAAAGGCCAAGGCAAAGCCCGTAAGGTGGGCAGGAAGCGTGGCAGGGAAAATGACCTTCCAAAACGTCTGCCAGCGGCTTGCGCCAAGTGTCGCAGAGGCTTCCTCTAGCTCTGGTTCGAGTTCTTCCAGAATCGGCTGAAGAGTGCGGACAACAAAGGGTAAGCTGACAAAGAGCAGCGCAATGAAAACACCCCAGAACGTAAAAACTGTTTTGATTTCAAAGTGTTTTAAGAGACTGCCAATCCATCCGTTTTCAGCATACAATGCAGTCAGCGCAATACCCGCAACAGCCGTAGGCAAAGCAAATGGCAAATCTACTATGCCATCTACCAGTTTCTTCATGGGAAATTGATAACGAACCAATACCCACGCAAGAATGTAGCCAAATACGGCATTTACCGCAGCGGCTGCCAGCGCCGCCCCGAAACTTACCTTGTAGGCCGCGATAGTGCGGGGAGCAAAGGCAGCCTCCACAAACGATGACCATCCCATCCCGGCAGTTTTGAAAAACGCCGCTGATAATGGCACGAGAACAATTACAAACAGCCATACTAGCGTCCATCCCATCGTCAGTTTGAATCCTGGCAGGACTCTGCGATTGATGGCGCCAAAAGACGGCTTGGTTTTCTTTGTGCTCTCTGAGTTCATGCGTGTGTGGAGGCTGCGATAGGTGAGTATTTGCGTTGGCCTAAGACTACTTCAGGTAGATTTGGTCGAAGATACCGCCATCATCGAAGTGCTCCTTCTGGACTTTAGCCCAGCCGCCAAAATCACCATCGATTGTCACCAGCGGGATAGAGGGTAGGGTGTTGCTGTATTTTTTTGCAGCAGCAGGATCGCGTGGGCGGTAGAAGTGCTTGCCAATGACATCCTGCGCCTCGGGTGTGTAGAGGAACTTTAGGTAGGCTTCTGCCACTTCTGTCGTGCCCTTGCGTCTTGCTACTCTATCCACAACAGTGACGGGCGGCTCGGCCAGGATGGAGAGGCTAGGGTAGATGATTTCAAATGCATCCTGGCCAAACTCCTTCTTAGCCAGATAGGCTTCATTCTCCCAGGAGAGGAAGACATCCCCAATTCCTCTTTGCACAAACGTAGTCGTGGAGCCACGGGCGCCTGTATCTAGCACTGGCACATTGGCAAAGACTCGCTTGATGTATTCAAGGACCTTGGCCCTGTCGCCCTTATACTCTTTTTCAGCCCATGCCCATGCGGCCAAATAATTCCAGCGCGCCCCGCCCGATGTTTTCGGATTGGGCGTGACTATAGACACACCGTTTCGCGCCAGATCACCCCAATCTTTAATGTTCTTAGGATTCCCCTTTCGGACTAAGAACACGATTGTCGAGGTATAGGGTGAGCTATTGTCGGGCAAACGGCTTTGCCAGTTGGCAGGTATAAGATTGGCGCGACTATTCAAGACATCTATGTCATAAGCTAACGCCAGAGTGACGACGTCTGCCTGTAGGCCATCTATAACGGATCGAGCCTGACGCCCTGAGCCGCCATGTGACTGCCTAATGTTCACATCAACCCCCGTTTTAGCCTTATAGTAGGCCGCGAAGAGCGGGTTTATCTCGCTGTAGAGCTCGCGGGTTGGATCATAGGAGACATTCAGAAGCTCAACTTTCTTTTGAGCAAATAATGAGCCCGTTGCCAGCCCGATGGCCGAAAGCAGTAGGAGCGTCTTTGTAAGAATCGTATTTTTCATTTTATGCTATTCCTTTCTGATTAGGTTAGTATTGCCCCAAACTAGAACTGGAGCTGGAAACGGGAGAAGATGGCTTGCTCGTCGTCCCTGTCTCCGCCAGCCGCGCCGCCCTCGAAGACGCTGTGGTCGTAATTCACGCTGACTTTGAAGTTACGGTTCCAGTACCAGTTTACTCCGAGAGTTGCGCTTTTGATTTTTGATACAGAGTTCGTGGCGCTGGAAAAGGTGGAGCCCACAAAGGCATCGTTGTCTATATCGAGCTCGCCATAACGGGCGGCTAATTCCCATGCTCCCCATGTGCCCTCCTTTATCGAGAAGTTAGTGAGCGGGCGCACACCACCATACGAAGCATCTTCCCCGGTTAGCACATAGGTCGCATAGACTTGCCACGCCGTGTTGGAGAGTGTGTCTCTGGCAGCAGTATCCGTACGTACGAGATCCTGCTCAGAAACAGCAAACTCCGCCAGCAAGCCAATCGGGCCGTAGTAGTAATAAAGCTGAGGAGAGAGCCTTGCCACTGTGCCATCCACTCTTACGTTATTATTCCATGAGAAGACACTCGTTTGCGCCGTTGTGCGGTAAGCCGATGGCGCAACATTGTCTTGATTCCCATAAGTGGCTGCCAGGCCCACACCAAGCCCCTTGAGTGCATCCGAATCGCTTTTGGCAAATGGATGGCTGAAGAGACGCCCCGCAAACTCGAAGTCGTCGTCGGGCTGCCCGCTTGAGTTATTGCTCTGGCCGTCGGTAGTGCCGTTCAGGATTGAGGCATTCCAATCCACGAGCCCTCCCAAAACTTTCCCGTGGAATTGCACACCCAAATCTCGATTGGGAAGCAGAGACGTAGGGTGCCCACGCTCGATGAAGGCTAGGTTGGTCTGCGAAACCAGGCGCTCCAGCCCGATTGGAGACTTCGTCTTTCCGAAAAGAATGTTGAACTGATCGGAAAACTTGTAGTTGCCCCATGCGTCGAGCAAATCAACGCTGCTCGGCGCAAAGTCAGGCATGATTCGGAACGTGAAGGATGAGCCCACTGTCCCTTCCAGGCTCGGACGGACACGGCGGAGCAAGAATCGATCGTTGTTATTCGCGCCCCCGTCTTCTATGAAGTAACGCCCATCAAGCTGGACATTTGCCCTTGCTCGAACAGACCAGCTCTTATCCTGCGCCTCCAATATGAATCCACTTGGCCCAGCGACCACATTCGGGCGGGCTTTCGCGGCGGCATCTGCGGCTTCCTTTTCCAGCTCTTGGTTACGCTCCAGAATTTTGAAGCGTTGCTCCAGCTCTGCAATTTGCGCTCTTAGCGCCTCTAATTCTGACGGCTGTGCAGCCAGCGCGAGAGGCAGTGCGCTCAAAAGGGCAAAAGCCCCGAGTTTGTTCCGATTTAGTTTAGTAGTTTTATTTGCTATAGGCATGGTAGATTCCTTTCTGGAATCCAATGCCTCCGGTGGACCGGTCAGTATGGTTGGGTGTCTAGTATCTTACAGTATGACTGTTTGATGGATTGTTTTTGTGTGTTTATCTGCCTCCCGTGTGGGTTGGGCGAAAGTGGGATTAGCGGGATTTCTTGCCGCTCTCGAAGCGCACTTTTTCCGTGCATTCGATCTGAGTTACCTTGCCGTCATGCACGACTATCTGGACGACCCCGTAGGTGAGGTTTTCCACTTTGGCGCGTACGACATCAAGCCAGTCTGAGTTTTGAGTATTGGGAAAGGTGGTGGTATTCATGGGCGTATTAGGAAAGCGAAGCTTTGGTGGATTTTGGGCGATCTCCCGAGCGAGTTAGCTCGGCCAAAAGCCCTTCGTAATGCTCAGGTTGCGCCTTGGCACAAGTGTGCAGCGCCTTCTTCAGGAAAAAGTGTTCTGCGCCATCCCTTTTGATTTTGCGGAGCGTAATCTCTACAACATTTGCCAGCGTGTAGCGGTCGAGTATGTTCGCGATAGCATTGCGCACATCTATCATCAGCATCCGCAAACCACAGTGCGTTTCATCGGGGCACGAGCATGGCTGGTATGCCGTGCGGCTCGCGCACGAAATCGGAGCCAGCGGCCCATCCAGTAGCCGAACCAGATCCCCCATCTTTATCTCGTTCATCGGGCGGGCAATGCAGTAGCCCCCATTTTTGCCTCTCTGGGTTTCCACATACCCAGCCTCACGCAACTGGATAAAAATCTGCTCAAGGAACTTCAGCGGAAGGTTGTCCGCCTGCGCTAGATCAGCCGCAGACACACGCTCATGCCCCAGCTCTCTCGCCAACCCAAGATTGATGAGCGCCCGCAATCCGTATTCTGCTTTTTTGCTGATTTGCATGAATCCATACTAAAACAGTAGGATTAAGTTTATCAACTAAAAAAT
>CAZHQD010000151.1:0-5434 GCA_964533835.1 uncultured Puniceicoccaceae bacterium | reverse complement strand
ATGAGTTTTAATGTAAATAGGATACAGAGAAATCGCATAACATTTGGATACTACAATTTGAGAATGGCCAAAGTCGCAATGAGTCAATCTCATTACGAAACAAACGTGTATATACTCAATTCCCCCACCACCACCCCAGCCCCTGCCTCCACCTTATAATTTATAATTTTGAATTTATAATTTCATCTGTCCATCTGCCTTCACTTCTTCATTCTGCATTCTTCATTCTGCCTTTCTTCCTGCCTTATCTAATTGCCTTCCTCCCCATGCTGGCATTCATTGCCAATTTGCGAACATAAATCAGCCCAACTGGTCTCCCAATCACACCTGCATCTGTGAAAAGCCTCTTCAACCTCTTCTCCTCGCTCAAGCTCACCGTCTGGCTGCTGGCAGCCTCCCTCATACTGGTGTTCTTTGGCACCCTCGACCAAGTGGACCTCGGCATCTACGCCGCCCAGAAAAAATACTTCGAGAGCTTCGTCACCCTCTGGGGCTACCCTGAGCAGTGGCCGCTGGGCGAGACCCTCAAGTTCCTCCACCTGCCCATCCCTGGCGGCTACCTCATCGGCCCCCTCATGCTGGCCAACCTCCTCTGCGCACACTTCAAGTTTTTCCGCCCCCGCTGGAGCGTGCTAGGCATCGCCCTCATCCATGCGGGCATAGTCTCCCTTCTCATCAGCCAGCTAGCCACCAACCTCTCCCAGGTCGAAAGCTTTATGTGGATGGACGAAGGCGAGACGGGCAACTACACCACCAGTTTCCATTACGACGAGCTAGTCGTCATAGACACCACCGCCCCCGATAAAAACAAAGTCGTGGCCATCCCCGCCAAGCTCCTCGAAAAAGGCAAGCCCATCACCCACCCGCGCCTCCCCTTTAGAATAGAAACCCGCGAATACTACACAAACGCCATCGTCACCCGCACCACACAAGGCGAGCAAGTCACCCCCTCCGCCACCAAAGGCCTCGCCCCCGTCATGGGCCTCCAGGCGCGGGAAATCCCCCCCACCTACCGCCAGGACGAGCGCAACACCACCACCGCCGTTGTCGAGCTCCTCGGCCCCGATGGCTCCCTCGGCACATGGCTCGTCAGCAACGTCTTCGAGTCTAACCTCCCCCCCCAGGAGTTTGAATACGATGGCCGCACCTTCCAAATCTCCCTCCGCTACCAGCGCCACTACCTCCCCTTCACCCTCACCCTCCTCGACTTCACTCACGAAAAATACCCGGGCACCGAAATCCCCAAAAACTTCGCCAGCAAAGTCCGCCTCCTCGACCCCACCGCAGGCGAAGACCGCGAAAACATCATCTACATGAACCACCCCCTCCGCCACGGCGGCCTCACCTTCTACCAGGCCTCCTACGGCCCCAACAGTGCGGGCCAGCCAGACATGGCCTCCATGCTCCAGGTCGTGCGCAACCCCAGTTGGCTCGTCCCCTACATCGCCTGTATCCTCGTTACCCTCGGCATGATCTGGCAATTCGGCTGGGGCCTCAAAAAATTCTCCGAAAAGCGAGCCGCCAAAAACGCCGCCACTCCCACTGCCTAGCCAATGCGCACGCCCATGAAAAAAATCGCCACCATCGGCCTTCTCGCGATTGTCGCCCTCTTTGTCATCAAGAGCCTGATGCCTGCCAAGGTCTCCACCCAGGAGCGGGCAGATTTCGACCTCCGCTCCTTTGGCCGCCTCCCAGTCCTCGAAGGCGGTCGCATTAAGCCGCTCGACACCGTCGCCCGCAACGCCCTCGTCCTCTTCCGCGGCAAGCAAACCGCCCTTGACGCCGATGGCCACCGCCTCCCCGCCGTCCAGTGGTTTGCCATGACTGTCCTCGCGGACCCCGCCGCACTCGACGCCAAAATCTTCCGCGTGGACGACCCGGGCGTCCTCGGGCTCCTCGGCTCCACGGGAGAGGATGTCGTGCACTTCTCCGTCCGCGAGCTCCAGCCCCACCTCTCAGAAATTTCCCGCCAGGCCCAGCTCGCCCCCGAAAACGCCCAGGAGCAAAACCGTTACCAAAAAGCCGTCATCAAGCTCTCCAATAGTATCGCCGTTTGGAATAAGCTCGCCGCCACCTACGTCGCCCCCTCCCCCATGCAGGGCATCCCACCCACCGCCCTCTACCAGCGCTTCGGCCAGGTCGCCCCAGCTGGCATGATGGCCCTTCACTCCGTTCAGCTCGATGCGGGTGCCCGCACTCCCGAGGTAGACCAGTTTCTCGCCTTCGCGGGCATCTTCCAGCAAATCGCCGAAGGCCCCGCCCTCCGCCTCATTCCCGCCCCCAGTGATGCCCCCCAGCCTTGGAAATCCGCCCAGTGGAACAACCTCGGCGTCACCCTCCTGGAGACCGTCCGCACCAATCAGGTAGACCCCATCGCCATGGGCTTCGCCGAGCTCGCCACCGCTTGGAACACCGCTAACCCCGCCGCCTTCAATCAAGCCGTCGCCGCCATAGATGCCGAGTATCACCGCCGCATCAGCGATTCCGACGGCAGAGTGGGCTTCGAGCTTTTCTTCAACAACTTCCAGCCCTTCTACGTTAGCCTCGTCCTCTATCTCATCAGCTTCCTTGTCGTCTGCGTGGCATGGATGGGCTGGCCCTGGCTCCAGCGCATTGCCTTTCACATCATGGTCATTGCGGCCATCATCCACACCTTCGGCATGGCCGCCCGTGTCTACCTCAGCGGCTACGCCCCCGTGACTAATCTCTACTCCTCCGCCGTCTTTGTGGGCTGGACCGCTGTCCTCTTCGCCCTCCCTCTGGAGCGCCTCTTCCGCAACGGCCTGGCCACCGTCAGCGCTGCGGCCATCGGCTTTTGCTCCCTCGTCATCGCTCACAACCTCGCCGTCTCTGGCGGCACAGACACCATGGAGATGATGCGCGCCGTTCTCGATTCCAATTTCTGGCTCTCCACCCACGTCACCACCATCACCCTCGGCTACTCCGCCACCTTCCTCGCAGGCTTCCTCGGCCTCATCTACGTCGTCCGTGGCCTCTTCACTACCACTCTGGACAAGGCCACCGCCTCCTCACTGGAGCGCATGACTTACGGCGTCTGCTGCTTTGCCCTCCTTTTCAGCTTTGTCGGCACCGTCCTCGGCGGCATCTGGGCAGACCAGAGCTGGGGCCGCTTCTGGGGCTGGGACCCCAAGGAAAACGGTGCCCTCATGATCGTCATCTGGCTCGCCCTCGCCCTCCACGCCCGCCGCATCAAGATGTGCGGCCAGCGCGGCTTTATGCTCCTCGCCATCGGCGGAAACATCATCACCAGCTGGTCATGGTTCGGCACAAACATGCTCGGCGTAGGCCTCCACAGCTACGGCTTTATGGACAAGGCTTTCTTCTGGCTCATCTCCTTTTGGGGCAGCCAGCTCCTCTTCATTCTTGCGGGCGGCATGACTCCACTGGCCAAGTGGCGCAGCGCCTTCAGCCAGTCAGCCTAGTAGTGCAGCTCCAGCGCTAGCGGCTCACCCTCAGGCGCTATGATTTCCAGCAGCTTTGCCTTGGCATCATAGCGCACCTTGTGCCCGGTGGCCGTGCTCACTACCTTCTTCGGCTTCTTGGCGGAGTAGAAGCCTATCCGCCCGCCATCCAGCAGTGCCGCCGCATAGGTGCTCTTCGTCTCCCATCCTGCCTCAGCCACAGCCACAAGGCCGCTGTATTTATCGAGCAGCCCCAGTATCGCCACACCCTTTTCGATTGGGCTCAGCGTCACTAGCTCATGCCCCACTGGCTCCAGCGCAAACGGATACCCCTCCGCGCCATCCAGCACATCAAGGGACTGCGCCTCGGCAAACCACAGCGCATACTTCCCATCCGCGTCCAGCCCTGGCACATCCGCCACGCCAAACGTGTCGCTCAGCGCCGTCTCACTCTTCTGGCAATGGAAGAGCCCCAGCTGCCCGCCATCCCGATGCCTGTTGTAAAGTTTCAGCGCTACTGCCTGCGCCGTGCAATCCGTCAACAGCACGCTTGGCGATGGCAGCGCGGGCTGCTCATACCGCAGCACCCGCGAATCACTGATTACCAGCCGTTTCAGCAACGCGAAATCCTGCTGCCCGGGTTTGTCCGACACATACACGGGCCCCCCGCTTATCGCCCTAGCCGCCGCGTGAAACTTCGGGCTCGCCCCATGCGTTTGGAACATATCCCAATCGGGCACCGCAAACTGGCTCGACCATAAATTGTTGTAGGCATTAATGAATACATGCCTCTGCTGCGTGTGCCCATCATGCCGCGGGAAATAGTCCACAGAGTTTCTCCACCCGCTGGAGGCATCCATATTGTAGGCCACATCCGAGCCATTGCACATACAGTGCAAAAGCTCCCCTCCCAGATGGGCAGATGCCGCCCCCTGCAGCGCCTCCTGATACGCCCGCATCGTGCTCACCCGCCCAAGATGCCCACTGGAAAATTCCTCCAGCGCGCTCTGCCCATCCACCTTCACAAGGTCCACCCCCTGCTCCCGCAGATAGCGGTAAAACTGATGATAAAAGCGGTGGATGCTATCGGGATGGATCAAGTGCAAATCCTCCAGCGGCTCATCCTTCCCCAGCCAGGGCCGTATCTTCCCCTGCCTCGACACATACTTAAACTCCTTGGCCACGCTCCCCTCAGGGTTCACGCCCATCCAGTAAGCCATAAAATTATGCCACACCCCAAACAGCTTTATCCCATAGCGGCGCTTCGCCTCCAGTGCCAGCGGCGCAAGCCCATTCGGGAACTTCGTCTTGTTCGGGAAAATCGAGTTCAGGTAGTCCTTTGTCGTATCCAGCCACCCATCATCCAAAATGGAAAACCCGGGCGCTACCCCGCCCTCGCTAAACGTCCTGAGCCCCTCCAGATACTTCTCAGCCGTCACATCATGGTAAAAAGCATCCCACGTGCACCAGCCCAAATAATCCACAAACGCAGGCTCCACCTTCTCCTCCCGCGTACGAAAACTCCGCAGCCTCTGACTCACCGCCGCCACCCCATCTGCAATCAGCGCGTAAGGATCGCCCCCCGTCGCGAAATACCCCAGCAGCGCGCTCTCAGGCCCCTTCTGCCCATCGGCCAAGCCATCCCAGCTCAGCTCCAGCCCCCCAGCCGTCCCTGCGAGCCGCGCCCTCAAGTCCCCGCTGATCAGCGGCAAAAACACCCCATACTTCCCGCCACGCTTCTCCCACAGCAAAAACTGCGTATCACGCGGCACCCCCTCCCAACTCTTCCCCCCAAACCGCGGCACATTCCAATAAAAATCAGGCCGATACAGCGCCAGCCACCGCCCGGGCTTCGGCAAATCCAACGTCAGCTTCCCCACCCCTAGCGTCTTCTTTCCCACCTGCACAAACGCCCCATCCAGAGCGCTCTCAGCAGCATCAATAACTATCGTATCTTGCGGCAAATTTTTCATCACCGCGCACCCTATCCCACCCCCCGCTCTCCCCGCAAG
>CAZHQD010000150.1:1986-5479 GCA_964533835.1 uncultured Puniceicoccaceae bacterium | reverse complement strand
TTGGTCGGGCTGAGTGGATTTGAACCACCGACCCCTTGCACCCCATGCAAGTGCGCTAGCCAGACTGCGCTACAGCCCGATTGGAAGGGTCACACTTTCAGGTTTGCAGGCATGCGTCAAGAGAAAGTGTGTGAAACTCAAGGGGTTGCTACTTGTCTTTTGGGAGGTGAATTTTCTATAATAGAAGGCTTCTCGTAATCACTTTCCAAAAGCTAATCAAACCTACCTATACGTCTATGAGCCACACTGCTGAGAAACACACGTTCCAGGCCGAAGTCGGCCAGTTACTCGATATTGTAACGCACTCGCTCTACACGGATAAGGAGATATTCGTGCGCGAGCTAGTATCCAATGCCGCCGATGCTCTTGAAAAGCTCCGCCATACGCGGCTTACGGAGCAGCAGGTATTCGACAATGACGTGCCACTGGAAATCAATATCACTACTGATGACACCGCCAATACGCTGACGATTCAGGACTTCGGCATTGGGATGACGCGCACGGAGCTGGTTGAAAACCTTGGCACGATCGCGCATAGTGGTTCCAAGGCTTTTGTGCAGGCCATGAAGCAGGCACGTGAAGCGCAACAAGCGGGCGAAAAGGCGCCTTCGTCTCTGGAGCTTATCGGACAATTTGGTGTGGGGTTTTACAGCGCATTTATGGTGGCCGATGAGGTAAAAGTCTACACGCACTCGTGGCGTGAAGAGGGTGAGCACCTTATTTGGACAAGTGATGGGAAAACAGGCTACGAGATCGAGCCCACTGAGGGCCAGCGGCGCGGCTGCAAGATCGTACTAAAGCTCAAGGCCGATTGCGCCGACTTTGCCAAAGAGTGGAAAGTGAAGGACATCCTCACGCGCTACTCAAGCTTTGTCCCCTTCCCCATCTCGCTGAATGGCACACGGGTAAACACCGTGCAGGCTATTTGGCTCAAGAACAAGAAGGATGTGACTGAAGAAGAATACACAGAGTTTTACAAATTCCAGAGTGGCGCGTTTGACGAGCCGCGCCTGCGCTTGCACTTCAGCGTAGACGCGCCGCTGGATATTCATGCTTTGCTCTTCGTACCCAAGGAAAATCCCGAACGCTGGGGCATGGGCCGCACCGAGCCCGGAGTAAGTCTTTACTGCAAGAAGGTCCTGATCGAGCACAAGCCCGAATACCTGCTGCCGGAGTGGCTACGCTTCCTGAAAGGCGTAGTGGATAGCGCAGATATACCGCTGAACGTCTCCAGAGAAAAGATGCAGGATAGTTCGCTCATGCAGAAACTGAACAAAGTGCTTGCGGGGCGCGTATTGAAGTTTCTCGAAGAAGAGGCAGATCAACGCCCAGAGGCCTATGACGCATTTTATGCAGAGTTTGGCAGTTTTATCCGCGAAGGAGTAGCCACAGATTGGACACACCGGGAAAAGCTGGCGAAGCTCCTCCGCTTCGAGTCGTCGCTAACGGAGTCTGGCAAGACAACTTCCTTAGCGGAATACTCAAGCCGCTTGAAGGAAGGCTCCAAGGAAATCTACTACATACTCGCGCCCAACCGCGCCGCCATAGAGACTGGCCCTTACCTCGAAGCCTTCAAGGCACGCGCAATTGAGGTGCTTTACCTCTACGATCCAATAGACGAATACGTGATGCGCCACCTTGGTGAGTTTGACGGCAAGAAGCTAATTGCTGCGGACAGCGCCGACGCCAAACTGGAAGATGTGTCTGCCGATGCCGAAGGCGCTCCGCTTGACACAGCGGAAGCTGAGCAGCTCTGCACTTGGCTGAAAAATCTACTGGGAGATAGGGTGCAGGCAGTTCGCCTCAGCACACGACTTGTGGGCAGCCCTGCCATGGCTGTAAATGAGGACAAATTCTCCAGCGCTGCCATGCGTCGCCTAATGAAAGCTATGAAGCAGGATGTGCCTGAGACACCCGCTGCCGCCATAGAGCTGAATTCGCGACACCCTCTCATCCACAAGCTCAACGCACTCCGCAGCAAGGACGAAGCCTTGGCCGGCCTTGTAGGCGAGCAACTTTGCGACAACGCCCTCATCTCTGCCGGTTTCTTGGAAGACCCCCGCAGCATCATCACCCGAATGAACAAGCTGCTGGAAAAAGTGGCGGGGTGAGGAGGGACCTCAGCTTCCCCTCCCCTTAAGTAGAGCACTATTCGAACCGGCTACACCACTTCGCCGCTTAGCGCGGTGACAGTGGCGCCAGTTATGCGAATGGGAACAATCTGGCCGATGAGTTTATCTGGCGCTTTGAATAGGACTTTACGGTTATGGGGGGTGCGGCCCATAAGCATACGCTCCCCTTTGCGTGCGGGACCTTCGACGAGCACGAGGCGGATGAGGCCGATCTCAGCTTGATGCTTTTGAAGTGAGGTGGTTTCTAAAATTTTAAGGAGGGTATCGTTACGATGCTCCTTCACCTCGGCAGGAATTTGGTCTGGAAGATCAGCGGCAGGTGTGCCGCTGCGGATGCTGTATTTGAAGATAAAGGCCATATCGAAACCGATTTGCTCGAAGAGAGAGCGAGTGGCCTCAAAGTCTTCATCGGTCTCTCCCGGGAAGCCCACAATGATGTCGGTAGAGAAGTAAATATCTGGGCGCACGGCGCGAAGATCGTCCACAATCTTCTTGTAGCGTGCGGCAGAGTAAGGACGGTTCATTGCCTTGAGAATGCGATCACTGCCGCTCTGAAGAGGCAAGTGCACGTGAGGCATCAGTTTGGGAAGACGGCCAAAGGCGGCAATCAGATCGTCCTTGAAGCCTCGTGGGTGAGGCGAGGTAAAGCGTATGCGCTCTATGCCTTCTATTTCGCTGACGGCTTCGATGAGCTGAACGAAAGGGCTTTTGCCCTCGCGCCCTGGAATTACCCCACGACCGTAGCTAGTGACTATTTGACCAAGGAGTGTAACCTCTTTTGTGCCTTTGGCGGCAAGCTCGCGACATTCCTGAACAATCTCCTCTATTGGGCGGCAGCGCTCTTCACCACGAGTCTTGGGCACTATGCAAAACGTGCAGGCCATATTGCAGCCCTGCATGATGGATACAAATGCGCTGACTTTAAGCTTTTCTGGGTCGTGATCGCGAATGGTGTTTTGGGAGTCTTCCTCGGCATCAAGCTCAACGAGAGTAGCGGGACTTGGGCCTAAGGCTTTCTGCCGCTCAATTATCTGATCGAGCATCTCAGGAACGCGATGAAACTTCTGAGTGCCCACCAAGAGATCAAGATCGGGCAAGCGATCTAGCAACTCGGTGCCCCTGTTTTGGGCCATGCAGCCAAGAATACCGATGATGAGGTTGCCCTCCTTGCGTTTGCGCTTGGCGAGATAGCCCGTTTTCCCAATGGCTTTTTGCTCGGCCTGGTCGCGCACGGCACAAGTGTTGAGCAAAACGATGTCGGCTGTCTTCTCCTCGTCCACAATGGAATAGCCACGAGCGCGCAACATAGAGGCAACAGCCTCGCTGTCTCGCTCGTTCATCTGGCAACCATAGGTCTTGAT
>CAZHQD010000150.1:0-1886 GCA_964533835.1 uncultured Puniceicoccaceae bacterium | reverse complement strand
AATAGCTCAGCGTTCTCAAAACCGTGTGGATAATCGTAGTAAACGATGTGATCCACATCACTGCTAAGAAAAGTGGGCAGCCTACGAAGCATCGCTTCAACTGCCGCATTATCCAGACGCTGCGTCTCCACCAATACAAATTTGCGAAGATTTTCATTGGCTGCGGTGTCGATGAACCGCTGGAGATGCCCACTCATGAGCTTTTTATGCACACAATCACCTGTACCTGGATCATCCTTTTGCAAGATCATGCCATCGCAACCAAACTCGTCTAGAGGACTAATCTTTGCCAGATCCCGTAGTATGCTATCCTCCACATGCCCATATACGAAGAGTGAGGTTAGCAGCTCGGGACTACTTGCGATAAGAATTCGGTTGACCGCGGTAAAGAAAGCACGAGTGGCGATTACTTGCTCTGATTGAGTGGGCAAGCATCCGCTAAACTTTAACTGCGCGCTAGGGCTGTGATCCTGGGTGTAGAGGCACTTGGGTTCGTCCCAAACAACGCCTGTCGCTCCGATATGATTGATGAGCTTTTGGGCAACTTCAGCGAAAAGTGCAGGCGTGTCGGGATGATGAATACTAATCTGTGGACCATAGCACCTTACGGGAGTGCCATCCTTATTTAACGCCCAGAGACTGGGATTCATTGCGGATAGCATCCCCACGCCCCTGTGCCATCCTGCCACCAAACCACCGACTCTTGATGGCACCGCGAAAACTTCAAGCCCCTCCGCTCTTGCTGTCTCTGCCACGCAGGGGAGATTCCCGCCCTCCAGATCGGCTTCGTGAACACCAAGATAGATGGAGTCCACCGCCGCATCTTTGAGTCGCTTCATATCGTCGCGAATCTGACTCGGCTTGAACCAGAAGTCTTGGCCTTTGAAATAGTACACACTGAGCCTCTTGAATCTCATACAGCTTAAAAATAATGGGGATATACACTAATTCCTACATCTGAAACAAAGGGTACTTATTTGCCACTTTTGCGGCGAAGAAATCCAAACGCCACGCAAGCTGCTCCGAAGAAAAGCGCAAGCGTTTGAGGTTCTGGAACTGCAACAATGAAGTTGTCCATGCGCCAATCTGGAATAGTGCCGTGCTTGGCAGAACCTTTTTCGCCATAGAAGCCAAAGGCGTTCACGGTGCCAACTGGAAGCTGCTGTGCAATCCCCGAAACGGCGATAGACAAGCTGGTACCAATATCGGCGGTGATAGGATACCAATTTTGGCTCGCAAAATTGAGCGTATGAGTAACAGGCGATGCCTGGGTGTGGATGGCTGCGTTTGTGGTGAAAGTGCTCTCACTTGCATACCAATTTGATTCCACTTGTATAGCAAATCGCACGGTTGAAGTGGCCGCATTCCGTTGCCATGACTGCATGGACATTGATTCCAGCGCTCTGCTAGAGCCAGGAGAATACTCATTGGTATAGACGAGGAATGCGGACTGATTCTGGTTAGCCAAGCGAAAGCCGAATAGGCTGTAATTGGAATCAGTACCGGTGATGTTTGCATTTACAGCGGTTACTGGATCTGAAAACGAATTCGCGCCCCAGCTAAGATTTGTGGCGCTGACATCGGTAGCATTGTCCCCCACCAAATGGGTCCAGCCAAAAAAGGAAGCTGTCTTATCTCCTGTGGTGGCGGCGGATTGATAAGTCTCCGCATAGACAATTACTGCGGCGTAGGCAGGAGTAACAGTCGCAAGTGTGAGGTATAGCGACGCGGCAATGACATACATTA
Organism: uncultured Puniceicoccaceae bacterium; assembly: GCA_964533835.1. Lineage (GTDB taxonomy): Bacteria > Verrucomicrobiota > Verrucomicrobiia > Opitutales > Oceanipulchritudinaceae > CAZHQD01. The sequence goes on along the minus strand of CAZHQD010000150.1, from coordinate 140 downwards.
TGGACTTTTTCATGACACAATAGACGGATGGAGTTTTGGTTAGTGAATGATTTAGCCATGAGAGCAAATCACGATGCCCATAATACCCTGAAAAATGTTTTGCAAAAGCCAGTGTAAATTTATACCGTTAAATAAATTGG
>CAZHQD010000149.1:4023-5590 GCA_964533835.1 uncultured Puniceicoccaceae bacterium | reverse complement strand
ATTGCCTGCCCCTGCCACTTCGCCTTGCCCTGCTCGATGACGACTTGATCGCCGAAGCGGGCCTTGAGCTGCCCTTGCAGGTTGGCATCCAGATCGGCCACGCTGGCTTCCAGTGCCTCAGTAAATGGCTTATCCTGAGGCGCGGGCGGCGGTGCCTCTGGCGTGATCACGCCGAGCCGAATTGCCTCGCGGCGGGAGATGTCGCGCACGCCCATGCCGCTGCCAAAGTCGAAGGGCGGGAATGGCCTGCCAAAGCGGGAGATGGCTGTCCACACGCCGCTATCCTTTAGGGCGATCATGCGGCCCTCGTAGAGCTGCCCACCCGCTGATTGCCAGCGAGCCTGCCAATCGCGCGGCACCTTGCTGTAACGGTTCCGTACCAGCTCTTGAGCGGGGAACGCCTGCAGTAAGTCGGGGTCTTGGCTAGCCTTCCAGCGGCCATACTCGTAAGCATCCTCGACTTGGAAGTCGTAGATGAGGGACTGGCGCTTGCGGCTGGCGATGTCCGTCAGCTTCTTGCTGTCGGTAGTCGCGCCGAGCAGCCCGCGCATCTCGCTCACGAACTGGCTGCGATCCATCTGGCCTTGCAGCGCCTTGCCCACTTTTTCCTGTATCGCGGCCACTGTCTTGATCTCCGTAACGCCCGCGCTGAACTGTGCCGCCTCGCGCAGCCCCAGCGCCACGCGATCCCATTCCGCAGTGCGCAGGGCAGAGGCCACAGGCGTCTTGCCTGCATGTCGCTCTACGGCTAACTGGAAGGGTTCGATCATGGTTTTGCTTAGGCGGCTTTGCGGAGGGCGTCGCTTGCGAGGTCAGGGTGGATCACGAGCATCTCATTGGAGAGCTTCTGGGTCGGGCTAAGGCACGTTGTGTAGCGGATCTGCATCTGGTGGACGGGATAGCTGTCGAAGATGCGGCGGCACTGAGGCGAATCGTCGCACGTCAGCAGCCAGCGGCCCTTGAGCTTGTCTAGGCGTTGCCGAACACGCTCCATCTCAAACTCAGGGAACGGCTTGTAGGCTGTCGTGGTGGCCGCCACATAAGGCGGATCGAAAAAGAAAAAGGTCTCTGGCGTGTCGTAGAACTCCACAACCTTCTCCCAGTCTCCGTGCTCAATGGACACACGCCGTAGCCGCTCACTTACTGCGGTGATAAGCGTCTCGTGTCGCTGACGGTCAAAGCCGTGGTATTGGCCCTTGCCTCTGCCCCAGTGCTCAGACATGCCGCCAAAGCTGCACACTTTCAGCAAATACCAGCGAGCGGCCCGCTGCAGGTCAGTAAGGCCAGGGTTGGCCAATAGCGCGGCAAAGTTTTCCCGCGCATTCAGGTAGCCCTCCATTTCCCGAATGAGGGCTTCCTTGTGGTATTTCACGTAACGATAGAAGGTGACGATCTCGCTATTGAGGTCATTGACCACTTCGCAACTTGCGGGCTCCTTCGCCAGCAACACTGCCAGCCCTCCCGCAAACGGCTCCACGTAGTTCGTGTGCGCGGGAATCAACGGCAAAATATGCTTCAGCAGACGGCTTTTGCCGCCGGGATAAGGGAAACAGGGTTTGATGGGTTT
>CAZHQD010000149.1:0-3923 GCA_964533835.1 uncultured Puniceicoccaceae bacterium | reverse complement strand
GCCACATAGCCCCGCACCTCGATTATCGCTTGGCGGATGATCTCAGGCAGGGGATCGGCTTGGCCAACGGCCAATGCCGCTTCCTGTAACGCCTCGACTTCCGCGCCAGCGAGGCGCGTCTTTACGTCGTTTATGCTGAGAGTGATCCAAGCCATATTAAAAGGTGCGCGTGGAGGTGATTTGGCTTTGTTGGCAATGGGATGCGCGCCCCCCCTTGCCGCTCAAATGGTGTGGGTTAGCTCAGGCTGATGCGGCGCACTAGCTCCGTGCTGACCACCTGAATGTCTTCCGACCAATCGGTAGCGAACACGTCGCTGACGTTCTTCTCATCGCGATACATCTTCACGCTGTCGATGGCTACGCCGTTGGGCATAAACGTCTTCATGAACGAAGCATCGTATTGAGTGGGCACGGGGCTGTTGTAGAACACATAGACTTCGGCGCCCACGAGGTTCACGTTTTCCTTCTCTGCGCCGAACTTTTTTGTGTCCTTTGATACAATCCCTACGTCAATTGTGATCGAAGGATACAGCAGCATCTTCGCTGCCTGAGCCTCATTAACGCCGATCTGCTGAGCGCCGGGCTGGCGGGCAATGATCTTCGGGTGATGCCGAAAGACACGCCATGCACCCAAGCCAAACACGATATTGCTCGGCATCATGCCTGTGGCTGTCGCAATGGACTCGATCTGCTCATCAATCTCAAGGATTGGGTCAACTGCAGCGTTCGACCACACGCCTTTGCCGCCGACTGCCGAGACACTAGCGTTAAGGATGTTGAGCACCTTGGCGGTATGGCTGAGCAAGCCATTGGCGACGAGCGTCTTCACCTTGGATTGCTCAATCTTGAGCGGATCGGCATCCCCTGCCTTGCGGCGCTCTTCGTCGTCAAGCGGGATTTCGAGACCTTGCGGCTGGCAGTGGAAAGTTGGGTCGCTTGCCTCAAACTCAATGCGCTTGCGAGGGCCGCCAATGGCACGCGATGTGTCATAGAGAGCGAAGCTGTTTTTGTCGGAGAACTTCTTGTATTGTCCGACCGACCCTGAGACATCAACGATGGGGGCGATGATATTCGCCAGACGCGCATTCGGACTTGCTTGCAAGTCCTGAAAAATGCCCGCCGCGTAGTTGGTTAGCACTACGTTTACTGTGGAAGCTTTTGAAGCCATGATATTATCCTTTTTAGGTAGCTAAATGATTGGGTGATGATGGGTGATTAGGGGACGTCCACGGCATCGCTATCGACCGCTACGCGACCGAGCGCCAAGGCAGAGTAGTGGACGGTGTCGTCCGAGCCCACAGTGAGCGCTACGCTCCATGAGCCGTCGGTATGGGTGAGCACGTCGGCATAGGCATCGGCGGTGTGCTCCTTTATGATTTTGGAGTTCGCGCCAGCGGCCAGTTCGCCGAAGTCGTAAGGAATGCCGTCGTTGGCGGCCTCGCCAAACCAGACCTTCACGAGGAAGCGTCCAGCCAAAGGGTTGCCCGCCGCGTCAGTCACTTGACCGCTCACGGTCAGCACTGCGCCGACCGCCGCGCCCGATACCGTGGTGTTAATGCTCTGTTGGAGCGTCAGGGTTTGAGAGGCGGTAAGGAGCACGGCCTCAATAAGTTCGCGCGCCGTGCCCGCTTCGAGCGCGATGGCTACTTTGGTCTCGGACCCGCCAGTATCCGCTTTCACGGTGCCGGTGGCTGTGATCTCCAGAATCGTGCCAAGCACAACAGTGCCCGGGCTGTCATCGAGCTTCACCTTTACAGTGCCCGCCAAGCCTCCGCCACGGATGGCTATGCTGGACATCTTGCCGAGCGGTGCGCCGTCAAGAATCACGCCTATGGGCGCGTCTGTTGCTGCGGTGACGAGGGCTGCCGCACCCGCCACGATCTTTACGAAGCGGCCTTCCAGACCTGTGAAATCTGCCGCCGATTTGATGGGTATGATTGCGTTGGTTCGCATGATAGGTGTCGTTTGGTTGTGGGTGTTGCGTGGCGATTACTCGTCGGCGCGGTTAAAGAGGTGGGCCTTATCAGGGTCGCGGCGCACGGCGTCAAAGGCCTCGCCGTAGCTGCACCTGTTGGCGATGCGGTATTTCTGGACTTCCGCTTCGAGCTGCTTGTCAGCGCTCCGCTCTTCAGCGCTTTCAGGCTGCTTGGCGGGATGGCGATTGGTGATGCCTCCCTTGGTTTCAGCCTTTGTGGGCTTGAGCGCGGCGAGCAGCTTTAACGTGCCATCGCGGTTAGCGAGCAGGGCCGCCTTCACTTCTTCGCGATTGGCGATCACATCCTTGTGTTTCTCAAGGTCAGCTTCCACCTGGGCGGTGAGGAGAGCCGTGTTGGCCTTCTCTAGATCGGCGATCTTGTTTTTAAGGGCGTCTCGTTCGCTTTCGGCGGTCGATGCCCGATTCTTGAGCGCTGCTACGGCCTCGGCGGTGGATTGCTCCGCCGCGTCGTCCGCCAGCCCCAGTGCTTTGTTGATGAGCTTGCTCATGGTGTCGTTTCCTTTTGTGGGTTGAATGCTGGCGGGGTCTCCGCCATCGGATTGAAATTCTTTATTGCTCAGGGGCTTGAGCGTTTTGAGGTTGGGCCTGTTGGTCAGGCCCGCACCCGTCAACAGGGTGGGCCGCACCCGCCCGTTGCCCGCATACTCTACGCCCTCAAATTCTGGTGAGATGTAGCGGTAGTCTCCGCCCTCTACTGCCGTCTTGCCTGAATTGCTCCAGCGCACCTTTGCCCAGATGCCATCCTCACGCATGGCTAGTCCGGTTATCCAGCCTGCCGCAGTCGTGGCCTTTTCGGGATCCTGAGAAAAGTGTTCGTAATCGATCATGGCCTCACCGGAAAAGCGATTGGCCATTCGCTGCAAGGTATCCTTGTCGAGCAGTTGGGTTACCTTTTTTTCCTCACCGTCTTCCGTCTTGAGTATACCCGAGAACTCCCCAATCGGCACAAGGTGGATATAACCATCTTCCGGCATCCGAAATTCGCGGTTGCAGATTGTGCTTCCTGGCCCAATACAGGACGCCATTGCAAAAACAGTTTTTGCCATTGCATTTTGGCTTTGGGTATCTGGTGGCGGTGTAGGCATAGGTTTTTCTTTGAAAGGCTTTATACGGGCATTTTCGCGTTTGCCGCACCACGGGCAGTGGCATCGGCCAAAAGGGTTTCCAGTAGAGTCGCGAGCTTGCCGCCGCCTGAGAGCGTTTCGGCCAGCTCGGGCATCACCTCAAGCAGCTCCTGTAGGAGTGCGGTAAATGTGGCTTCGTCGGGCGCGGCGTCTAGTTTGGTTACCCATTCCTGCAGCGGCTCCATGTCCGCCGCCTGCGCGAAGTTTGTAAGCAGGTCACGGGCTGGGGTCTTGTTCGCGATGACCCCTTGGGCTTGAGCGGGCTGCGCTTGAGTGGGAGGCGCAAATGGGCTTGTCGCGGGAGGCTTGATGGTGAGCTGGTAGCCTGTCTTCTCAGCCAGCTCCTCAGCGTCCATCTGGAAGCCTGCTTGCCCGAGCTTCACGGCGTGATCAATGATCTGGCCTACGTCATTTTCTTCGCGGAAGGCGAGTTCCCAGTAGACCAGCTCTGGCTGGTTGGGAAATGCCTTGGCGAGCCATGGGCTGATGATCTGGCGCTGGATGATCTCGCTGATCCGCTGCGCCTCCATTTGGGCAATCTCCTCAAACGTCTCGCTATGGGCATTGCCCGCGAGTGTGCCGCTCCCGCTCTCAGCGAGCATAGTCAGCTTGCCGCCCGTGCCCGCGAGGATGAGCTGCTCTTGGAGGTAGCGCAGGTGATCGCGGAAAGGGTTGATCCCTCTCGGGGAATCGTTCGTCACATAGCTGCTACCGTTGGGCAGGTAGCCACTGCCGCCTCTGCTCACGGCCTCCGCCGCTGCCTCATACTCGGCTTCTTTGCCTTGAGGGACATTTAGCGGGCC
>CAZHQD010000148.1:0-5721 GCA_964533835.1 uncultured Puniceicoccaceae bacterium | reverse complement strand
AAAAGCCATGGCAAGCATAATGCAACAATCCCGCATCATCGCGGCAGTGGAGATAGGCACCAGCAAGGTGCTGGCAGTTATCGGCGAGCTTACGAGCGACGGGCTGGAGCTGCTGGGCGTGGGCCAGAGCGAGAGCAGCGGCATCCGCAAGGGAGAGATCGTGGATATGAAATCTGCCACGGAGTGCACCCATGCCGCCATGCTCAAGGCAGAAAAACACGCGGGGCAGCAGATTGAGGGCGTCTATCTAGCCTGCACAGGCGGCCACTTGGGTGGCTTCTCCAATTCAGGGCACGCCGTCGTCAGGGCTTCAGATAACTATGTGACTCAGCAAGATATTGAGCGCGCGGCGCAACAAGCGCGCTCGAAGGTATTGCCTCCAGGGCGCGTGTATGTGCACCACATTCGGAGCGGCTATACGCTTGATAGGGCACAAGTGGACGACCCGACTACCATGTATGGGGAGCACCTGGAGGTCCACTATTGGCACGTGCACGCAGACGAAATGAAAATTGCCAATGCACTGCGCGTCATCAATGGCTTTAGTTTGGATGTGGACGATATGATCCTTTCCAGCGTGGCCTCCGCCGCCATGGTTCTTACGGAAGAGGAGAAGCGCGCGGGCGTCTTGGTGTGCGACATTGGCGCTGGCACCACGGATTTTATTCTTTATAAAAACGGTCTGGTCTATCGCTCAGGTGTCGTCGCCGTGGGTGGCGACCATTTGACGAACGATCTCAGCATCGGGCTGCGCCTCCAAACCAAGCAGGCCGAAAGCATCAAGATTCGCTATGGGTCTGCCGTTATGGACAAAGAGAAGAAAGACGACCAGGTTTTCTTGATGGGAGACCTCTCCATTGGCGACAGGCCTATACCGCTCAAAACAATAACGACTATTATTCATCTGCGCGTGGAGGAGATTTTTATGATCATTAAGAATACCCTCAGCAGCGGGGTAGGGCCACAGACCACACCGGCAGGTGTAGTGCTTACCGGTGGCACATCCCGCTTGCCAGGTATTTGCGAGGTCGCATCCGGCGTGTTTGGCGTGCAGGCGCGCATAGGGGAGACCTCGAAATGGGTTACAAATCCCGATCTACGGCAGCCAGAGTTCAACACCGCATTGGGCCTTCTCTATTTTGGTCTCAAGAGCAATAGCCCGAAGCCCGCAAAAACCACCCGTGGCGGCCTGATGAACAAGATAGGCCAGCTCTTCCGCATCTAAATCACACCCTTAAAGAACCAACCAGCTATGAGCGCCGACAATTTTTCAGGATCCGATTTGCTCTTTTCCGCTCCGATGGATGATCAGGGGCTGCGCGTCAAAGTGATAGGCGTAGGCATGGCAGGCAGCAACACGGTGGACCACCTGCGGCTGCACTTCCCGGGCTATGCGCGGCTGGCCGTAGTGGATACCGATAGCAAGACGCTTGGGGCCAGCATGCTTCAAGAGAAACTGCTCATCGGCAGGAGCATCACTCGCGGGCTCAGTACGGGCGGAGAGGCAGCTATTGGCCGTAAGGCCGCGGAATCTGAAACCGAGGCCCTCAGGCGCATGTGCGAGGGCGTAGACCTCGTCTGCATTGTCACTGGGGCAAGCGGTGGCCTGGGCGGCGGTCTCGCTCCGTATCTGGCGGAGCAGGCCTTTAATGCGGGCGCGCTGGTCATGTGCTTTACGTATTTACCCTTCAGCCACGAGGGCTCGCGTCGCCTCAAACAAGCGGAGGAAGCGCTAACTCTTCTAAGGGAGACTTGCCATGCGGTGATACCGCTGCCCAATGACTTGCTCCTTCAGGAGATAGACGAGACGGCGAGCGTGCTGGATGCCTTTTCCATAGCGAATGAGTGGGTGGCTCGCGGTATCCATGCCATCACCAGCATGATTTCCTCTCAGGGACTCATAAATATAGATTTTGCCTCCTTGCGGAAAGCCTTTGAGAAGCGCGGCGGCAAGACGCTCTTTGGCCTTGGCTACGCTGAGGGCGAGACCTTTGTGGAGGATGCGTTGCGGAGTCTCGACCAGTGCCCGCTTTTGCATTTGCCCGACAGCAAATTTGTGAGAAAGACAGACTCGCTCCTGGTGAGTTTGCAGGGCGGTGCCGATCTCTCCATGACCGCGGTGCAAAAAATAATGGAGCACCTAACGGAGAAATACTCCAGCAAGGATAATACGCTTCTCGGCGTGATTGTGGATGGCGAGCTCGGCAAGAGCCTCAGAATTACCGTTGTAGGGACGACCGTCACGGGCGGCGCCAAAGTCTTTAAGCCATCGGCCTACACCAAGGTGCCCGCCGCTCATGGCGAGAGCGCCACTCCTCTAAAGCCCGCTGGTAAATCCTCCAAGGGGAGCGCCAAGAGCAAGGTGGAGGACCAAGAGGAGTTCCTCTTTACTAACGAGCAGGAGCACCGCGGCGTTTTTCAACTAACCGAAGCCAATCTCAACCATGATGGGCAAGATCTCGACGTGCCAACTTATCTTAGACGCGGCATCAAGATACAGCTTAATTAATAATATATTACTATTTAATAGCAAGGGATTCCAAGTGCCTTAGAGCGTCGCCAGCGCCTTGGCCATGCGGTGGAGAGCCGTTTCCAGCGTGAGCCGTGGGCAACCGAAATTGAGGCGAACAAAGCCGGGCGTCCCAAAATACGCGCCATCGGAAAGGCCTACACCGTGTTGTTCGAAGAAGGTGGCAGCATTGTCCAGCTTGAGGGCGCGGGCGTCGAACCAGGCGAGGTAAGTGGCCTCCATGGGCCAGAGCGTGAGGCCGTGCAGGTGCTCCTTGGCAAAGGAGTAGAGGAAATCACGGTTGGCGCGGAGGTAGGAGAGCAGCTCTTGGCGCCAGGGGCCGCCGAGATTGTAGGCGGCAGTGCAGCCCGTATAGCCGTAGCAGTTGATCTCGGTGACGATGCCTTGCGCCGCACGCTTGAAAGCAGCTCGGTGTTTTGAAGCGGGGATCACGCCGAAGGCGCAGCTCAGGCCGGGCAGGTTGTAGGTCTTGCTCGGAGCATAGAAGCTGATGGTGCGCTCCGCCAGGTCGGGCGCGAGCGTGGCAAAGGGGACGTGCTTTACGGCGGGCTCCAGGATGAGATCGCAGTGGATTTCATCGGAACAGACAATGAGGTCGTGCTTGCGGCAAAAGGCGGCGAGCGCTTCCAGCTCTTGCTTTGTGAATACGCGGCCCACGGGATTGTGGGGCTGGCAGAGGAAGAGCATCTTCGTGCGCGGAGTGATGGCCTGCTCCATGGCGTCGAAGTCAAAGGTCCACTGCTCGCCGAGGTTGGGCAACTGCTTGCGCACGAGCGGTATGGAGAGGAGCTGGCGGTCGCTATTTGCTGGGGCAGTGAGGAAGGGCGGATAGACGGGGGTGAAGGTCATTATGGCATCCCCGCTCTGGCCATAGGCGCGGGCCATGAGGTTAAGGCCAGGGACCAGCCCTGGTAGCCAGACGATCCACTCCGGCTCGATTTTCCAGTTGTGCTCACGGAGGAGATAGGCCTGCACAGCCTGCACGGCCTCGGCAGGGGGCACAGTGTAGCCGAAGACGGCGTGCTCAGTGCGCTCCCGCAAAGCGCCAAGGATTTCCGGCGCAGTGAGAAAATCCATGTCGGCCACCCAGAGCGGAAGGATGTCTTTGCCGGCATACTTTTGCCACTTCATGGAAGCAGTGCCGGAGCGGTCAGGCAGTGTGTCGAAATCGTAGTGCATGAGGGGAGTGGAATACGGGAACGGCAAAGCGTCAACACTTCGGGGAGAGCAGCGCCTTTGCTTCCGCGCAGAAGTCGGGGGTGCCTGCGTAGTAGGGGCAGCCGGCCATGCGCGGGTGGAAGGTGGCCATCGGGAAGAGCTCGCCATCCAGGAAATGGACTTCGGCGCCCGCGGCTTTGAGGAGCGCCCAGGAGGCGGCGATATCCCAAGGCTTTACTCGGTAGTCTATCACGCCGTCCATAAGGCCGATGGAGACAAATGCCGCCTGCATGGCGCCGCTGCCTGTGCTGCGGATACGCCAGCGGGTGAGGGCGGGCGCCAGGGTGGCAAGGGCCTCTTGCGGCATGGGAAAGCTGAGGCCTACGGTGAGCTTGCGGTCAGCCTCCGTGGGCTTGAGCGCACGGCTCTCGTTGGCATCAAAGACCCCAAACGATGGGCCTCCGTGGATGAGCTTTTTGCGGGAGTAGTCCCAGACAAAGCCATAGACGGGCACGCCATCTTTGAGCAGGGCCAGCGAGATGGCGCACACGGGGAAGCCAATGGCGAAGTTGTTCGTGCCGTCTATCGGGTCGAGTATCCAGCCGAAGCCACGGGAGAGCGGGACGGCCTCGTCCAGCGGGTTGCTTTCCTCGGAGCAGAAGCCATCTTCGGGAAACTGGTTGCGCAGCTCGGCAAAGATGCGCTCTGAGATGGCGAAATCCGCAAAGGTCACGCGGGTATCGTCTTCCTTCCATTCGCTGGGCACGCGGCCAAACTGGCGGCAGAAGAAGTCCACCTGATTCGTTAGGGCGGTGCGCCCTGCGTTTATGCGGTGTTGGAGCGCCTTAAACATGGGGAGCCCTTTACCTGCCGCGGCGGATTATGGAGCCTTGGAAACTGATGCGGAAGCGATAAATTTTCTTCGTGCGGTTTTCGATGAGGCCCGTTTGAAAGTCTATACGGTGGGGGACTTCTTCGCGGTTGACGTCCACTGTGGCGCGGTAGCCGCGCTCGCTAAACACGTCAATAACCATAGCGAGGGCGAGGGGATCGGCAAACGCATCGTCTTCCGAGTTCACCAGCGCCAGGCCTGAGATGGCGTGGCGCAGGACGATGGGCATAAACTTATGCTCAATGTTTTCGAGGACTTTGGTGAAGAGATCGTGGTGGTGCTCGGCATAGCCATCCAAGCGGCGGACCAACTCCTGACGCGCGTGGACAACGATGTCGCTCGCGATAGGTATGTGGGAAATGAGGTCGGCGGTGGATTGGTCCAGCTCCAGAGTGCTCTGGTAGCGAAGCTCTTCGAGAATGAAGTCCTGGACTTTTTCTATGCTTTCCTGCGCATTGATGAAATGGCAGTGAAAAACATCGCGGAGCGTAATGAGGGCATCGTAAGTGACCTCCTTGAAAGTGCGGTAGCGGTTCCGCGCGGTCTCGGCGCTGAGGTCGGTCTTGCGAAGCTCCACAGCGGGCCGCTCCCCGCGCAGGGCGGCTTGCTGGGCGGCGATTTGCGCCTGGCGGCCACGCTGCAACTGGCGGTGGACGGATACCTGCTCGTCCACATACAGAACGACTATATGGAAAATGGGCTTGAGGAAATGCGGCTCCAGCTGGGTGTTGCGGAACTCGTTGCGAAGGCCAATCAGCTTTTGGTAGAAGAGCTTTAAGCACTCCACCTGTGGCTTGGTGCGGGGGAAGCCGTCCACCACTACGCCGCTATTGTAGGTGGGGTCCAGCAGGCGGCGCAGCAGGAGCATGGTAACTTCGCGGTCGCCCACCATGAGGCCCGCGTCTTTCAGGCGCTTGGCTTCGGGAGTGGTCAGAAGATCGCTGATCACGATAGGCGGGGCGGTGATGCCCTTATACTCCATGATGAAGCGCGTCTGCGTGCCTTTGCCCGCGCCGGGGGCGCCATTGAGCCAGAAGATTTCCTTGGGGAAGCGGAGATTCGCGCGGCCCACCTCGGCTTCCAGATCATTCCACACATTCTGGAAAATCAGGGTAGCATCCTTAATCTCCAAGTCCATGGG
>CAZHQD010000147.1:0-5740 GCA_964533835.1 uncultured Puniceicoccaceae bacterium | reverse complement strand
AAAGCTTAGCTACCCTCTCATATTGGCTTCTTTGGCGAACTTGGCAATCAGGCTTGTTGAATAATGGGTTGCAATTTCGCAAAGATTATTTTGGGCAAAGGGTTGAGCCATCGTTCCAAGGCATACTGACAAAGCACCGTGTGGGAGAGGCGGGCAATCCTCGCTGGTAATTTCTAAGCTGCATGTCTAGCTCAAGCCAGGCGCGGCTTAGCAGCAGCTCAAAGTCCAGTATGAAACCCGTGTGCTGTTTCTCAGAGGGCAGGATATTTAGGCAAACACACCCAACCGCACGCTGGCCGGTTGCTTTTGCCAGTCCCGAATAATAGAAGGTGGGAGTCTGAACGATGACTGCATCTAGCTGGTTTGCTTGTATCCATACGCGAAAATCGTTCATCAGTGGCGTTATTGAGAAGTGGTCATTTTTAAGCAGCAATCCCTCTTTGGAGGCTTCTTCCTGGCAAAGCAAAAAGGCAGCCTGCTTTTCCCAATGATCCAGAGGTGTCACTTCCTCGCATATCCAAGCGAACCCGATGCGTTCATAGCCCTTATTGCGGCAACGTTTATAGGCTTCGCAGCCTGCCTCAAGGAGAGCGGGAAACACATGGTTGTAATTGGGCGCGAAATAGCCCGTTTCCACATTTATTCCCGTGAAGTCATGCCAGGGGAATTCGGCGGCAAATTTTTTGTCGAAGAGAGGGCTGACTACAAGCGCTTCTATGCCGCGGGCCTTCAGCACTTTTGCCAGTTTTTCACCCGATGGATAATCTTCCGGACAAAAGGCTTCTGCGTCAAACCCGCGCAATCTGGCGGTTTTTACTACGGTGTGGTAGAGCCTGCCTCCTTGTTTGATGACTTGGTTGTGCGTGATGTATGCTACCTTCAGGCCGCCTGTGGAGCGATTTTTCCAGCGCCTGCTTGCTAGCTGCGCAATTTCGGGGCGAGGGGTGTAGCCCATCTCGGAAGCAATTGCCAGAATGCGCGCGCGTGTTGCTTCAGAGACTTCGGGTGCCCCACGCAAGGCATACGACACTGTGGCGACAGACACTCCTCCCGCCGCTTCCGCGATATCCTTTAGCGAGGTTCTCATGAATCGTCCCAATACAAACTTAACGACTTAAGCCCTGCAACCCTTGTTTTTCAAAAACAGTGTGATTACCCTACGGGGGTAGAATCTTAACTACCTCAACAACTCCCTTATGAACAAATCATTCCTTCTTGCTCTTGCAGGTTTAGCCTCCTTTGCGGCTTCCCTTCACGCCGCCGACCGCTTCTGGCGCACAAGTAACGATGGCACCGTAGGCGCCAGCTTCCTCGATAGCACAAATTACGACAACGCCACTCTCCAAGCGGGTGACCGTATGGTGCTCACGGGAAACAATGTGGACGACACCACGCTTATCTACCTTGATCAAACCGCGCCTTCCTTGGGTATTCTTGAAATGCGCGACCGTGGCGCCACTTTTGAAATCCGCACAGGGGGAGTTCTCAGCGCGACCACTTCCACCTACCTCACCGATGTCAATCAGGGCAATTTCAAGCTGGCCGTCAAGGGCGGTACGCTCTCCCTCGAAGATTACAATCCTAGCGGCGCGGGCGCGGTTAGGCATTCCCTGGAAATCACCAGCGGTACGTTCAATCTTACGGGAACATCAGCCTTGACTGGTCTCAATATCAGCACTGGCGCGACAGTGTCCGTCTCTGGCGGCACGCTTAATCTTGGTGTAAACTCTGGCGCTCTCGGTCTTTTCCGTCTCGCCAACGGCTCCGCCACTGGAAACCTCACTTGGACTGGAGGCACCATTCGCGGCGTCGAACGCTTCCAAGGTGACAATGTCACCAACTCGACTGTCACGAACGGCGGCGGCACCTTGTTTGTGAACAACAACATCCGAACCGACGATTTGGTCTCCTACAACAACGGCACAGGCTCCATCGTGTTCGGCATCAATTCCGATGGCACGTCCAGCGCCCAACTCTCTCAATACACGGGCGGCAGCGCTTGGAACCTTACCACGGGAACAGTGGCGGTGGACTTCGGAAGCTATACGCCTATGGCGGGCAATTCCTGGGACTTCACCTCGCTCACTGCCGGGCCTTCGGGCTTCTTGGCCAGCGCCAGCAATATCGCCTCCCTCAGCGCGGACGGGCAGTGGATAGTGACTTGGAATACCAGCAACTGGACTTCCGGCGGCGTGCTTTCCATCGACAGCGTATCTCCCGTGCCAGAGCCGGCCACTGTGGCGTTTATCCTATCCGGCCTTATTCTGGCGTTTGCGGGCTACCGCCGGGCGAGGCAGTAGCCTCTATTGGAAACTACTCATTCAAAGAAACCTGACCTTCGCGGGTCAGGTTTCTTTTCATTCAGATTCCCTTCTACCTTCCCCCCCATGACTCGCCTCCTTTCTTCCTCAATCATTGTTTTTAGCCTCACCGCTTCATTGGCTTTAGCGGCGCCTTCCGCCGCCACCTACGATGCCTACCATGTGGGCAACAGCCATACAGACAGCATCCGCAACTGGATAAAGCCCTTTGCCATTCAGGGCGGTAAGAGCTACGACATCGGTTTTCAGACGATCCCCGGGGCATCTCTGAACTGGAATTACAATAATCCCGGGGGCTTTGGAACTCCCTATACCACGGCGCTAGTCGCAACCAATAGCTGGGAGGCGGTGGTGTTTCAGATATACGGCGGCATTGATGGGGAAATCTTTGCGGCGAAGCAGCTTTATGCGATGGCCTTGGCCGGAAATCCGCAAGCCACGGTTTTTCTCTACAACGTGTTTCCTAATAAGGACGCATGGAACAATCCTCCCTTTGAGCGCACGCTAGCGGCTGCTGAACAAGCGGCTGACGCGCTTGCGGCTGCCTACCCGAATGCGCCACAGCCGCGTATCGTTCCCGTAGGAGAGCTGCTCATCCAGCTAGGCATCGCGGCGACCAATGGGCAGATACCCGGCATATCCAGCCATTATGATTTTTTTGCGAGCGCGGCAGGAGACAGTCACCTCAATTCTCTAGGGCAGTATGTGGGTGTGCTGGCGCACTACGCCTGCTTTTTTCGCGAGGACATTCGCAACTTTCCCGACACCGTCATGAATGGCGGCAACGTGCTCGTATCCATACCGCCTGCCACTGGCCCTGCCCTGCGGGCAAAAATGTGGGACTTTCTTTCCAGCTACCCGCGCACAGGCATCAGCACTGTGCTCAGCATTCGCGCCAAGGCGCTGCCGGTGGCCATCAGTGGGGTGCCCTTCTCCTCCCAAATCCAATCAGACAATGGCATAGGCGCCGTGACTTGGAGCATAGTCTCCGGCAGCTTGCCCAATGGCCTCTCACTCAACACTTCCAGTGGGCTCATTAGCGGAACCCCCGGCCAGACTGTGGGCAGTTTTGCATTTACTCTGCGCGCACGGGACTCACAAAACACGACCGCGGAGCGTGAGTTCACGCTTTTCCTGGAGGCTGACACCGAGCCTGTCATAACGCTAGGCGACCTCCCTACAGCTCAGATGGGTGAGCCCTATAATATTGCTCTACCGGTGACGGGAGGCAACGCGCCCTTTGCCTGGAAATTTTTGAGCGGAGCGCTGCCGCCCGGGTTGGAAATAAATGCCAATGGCGACCTCTTTGGCACCCCATCGAAAGAAGGCAGCTATTCATTTGAGGTTGAGGTGAGCGAGCTTATTGGCGGTTATTCAGACGTGGGCGCCGCCTCGCTTACATTGCAGGTGAGTCCGCCAAACGAGCGCACGCTGATCACTCCAAGAACACTCGATCCAATTAATGTTCTGGCAGGCGGCGCCGAGGCCGTTTGGGAAGATTTCATAGAGGTGGGAAAAGTGATCAGCGAAAGCGCACAGCATACGGCGGCCTTCTCATTGCTCTGGGATAACTACGACCTTTGGGCGCTGGTGGATGTGTTTGACAACACGCCCAATGCGTCCGGACTGGCCATTGCGAATAGCGACAGCGTGGACATCTTTCTGGATGCCTTTCATAATCGAGAGGTTGTTTACAATGAGGATGATCGCCACATCACCGTCACCAGGGATGGCCGTTTGATTGAGCCCTCTTTGAGAACGGCGGGCATACGCCACGGAGTGTTTGCCTTCGATGGCGGTTATAGCGTGATAGTGGCAGTTCCGTGGGCAAACCTTGCCATAGAGCCTTATCCCGGGCAGTCGCTCGGGCTTGATATAGGGGTAAATGACAATACCGGCACGGGCGCAGTGACGGGCAAAAGGGTATGGTGGGGGAACGCAAACAACCCAGGCACTACCCTGCACTTTGGAAATGTCCTCTTGGGAAATGCCACCGTGGGCACACAACTGGGATTCCCTGCGGCGCCAAATACCTTTACGGCCACCCCTACGGGAGATTCGAGCATCCGCCTGGATTGGACATACACCTCTCCGGCTACTGCCGAAGAGTGGGTGGTGTGGCGTGCCACTGGACCAGGCGCATTTTCTTATTTGACCACTTTGTCTGGCAATTTAAGAACCTACACCAATGCAGGCCTTGCGGTGGAAACTGTCTATCGCTACCGGATACAGGCACGGAACCGCACGGCGGACGGCCCCTGGAGCCATATCGCAGGCGCAAAGACCGCCCCAAGGCAGCCGTTCCTCGAAGCCAATGGGCTCATTATCATGGAGGCGGAAAACTATGAAACGCTCTTGCCGCGCTCTGATCCTACGCCTTATCGTGTTTCGACGTCGGACGCAGGCTTTAGCGGTTTGGGCTATATCGACACTGCCAACAACTCCACGCAGAATAGCACTGATGCTGCAGGGTGGAATGCCGCCACGGAAGTAATCTACCGATTCATCGTTCCAACTACGGGAACTTATGGCGTGCGGATTCGCTTGCTGGCTCCCACTGGCGGTGATGATTCCACCTTTCTAGGGTTGAATGGGGTTCAGATACCCGGCAGCCAGTTTGCCAATACGAGCGCGAGCTGGACATGGTCGTCTCAAGTGAATCTTGGCACACTGGAAGCCGGCACACACACGCTGCACCTGCGCAAGCGTGAGGACGGCCAGCGCATAGACAGAATTGCGGTTGTGCGCAGTGGGGCAAATGCTCCAAGCGGCTCGGCCATAGGGCCTGCCGAGAGCTTGCGCGGTCCGGCGGCTGGCTCTCCTTTGCCCAATACTCCTGCCACTCCCTCTAACGGCACTGGCGCTGATCCACAGACGGAATACCCCCTAAGCTGGGCTGCAAGCACTGGAGCCCTGGCCTACCATTTGGAGCGCGCAACGGACAGCGGCGTCTTTGTTCGTGTGGCCAGTCTTGCTCCCGATTCATTGAGCTTTACGGATAGGAATCTAATGCCTGGTACATCTTACCGCTACCGTATTGTGGCGCAGAATCTATCGGGCGAGACAGCGGGTGAGGCATTCACCATTGAGACAGCCGCACCGCCCTCCCTCACGCTCAAAACAGAAGGCTCCGCACTGAAGATTGAGGTGCCTACTCAAGAAGGCTATATTTATGCAATCGAGCAATCACTCGACCTCATGGAATGGAACCCCCTGCAAACAATAACCAACACCACAGGAGTCACTACTATCGAAGCTGGGGATGCCAGCAATCAACCACTGTTTTACAGGCTAATACTGCGCCGGAACTAACGTGGTATTGCGGCATCTTCTTTCCATGCAAAAAACGCGGGCGCCACCCTTTCTAAATCGCCATACTTGCTGAGGCCCGTGGCATGGTAGGGCAGCGTTTCTACAGC
>CAZHQD010000146.1:0-5827 GCA_964533835.1 uncultured Puniceicoccaceae bacterium | reverse complement strand
CCCCCTTCCTCAAGCAGATTTTTCCTAGCGGCTTAGGAGCTAGCGCTGTGGCCCATCGTATTTCGGGCCGTGATCAGGCTCGAAGAAACCATGGAGCTGGCGGATTCTCGTGGGGTGGCGCATCTTGCGGAGGGCCTTGGCCTCAATCTGGCGAATGCGCTCGCGGGTTACATTGAACTGGCGTCCTACTTCCTCAAGTGTTCGGCTATACCCGTCCACAAGACCAAATCGCAGGGAGAGCACGCGCCGTTCTCGATCCGTCAAAGAGTCGAGTACGTCCATGATCTTTTCACGAAGCAGCGCGAAAGCAGTCATGTCGTAGGGATTCTCTGCGGCCTTATCCTCGATAAAGTCACCGAAGTTGGTATCATCGGAGTCGCCTACGGGGCTTTGTAACGAAATAGGCTGCTGTGCCATCTTCATTATCTGCTGCACACGATCCACCGGAAGCTGCATTTCCTCGGCAACCTCTTCCGCTGTAGGCTCGTGACCTAGCTCTTGGAGTAGCTGCTTCTGCACCTGCATGACCTTGTTTAAGGTCTCAATCATGTGCACGGGAATGCGGATTGTGCGGGCTTGGTCGGCGATAGAGCGCGTAATTGCCTGCCTTATCCACCAGGTGGCATAAGTGGAGAACTTGTAGCCGCGGCGATATTCAAATTTTTCTACCGCCTTCATCAACCCCATGTTACCCTCTTGAATGAGGTCCAGGAAGGAAAGCCCGCGATTGGTGTATTTCTTGGCTATGGAGATCACCAGGCGGAGATTTGCCTCTACCATTTCTGTTTTGGCTCGATGAGCAGCACGCATAGATTTGCGTACTTCGCGCACAACATTGATAAACTGGTGGGCATCCAGACGGACTTGTTTGCCAATCTCTTCGAGCCGAACCTTGACTTTGTCTGTGTCTATGGCACGGGCGCGACGAGTGCGGGCCTTCTCGGCAAGATCGAGCGATTCCACTAGATCAGACACCTCGCGTACCAGGGGATCAAGGGTCTCAAGATATTCTTCGAAGACTTTAAGCTTAAAGCAGAACTTCTTGAAAATCGGGCGCAGCTCGGCCTCAGCCTTGGCAATCTTGGCGCGTGCCTTTTTGATGGCTGCTTCGTCCCCCGCTGCAGCCTGCTCTTGCTCCCACGCAGCATCAATTTTGTCCTGCAACCCTTTTGCCTGCTCAATTAGCTCGGGGAGGGATTTGAAGTAGTTTTCGCGTGAATCGATTTTTTTATCCAGCACCACACGATCAAAACGCTCATCCCTGTTAAGTAGCTTCTCGGCAAGATCAATCTGGAATCGATTAGCAAACGATACCTCCAAGAGTGCGCCGAAAGCTTTCTGCTCTGCGGTTTCAATCCGCTTGGAAATTTCCACCTCCTGCTCTCTTGTTAGCAGAGGCACCTGCCCCATCTGGCGCAGATACATGCGCACTGGGTCATCCAAAATGTCGGTTTGAGCGTTCTTTAGCTCTACTTCAGCGTGCTCTTCCAAGCGCTGCTTATAGAGATCAACATCCTCGTTATCGATGATGTCGATTTCTAGATTTTCTAAAATAGAGATGACGTTTTCGATCTCGTCCTGGCCCGAAACTGTTTCAGGAAGGGCGCGATTGATATCTTTGTATGTAAGATAGCCTTGTTCCTTGGCCAAACGAATGAGACCACGTATCTTTTCGTTGATCTGCACCTTGGCAGCGCTGGAGCGCTTCCCGCCCTTGCGGCTTGCCAGAGTTGCTGCGGCTTCATCTTCGAGTGCAGCCCTTGCTTCTTCAGCCTCAAGCGCTGCGCGATCTGCCTCTAGCAAATCGTCCTCAGTCGTGGGCATATCGTCAACGCTGCGTGTATGAGCTACGGGCTCTAGTGTGTATTCCACTTCCTCGGTTGGCACATCCTTAGTTACCGTCTTAGTAGAAGGTTTCTTTTTTGACTCAGGAGCGGCGTGTTTCGGCGCTTTAGCGGGAGCCTTCTCGGGTGCAGCAGCCTTCACAGGAGCCTTCGTGGGAACTTTGGCAGCAACCTTTTTTGGCGTGGCAGGCTTAGCCGTAGGAGCCGCCTTGGCTTTGGCAGGGCGGGATGCGGATGCGGGCTTTCGCGTATTCGTGGATTTGGACATATCTAAGGTCTCTATGGCACTGAGGGTTTAGTGGGCAGGAACCAGCAGGTTGGAAAAATCAGGTGGTGCGAGCCGTAAGCGCTGGAGCTCCGCCTTACGCTGTTTTGATTGACGATAGGGCACAGACCCTAGGACGGCATTGGCTGCGACGGTATCGGCCTTGGCTATTTCACGCTGTAAGTATTTGAGCCAAAGCTTGCGTAGGCACTCAGCCAAGGCTTGCGCGAGATTTTCGCATACGCAGTCCTCGGCGAGCAAAGCGCAACAACGGCTTCGCTCGGCGTCTGTTTCCAGCTCATCCATGAAGGGCTGAACGCCGTCCCACATATCAAATCGAAATGCTGCAAGGATGCGGGCCAATAGGGAACCATCGGTAGATGTGGGATCGATCCAATCCTCACTCACATGATGGGCTATCTGCTGGCCAACTTCCAAATGGTGCAAAAGAATAAATAATAGATCACCCTCGGCGTTTGTCAACCTTTGTCCCTGCTCGGAAACAGTAGGTGTATCCCCTTCTTGCTTTGCTCCACTAACCCCCTCTCCTGATGGCGAAATCCGACGCGTTCGGCGGTTTTTATCTGAAAGCATTTGGGCGAATGCCGCCTCATATTCACGTATCTGAAAGGGAGCTACGAGTAGCCGCTGCATTGCTTCTTGAAAATAGAGCTGTAAATCCCTCCCGCTCTCTAAATTTGAAAGCATCTCAAGAATGGAGCTCACTGCTTTTGAGCGATCCACGGCAGAGGCTTTAGTAGGGTCTGGAAGGTAGCTCTTTACCAAAAAGGCCACTGGGCTTTGCGCGGTAGCTACCAGTTTCTCAAATGCGGCACTCCCCTGATCACTGAATAGCAAATCTGGGTCCACTTTGTCAGGCAGCGGCAAAAAGCGTGGCTCCAGCCCTGCCTGAAGCGCTAGTGGCAGCAGGCGCAAAGCTGCCTTTTGCCCCGCCAAATCCCCATCCAGTAGGACATCCAGCTTGTCCACAAACCGCTTCAGCGCGATCATGTGGTACTCTGAGCTGGCCGATCCCTGCAACGCCACCGCATGGGTTACGCCTTCACTATGGCAGCGGATGCAATCAAGTTGCCCCTCTACAATCACAAAACTGCCCACTTTCTTCGCGGCATCCTTGGCAAGATGAAGGTTAAAAACCACATGATCTTTCTTGAAAAGGACAGTCTCAGGCGAATTAACGTATTTAGCTTCATACGTTATATCGTCTTTCGGGGTCTGCGGGGTGACTCTCGCCGTAAAGGCAATTACCTGCCCCTGCATATCGCGAATCGGAATCATCAGGCGTCCCTTAAACCGTGGACGCAGCTTGCGGGCATCACCGATGGGGCTTTCCGCATTTTCATAGAAAAGGCCGCTCTGCTTAAGCGCCTCCATAGTGAATCCCTTCTTGCGCAGGTGCTCCCCCAGCCCACCCCCATCGGCTGGCGCAAAGCCTACCTTATGGGCAATTGCCACATCTATATGAAAATGCCGCTGCTCCAGCCAGTATGCCCGAATCCCCTTGCCCGCCTCATCATTTTTCAAAAAGGCGCGGTGAAAATAGTCCGCCGCATAATCGTGCAATTCCAGAAGCTGCTTCTTTAGCGAACGCTCCTCAGTCGTAGGCCCCTTCCCGTCCTCAAACTCCAGCGCCACCCCAAATCGCTGCGCAAGCTGCTCTGCCGCCTCCATAAACGTGAGGTTCTCCGTAAGCTGTACAAACTTAAAAACATCCCCCCCCGTCTGAGTTGAGAAGCAGTAAAAGAAACCCTTCTCCGCATCCACATTAAACGACGGCGTCTTCTCTGCCTTGAAAGGGCTCAGCCCAAGCCACTTGCGCCCCTTCTGCTTCAAATGCACCACACGCGCACAGACATCCACGATATTTGCGCGGAGTCGTATTTCATCTATGCAGCGGCGGGAAAGCATGGGAGAGAATTTAACAGTTTTCCTGCATAGAAAATTCAGGCTAGCTAAGCAATAAAGCCTTTTTTTAGTACTCTAAGTTCACCTTGATAGCAAACACCATGTAGTAGCAGGCAGTCTCGCCATGAGGAATCTACACTTATTCTCGGAAGCACATGGATTATGGGGTATTATTCCAAATGCTACGGTGTTTGGCAAAATTCGTAGAAATACAGCATTTAGTCAGTGATTTTTCGCCTCGCAAGCGAGCCCTTGCTCTACCAGAGTAGACATTTTATCGAATACAACAATGGCCCACTTCGCAAGCATCGAACTCGCACCCGCAGACCCCATTTTGGGACTTAATGAGGCATTTGCCAAGGATACCCGCACGGGCAAAATCAATCTCGGCGTTGGTATCTACAAAGACACCAATGGTGCCACCCCTGTGCTGAATTCGGTAAAGAAAGCTGAGGCGATGCTCCTCAGTAACGAGAAAACAAAGAACTACCTCCCCATCGAAGGCGCCGCCGTTTATGGCAAGCTGGTGGCAGGCCTTCTCTTCGGTGAAGGCAGCGCGATTCTAGAAGAGAATCGCTGTGCCACCGCCCACACCCCAGGAGGCACGGGTGCCCTTCGTGTAACAGCGGATTTCCTCGCAAAAACAAAGGTCGTTAGCAAAGTCTGGCTTTCCGACCCTACTTGGCCTAATCACCCACAGATTTTTCAAGCAGCAGGACTGGCCACCGGCAGCTATCAGTATTTCGATGGCGCAAAAAACGGCCTGGACTACGCAGGTTTTATTTCAGCCCTTAAATCGTTGCCCGAGGGCGATGCTGTTGTTTTGCATGGCTGCTGTCACAACCCCAGTGGGGCTGACCCCGCTCCCGCCCAGTGGCAAGAGATCGCCGAGATCACCAAGGCCCGTAATCTGCTGCCCATAATCGACTTTGCCTATCAAGGCTTTGGCAGTGGTCTGCGCGAAGATGCCGCATGCCTTGAGGCATTTGGTTCCAACCCTCAGGAAATCGTAATTTGCAGCTCTTTCTCCAAAAACTTTGGACTCTACAATGAGCGTGTAGGTGCGCTGACCATAGTAAACAAGGACTCCAAGCAGGCCCAGTGCGTCCTCAGCCAGGTAAAGGGAGCCATCCGCGCCAACTATTCCAATCCGGCCAGTCACGGCGGCGCAGTTGTCAGCGCAATCCTTAGCGATGCAAACCTGCGCGCCGAATGGGAAAGCGAGCTGGCCGCTATGCGTGAGCGCATCAATGGTATGCGTATGCTCTTTGTCGATACACTCAAGTCCCTCGGAGTTAACCGCGACTTTAGCTTCATTCGTGACCAGCGTGGCATGTTTTCCTTCTCGGGGCTAACCAAAGAACAGGTAGCTCGATTGCGGGATGAGTACGCCATCTATATCGTGGGCAGTGGTCGTATCAATGTCGCAGGCATGACGCCCACCAATATGAGTCACCTCTGCAAGTGCATCGCAAGCGTGCTGTGAGGGGTAGTGTTGATGGTATTTTTTGGCAGTTCGTGAAACTTCCGTTATTATTTGGTTTTCATTAATAACGATAGGATTGACGAATCCATCCACTAACGAAATACTAACAACACTATGCGCTTATTGCTAACCGTCGCTTTCCTGCTTATGGCAGGGATTCTAAACGCCGCCGTAACGGTAAAAAACGGCGCCAATTCCTTTCACTGGGAAGAAGAGAACGATGTCTATGTGGACGCGGAGGGCTTCCTGCACGTCGGCGATGATCGAGTAAAACTCAAACAAGCTGACACCGAGATTACCTGCGAT
>CAZHQD010000145.1:3687-5883 GCA_964533835.1 uncultured Puniceicoccaceae bacterium | reverse complement strand
AGGCTTGGAATAAACGGAACGGCGTGGTAGATACGAATGTTTAAAGAATCATGCAATTGATCGAATCCATAAATGACATGCAGTCCACGAGCATGAGTTTGCGCACACAGGGCAAGCTCATAGGCTTTGTGCCTACGATGGGCTACCTTCATGAGGGGCACCTGAGCCTGATTGACAAGGCTAAGGAGCAAGCGGATGTGGTTGTGGTTTCGCTATTTATAAACCCGACCCAGTTTGGCCCGAATGAGGATTTGAGCAAATACCCGCGGGATATGGAGCGGGATCGCGCACAGTGTGAGGCAAGAGGCGCGGACTACCTATTTGTGCCTAAGGCAACGGAAATCTACCCGCCCGACTACTCCACGTGGGTAACGGAAGACCGCTACAGCAGCGGGATGTGCGGGATATCCAGGCCGCACCATTTCAGAGGGGTGGCTACCATAGTGGCCATGCTCTTCAATATTGTGAGGCCCGATCTGGCAGTATTCGGGCAAAAGGATGCCCAGCAGTGTGCGATTATAAGGAAGATGGTGCGGGATTTGCACTTTCCAGTGGAAATCGTGACGGCGCCAACTGTGCGCGAGGCCGATGGCCTGGCAATGAGCTCTCGAAATGCATACCTGAAGGAGTTTCAGCGGAAGGATGCCACGCAGATATACGCGGCGCTGATGATCGGCAAAAATATGGTAGAGAACGGGATACGGAATGTGGATAGGGTGGCGGCATCTATAACGCATCATTTGATTCAGTTCCGCAGGCTACGCCTCATCTATGTCTCGATTGTGGACAAGGATACGATGGAGCCACTGAGGGAAATCAAGCCAGGGCAGACCCTTGTTGCGCTTGCGTGCTGGTGTGATGAGGTGCGCTTGATTGACAATATTTATGTGTAAAAAAGCTGTGCGCATCGCTAAGATTGCGTAAATAAGTGAAATTACTTATCAAAAACTGGATTATTTCCGAAAAATCTGCCACATTAGTTATACGTTATGGAATCTGTAATCGAAGTTGACGTGGGTAAAACCATCATACAGCAGGGGGAGCAAGGCAACGGCTTCTACATCCTGCAACAGGGCACGCTTGAAGTCTACAAGGACGATGTGCTGCTAGCCGTGCTCATGTATCCAGGGACGATATTTGGCGAAATGGGCGATATTTTGGGAAAGCCACGCACTTGCACAGTGAAGGCGAAGAATAAGAGCAAGCTGATCCACGTGGAGGTGCCAGGCGGTGTTGACGAGCTGGTAAGGGAACGGCCAGAAATTGCCGCCCGAGTAATTAAGACACTTGCTTCCCGACTGGATCGCACCACGCAGAAACTGGTGGACACGGCTCGGGAAAACCCGCTGTGGTCGTTTAAGAAATGAAGAAGGCAGAATTGATGGCAGGGCTCACCACGGAGACACGGAGGGACGCAGAGGAAAAGTAAAATAAGGGTGGGGGCTTGCGGAAGGTGGAAAGGGGGGTATGTTTTTGGGGTATGAAAAACCTTTTTAAACTATCCTTAATTCTAGCGATTATGACATTGCCATTTCTTGGGAAGGCCGAGATCGAAGTGGGCGCTGATGCGCCTCGGGTGTCCGCACCTGACCATACAGGAGCCAAAGTAGATTTGGGCGCACTTTACGATAAGGGACCCGTCCTTGTGTATTTTTACCCAAAGGCAGATACGCCAGGATGCACGGCACAGGCTTGCAATTTACGGGATAACTTCGAGGGGTTGCAGAAGGCAGGGATCACCGTAGTTGGGGTCTCTATGGATTCCGTAAAGGATCAAGCCGCATTTCAAAAGGAATACCAACTGCCGTTCACCTTGCTCGCTGACAAAGAAGGCGTAGTAGTGAAGGCATTCGATGTGCCAAGTATGGCGGGGTTCGCGAAACGACAGGCTTACCTCGTGGTGGGTGGCAAGATTGTCTGGCGGGATTTAGCCGCAAAGCCACGGACGCAAACGGAGGATGTGTTGAGTGCGTTTGCGGCACTCAAAAAGTAAGAATAAAGAAGTAGAGACAGAGCAGGCGGGAGGCAGAAGGCAACGCAAAGACAGTGCTGAAGTCTGGACTACGAATTTAAAGAGTTTGGTGCTTTTATTCGATCATTTGTGAGGCGTTTGATGACTTCGGCGGCGGCAGCCATGCCAAAGGTTGCGGTGACAAAGACTGCTGATCCTAAGCCACCATCGCAACCAAGGGCGCG
>CAZHQD010000145.1:0-3587 GCA_964533835.1 uncultured Puniceicoccaceae bacterium | reverse complement strand
GATGAGACGGGTAAAGCCGCCAAAGCGGTTTGCGTAGTCGCCAGTATTCATTGGAAGCGCCTAGTAGTAG
Organism: uncultured Puniceicoccaceae bacterium; assembly: GCA_964533835.1. Classification (GTDB taxonomy): domain Bacteria; phylum Verrucomicrobiota; class Verrucomicrobiia; order Opitutales; family Oceanipulchritudinaceae; genus CAZHQD01. Next base: position 3,517 of record CAZHQD010000145.1, on the reverse strand, counting down.
CGCAGAAACGGCGAACGGGGCAACGCAGAAGAAAAGGGCTAGACGGGGTCTTTTTCGAGGACGGTAGTGAGGGCGTGGGCGAGCTGGTCGAGCGAGAAAGGCTTGGGCAGGACGGCCATGAAGCCGTAGTCTGCGGGATTAGCGAGGGCAGGGTCGTCAGAATAGCCACTGGAGACTATGGCGCGGAGCTTTTCCCCTTGGGAGTGGAGACGGCGGAGGACTTCGAGGCCGCCAACACCACTGGGGACAGTAAGGTCCAGGATGAGAGCGTCGAAGGGGTCATCTTCCGCCTTGGCATCGGCAAAGGCATTGATGGTATCTGTGCCGTCAATAGTGACATGAGGGCGGTAGCCGAGGCGGTCGAGGAGGAGGGTGAGGGAACGGGCGATGATGTCCTGGTCTTCGAGGATGAGGATACGCTTGCGGGATTTGGAAGGAAAAGGGGGCGGGGTATCTGGAGTGATACGGGCATGCTCGTTGCCCGGGAGGTAGCAGATGACTTTGGTGCCAGAGCCGAGAGCGGATTCGATGCGGATATCGCCACTGTGGCGGCGAACTATGGAGAGGGCAGTAGTAAGGCCGAGGCCGCTGCCTGAGGATTTGGTGGTGAAGTAGGGATCGAAGACGTGTTCGAGGGTTTCCTGAGAGATACCCGGGCCGAAATCCTGGATGATAAGTTCGAGGTAGTTTCCCGGGGAGAGGTTGGTGGTGGGAGGGGCAGCAATGGTTTTGTTGGAAAGGTGGATGTGGATTTTGCCTTCTCCATTCATGGCTTGGGAGGCATTGAGGACGAGGTTGGTAATGACTTGGCCGACTTGCCCTGGATCAACTTCGGCGGGCCAGAGATTTTCGGCGAAGAAGAACTCGGGAGTAGTGCGGGTACCGCGAAGGGAAAAGGAGGCGGTATCACGCACGAGTTGAGCGAGATCGAGAGCTCTTTTGACAGGGGCGCCCCCTTTGGCGAAAGTGAGGAGCTGGCGCGCGAGGCCTTTGGCTTGCTCCAGGGCGGGGCGGGTTTCTCGGATTACGAGGGCAGCGGGCGCAACGGGAGGCAACTCAAGGAGGACTATCTCGTGGGCGTTGTTTATAGCCGTTAGGATATTGTTGAAATCGTGGGCGACACCACCAGCGATGACGCCAAGGGTGCGGAGGCGATCATTGCGGAGGCGGTCTTCTTCGGCTTGTTTCTGGACGGTAATATCACGCAGGAGAACGCAGTAGCAGCGCTGGTTGTTTATGCGCTGGGCGGTGACGATGATTTGGCAAAGAAAGGATTTCCCATGGGGATCTGTCATGGGCATTTCAAATTGGTTGGCTGCGTCGAGCGGGATGTGGCGGAGGCTGCCGCGGATGGTTTCTGCCGAGGCAGGCTTGAGGAGGTCCCATAGGCACTGGCCCGTAAGGTCGGCTTCTTCATGAGCAATGCGGAGGAGGGCGGCGCGATTGGCAAAGGTGATGAGGGAGTCGTCGTTTAGCCAAAAGGCCATATCCGTCATGCCCGCGACGATGGCTTGGGCCTGGCGAAGGGTGTCGGAATTGCGGCCCGCAATAATGAGGCGACGGAGGCGCTGAGCGAGACCTGCCAGAGCCACGGGCTTGCGGAGGAAGTCTGTAGCGCCAGCCTCAAAGGCTTGGTGGATGATCGTATTTTGCTCGATACCTGTGAGGATGATGATGGGGATGTGCTCTCCCCCTGGGAGGTGGCGGAGAAGCTTACACGTGATAATGCCATCCTGATTTGGCATGATGGCGTCAAGGAGAACGGCATCCGAGGGTGAGCGGGAAAAGAGATCAAGTGCCTGAACGCCATCGGAGACGGTATCGCAAGCGAGACCAGAGCGCTCAAGGGCGATCTTGAGAGTTTCCCGCAAGACGGGATCATCTTCTGCAACGATTACACGGAAGGAGTCGGGGCGGGAAGACATGGAAAAGGCAGAAGGAAGAAGGAAAAGGCAGAATGATGAATGAAGAAGTTTATGAAATTATAAATTCAAAATTATAAATTATAAAGTAAGACAAAATGAAGAATGAAAAATGAAGAAGTGAAGGCAGGGGGATGAGGGAGGTGTAGGTTGAAGGTTAAAAATGCGTTAGTTTTTGAAGGGAATTTAAGATTATTTGATTTGTGCTGGGCAAGCGGGACGGACGCCCCACCCTCAAGACAAGAGGGTAGATTACAAAAGATTAAAGCTAACTATCGGTATCATTTCAATAATGTATAGAGGAAAAGATGTCGCAGAGAAAAAGGAGAGGGGTTAATGGGATAGCATGAAAAAAGAGAGCGAAGTAGCACGCAGTGGGGGATATAAGTGGGGGCCTGCCGTGGCATGGGCGCTGTATGACTGCGGGAACTCAGCTTTTGTGTTGCTGGTGGTGACGGCGCTTTTTCCAGTGTTTTTTGGGAGCTACCATGCGGGCGAAATGGAAGCGGCAAGGAGCACGGCGTATATCGGCTACGCGGCAGCGGCGGCAGGCTTTTTGACTGCGGCAGTGGCACCGTTTTTGGGGAGATTCGCTGACAGGGGGGGCAACCAGAAGCGGTGGCTCGCTATGTTTGCAACGGTTGGGGCGCTGGCCACGATGGGGATTGCCTTAGTAGGGGAGGGGCAATGGCTCTGGGCGCTGGGTGGGTATTTTGTGGGGACTTTTTGCTTTTCGGCGGCGAATATTTACTACGACTCGCTGCTACCCAACGTATCCACGGAGAAGAATCGGCACACGGTGTCTGCCCTTGGATTTTCCGTGGGCTACTTTGGGAGTGTGCTGCTGATGATAGGGGCGCTGGTATTTATCGAGAAGTGGGAAAGCGTAGGGCTAACGAGCAAGAGTGAGGCGGTGAGGTGGGTATTTGTGGCGGTAGGCGCGTGGTGGCTGGCATTTACGCTGCCTCTGTGGCTTAGGGTGCGCAATAGCGATGCCGCCCAAGCAATGGGTGATGGGGTAATTCGGGAGACGCTTGGGAATCTAAAGGCATTACTCAAAAGGCGAGAGGCAATGCTCTTTCTGGTGGCCTTTTTTTTCTACAATGACGGGGTAAATACCATCATAAAGATGGCGGCCAAAATAGGGGCCGATCTCGGTTACACAACGGGCGACTTGATGAAGGCCATCATTCTTGTGCAGGTAGTGGGGGTGCCGTTTGCACTTGGGTTTGGCTGGCTGGCCAATCGGTATGGAGCGCGACGGCTTTTGATGATTGGCGTGGCAGCCTATCTTGGAATCACTCTTTATGGAGGGCTTATGCCCGCAGGGGGAGAAAGTTCAATGGGGATGGGGCCGATCTATGTGCTGGCCCTGCTTATCGGGATGTTTCAGGGAGGACTGCAATCGGTGAGCCGTTCCTACTTTGCAGGGATGATACCAGCGGGGAGCGAGGCGACCTACTTCGGTCTTTACAATATGATCGGCAAGGCAGCCTCTCTATTGGGGCCGCTGGTGGTGGGCGCGATAGCTATAGCAACGGGAAGCAGCCAGTTGGGGCTTTTGGGGCTTGTGCCGTTTTTTGTGGTGGGGCTCG
>CAZHQD010000144.1:0-5955 GCA_964533835.1 uncultured Puniceicoccaceae bacterium | reverse complement strand
CAATAAAATTCGTTACTCCCAGCGCAGAATCAGCCTTGTGTAGTAGGTGGTGTCAAGTTCTTCGATGGTGCCTGTGGGGTTGCTGTTGTAGCTGTTGTTCACTCCTAGGCGGAGAACCCACTGGCCAACCTTGAGGGGCATTTCTAAGCCGCTGTCGTGTACGAAGCGGTAGTCACCAAAATCGTCGAAACTTGGCGTATAGGTTAGGTCGGTTACCAAGCGGGCAAACTCGGCAAATTTGTAATTGCTGTTTAGGCCAAAGTCCAAGCCCATAGAGTCATTGCTGGTGGGCGCTGGGGGGACTACTAGGTCGTAGCTTTCATAGCGGTAGCTTACACCGGAACGGCCCACTAGTTTCCAACGATCAGAATTCAGGAAGCGGTAGGTTAGACCGAGCGCGCTCGTGGAGCGGAGGTCTATGTTTTCAAACTGGTCAGACTCAAGCTCAGTGCGCACATACCAACCGAGGTCGTTGTAGAAAAAGCTGCTGTATTCTACACCGCCTTTTATCTCGTCAGCGCTCTTGATACTATTGGTTTCATTTCGCTGGTAAGTGGTGTAAACCTTGAGCACATCTTGTGGGCTTTCCAATGTGGCTCGGAAACCTACGCCAATGTTTTGGCTTTGGGTATTCCCGTCCTTGCCGTTTATGTCCACATTGGCTTCATATTTCCATTTGCGTTGGAGAGCGGCTACTTCGGCCTCTTTTGCGGCCACTACGGGGTCCTTGGCGTTTGTTGGCCAGGTGGCAGTGACTTTGCTTGTGGTGGTAGTTAGGCTGCCGTCACTACCCGATACCTGCAAGTTCCCACGCCCGTCGCTCGTCACGGTTCCGAGCATTGTTGTACCGCTTTCCAAGCGCACAAATACTGGGGCGTCGGTGGTAAATCCAGCAACCTTATCCATCGGTATTTCGATGACACCGGCGAATGCCGTTTCTAGCTTTAGCTTATCGCCGCTGGCTTCAGTGATTTTTCCTACCAGTTTCGAGCCATCTATGATCTCTACTGTGTCTGCGCACAGCATTTGTACAGACAGCAAGCAACAGGCAAACAGTGTGGATAGTAGTTTTTTGCAGTTCATAGGAGCCTAAAGAAACAGTGCAAACGGAAAAAAGTCAATGAAAGCACATGCCAATCATTCTTAGTTTCTCGTTGGAGTGATGGATGGCCTTTTCCCGCAACGTATCAAATAATCAAGATACGTTGATATTTGCCTTGAAGGATGCGCTCATGCGTGCAAACTTATCCTCCAGTTATGGCAAATTCCTTCATCTTTTCCTCTGAATCCGTGGGCGAAGGCCATCCCGACAAGGTGGCCGATTTTATCTCCGATAGCGTGCTGGATGCCTGCTTTGCGCAGGATCCTGCCAGCCGCGTGGCATGCGAAACGCTCGTAAAGAGCAACATCGTGACCGTCGCCGGAGAGATTACCACTTCCGCACAGCTCAACTATGGCGACATCGTGCGCGGTGCCATTCGCGAGATCGGCTACACAAACGACGACGACGTGTTTCACGCCGACTCTGTGTTTATAAACAACTATCTCACCCGCCAGTCGCCCGATATCGCCCAAGGTGTGGACGCTCGCGCCGCCGAAGGCAAGGAAACCGCTGAGCAAGGTGCCGGGGACCAGGGGATCATGTTTGGATTTGCCTGCGATGAGACTCCTGAGCTCATGCCCGCTCCAGTAATGTTTGCCCATCGCCTCAATCGCAAGCTGGCCGATATTCGCAAGACCACCAAACAGGCCACCTGGCTTCGCCCCGACTGCAAGAGCCAAGTCGCCGTGCGCTATGTGGATGGCAAGCCTGTGGCCATCGAAAATGTGGTTATCTCTACCCAGCACGCAGCCAGTGCAAAGCACGCCACCATCAAAGAATTTTGCATAGAGGAAGTCATCAAGAAGTCCATTCCTGCTGAGCTTCTTTCCGCTAGCACCAAGTATCTCATCAATCCCACGGGCACCTTTATTATTGGCGGCCCTCAGGGAGACGCAGGCCTCACAGGGCGCAAGATTATCGTAGATACCTACGGGGGCTACAGCCGCCACGGCGGGGGCGCCTTCTCTGGCAAAGACCCTTCAAAGGTAGACCGCTCTGCCGCCTACATGTGCCGCTGGGTGGCCAAGAATATCGTGGCCGCTGGCCTCGCCTCCAAAGTAGAGCTGCAAGTAGCCTACGCAATCGGCTATCCCGAGCCTACAAGTATTCACGTGGAAACGTTCGGCACCAACAAGGTGGCCGACGAGAAAATCGTGAAGGCCGTCCGCGAAGTATTCTCCTTTAAGCCCGCCGCTATCGTGCAGCAGCTCAATCTGCTCCGTCCGCTCTACCGCTCCACCACCAACTACGGCCATTTTGGCAAGGCAGACTTGCCCTGGGAAAAGACCGACAAGGTGGAAGCGCTGAAGAAAGCGGTGTAACTTACCTAAGATCGTCGGAGGTTAGGTCCGTATCGCGCAAAATTTTTGCCATCAACCCACGTCCAAGAAACTTCTCCCGAATGAATCGGCACAACCGTAGAGCGCCCATCTGGATGCTTCAAAATGTGGTGACTTCCACGGGAGCGAGTTACTTGAAAACCGTGCTTGGCCAAAATCTTCAAAAGCTCCTTGCCTGTGCATGCTGGCAAGTGGCTGCTCATACTTCTACAGTAAGCCGCTGGAATCCAAGAAACTCAGTCATAGGCGCTTCCTCGTTTAAGTCCTCTTACACACAGTGCTATGGCCTCTTGTATCCTTTCTGAAACCTCATCCATAGTATGGCCCTGAGTATGGCAGCCATGTAGTTGGGGAACACTGGCAACAAGCAATCCATCCTGATCTCTCTCAATAATGTAACCATTTCATCTTCATTTATGTCCACAGCAACAGAAACCACTACAGACTACAAAGTGCGCGATATAGGCCTGGCTCGCCAAGGCCGTATGCGGATTGAGATTGCCGAGAAGGAAATGCCCGGCCTCATGTCCGTTCGCGAGAAATACGCCAAGGATAAGCCACTGGCCGGCGTCCGTATCATGGGCTCTCTGCACATGACTACGCAGACCGCCGTCCTCATTGAGACGCTCGTTGCTCTCGGCGCAGATGTCCGCTGGTGCTCATGCAATATTTTCTCTACGCAAGACGATGCCGCCGCCGCCATTGCCGCAGCGGGTGTGCCCGTCTTCGCTTGGAAGGGAGAGACTCTCGAAGAATACTGGTGGTGCACAGAGATGGCCCTCTTCTGGCCCGATGGCAAAGGCCCCCAACTCATTGTGGACGATGGTGGCGATGCTACCCTGATGATCCACAAGGGCTACGATCTCGAAAACGGCGATAAGTGGATAGATTCCCCAAGCACCAGCGCTGACGAAAAGTGCATCAAGGACAAACTGCGTGAAATCTTCCAAGCCGACCCCATCCGCTGGCACAACGTAGTCAAAGAGTGGAAAGGCGTATCCGAAGAAACCACCACAGGCGTTCACCGCCTCTACAAGATGCAGGAAGCGGGCAAACTCCTGGTCCCCGCCATTAACGTCAACGACTCCGTCACTAAGTCTAAGTTCGACAATCTCTACGGCTGCCGCGAGTCCCTCGTGGACGGCATCAAGCGTGCCACCGACGTGATGATTGCGGGCAAAGTCGCCGTCGTATGCGGCTACGGCGATGTGGGCAAAGGCTGTGCCGCCGCCCTCCGCGGCCAAGGCGCCCAGGTGGTAGTCACCGAAATAGACCCCATCTGCGCTCTCCAAGCCGCAATGGAAGGTTACCGTGTCCTCACAATTGAAGACACTCTCGGCTGGGGAAATATCTACGTCACCACAACAGGCAACACCGATATTATTACGATTGAGCACCTTCAAAAAATGAAGGACCAAGCCATCGTCTGTAACATCGGCCACTTCGACAATGAAATCCAAGTGGATAAGCTCAACGCCATCAAAGGTGTGCTCCGCGAAACCGTGAAGCAAGGCGTGGATCGCTACACCTTTGCCGATGGCCGCCAGATCTACCTCCTGGCCGAAGGCCGTTTGGTCAATCTCGGATGTGCCAGTGGCCACCCCAGCTTCGTGATGTCAAACAGCTTTACCAATCAAGTGCTTGCTCAGATAGACCTCTGGAAAAACGTGGAGAAATACACCCCAGGCGTCTACATCCTCCCCAAGCACCTTGACGAAGAAGTAGCCCGCCTCCACCTCGAAAAGATCGGCGCCAAGCTCACCATCCTCTCGCCCAAGCAGGCAGAGTATATCGGCGTCAATCCGAAAGGCCCCTTCAAGAGCGACCACTACCGCTACTAGTCTCTCGCTGCTCACTTCTAAAGCACCTCACGATGAAAGTCGTGGGGTGTTTTTATTTGACGAACTGGCATTCGCTGCTGTTGTATATTTTCACGTTTAGCGGGGCAGTAGCTCAGTTGGTAGAGCGCCACGTTCGCAACGTGGAGGCCGTCGGTTCGATCCCGATCTGCTCCACCAAGTATGCGGTTTGTGTCAATAGCTTCACAATTCCTAAAAGCTCTTTTTCTGCATTCCTAACAAGAATGTTATGTAGCTTTCCCAGCTAGAGTAAGGCTCGCGTGCTTAACTGTTATTCTGGGCGCATTTCTTGCCCTTAAGTACACGCATTTTAGTTGGTAGTCTCTTTCAGCATTTATACTCACTAGCTGGAGTGTCGCTGGTAAAACCTCACGCTGAGCCGACTGAGAACTCAATTCACAAAATAACCCCTTTGATTGGCGGAGGGCGAGGGATTCGAACCCCCGAGACCCTTGCGAGCCTAACGGTTTTCAAGACCGCCGCTATCGACCACTCAGCCAGCCCTCCTTTTAGTAATAAAGGCGGTAATACTAGGCCTTGGCAGTTGTCGCTGCAAGCGCGAATCGCGGGCGTTTGTTTTTTTGGCCAGTTGGCGGAGTGCGCTTTTGGGTTGATAGAGACGGGCTAGGGTGTTGGGATGAGGTAGTATGATTAAGCACATCGTATTTTGGAAGATGAAGCCCGAGGCTCTCGGGGCCACTGGAGCAGAAAACGCCGCCGCGATTGTAAATCGCCTGCACGAGCTGCCTGCACAGATTCCTGAGATTGTCGCGTTGGAGACGGGGCACGACTTCAGCAACTCCGCGGCTTCCTGGGATGTCTGCCTCTATTCCGAATTCCGCACTAAGGAAGACTTGAAGACCTACCAAGATCACCCCGCTCATGTGCGTGTGCGCGACTTCATTGGCCAGGTAGTGCGTGAGCGCGCGATTGTGGATTACGAGGTATAATCGGTATTTCTTAAGCTGTTTCTTATGGAGACCTCCCTTGCCGATGCCTACTACGAGCACGTGATTAATTTGCTGGCGCGTGTGCGCCAGGCCAATGCCGCCACCCTCAGCGAGGTGGGCCGTCAGATTGCCACAAGCATAAACACTGGCGGCGTGCTCCACACCTTTGGCAGCGGTCACAGCGCCATTATCGCGCAGGAGCTCGTGCATAGGGCAGGGGGCCTCGTGCCCGTGAGCCAGATACTCGACCCCGCCAACGGCCTCGCGGAAAACGTCCCGGGCTACGGCCGCAAACTTGCCGAACGCTACTTCTTCCAATACGGCATGAGGGCAGGGGAGTGGATTCTCGTCATTAGCAATTCAGGCAAAAACGCCAGCCCCATAGACGTGGCCCTATTTGCCAAGGAAAAGGGCCTCCGCGTCGTCGGTTTATGCAGCGCGGCAGTCTCGGACACAAACAAGAGCGAGCACCCCAGCGGCCTGCGCCTTCACGAAGTGGCGGAATACGTGCTGGACAACGGCTCCGTTAGCGGAGACGCCGCAATGGCCGTCCAGGGCAGCCCCGTCAAGACAGGCCCCACCTCCACGATGACAGGTGGCCTCCTCCTCAACCTCCTCAATCTCGAAATCGTTTCTGCCCTCCAAGCCTACGGCAAGCCGCTCCCCCTCCTCCAAAGCGGCAACACCCCAGGCGGCAAAGAGCG
>CAZHQD010000143.1:3690-5992 GCA_964533835.1 uncultured Puniceicoccaceae bacterium | reverse complement strand
ACTTGAACCCGCGACCCTCGGAATCACAATCCGATGCTCTAACCAACTGAGCTACTACCACCGTGTAAAAAGGGGAGTGAACCGCAACGCGGAAGATTTGTCAATACCCTAGTGGGTAAAGATGGTGGGCCCGCGGAGATTTGAACTCCGAACCAAAGGATTATGAGTCCTCTGCTCTAACCGTTGAGCTACAGGCCCGTGTTTGTTAAAACTTAGAGAGTAGAGAGGCGCTCTGAATTGTGCAAGCCAAACGCAAAGGGGTGGCCAAAAAAGCTTTATAGGGGGGTGATGGTGGCCTTTAGACTTCTGAGCGCAGCACGGCCAGCGGGCTTTGGCGCACGAGGTCGCGGGAGTGATACCAGCCCGTGAGCACGGTGAGGGCGGCCACGCCTACGGCTACTGTGGCGAGCATCAGGTAGGGCACGCGGAAATTGGTCTCGAAGACAAAGGTGGCCAGCCCCCAGCCTGCGCCCAGCGAGAGCAGTGCGCCCGTAAGCCCTGCCAGCAGGCCTAGCAGAGCGTATTCGGCCATGATGATGCCTTGCACGGTGCCGGCGCTTGCCCCCATTGCACGGAGCAGGGCGCACTCCTTGGCGCGCTGGTAGCGGCTTGTGTAGATCGCTCCCGTGAGCACAAACACCCCTGCCAGCAGCGTGAAGCCCGACATAAACTGTATCACGAAGGCCGCCTTGTCCAACACCTCGGAGAGGGTGTCGAGCACAAGGGTGAGGTCTATCGCGGCCACGTTGGAGTAGCCTTGCGTGAGCTTGGCTTGCAGGCTGGCGGTGGCCCCGCGGTCTGGCACACGGGAGACGAGGGCGTAGATCAGGGGAGCCTCTTCCAGCACTCCTGCGGGGAACACGAAGAAGAAGTTCGTGCGCACGCGGTTCCAGTCCACCTTGCGGATGCCCACGATCTCGGAGGCGATCGGGATGCCCTGCACATTCCAGTCTATGCGGTCACCGATAGTCACGCCCAGGTCGTCGAGCAGCCCTTCCTCAATCGTCACGGGGACGGGCTCCACGCCGTCCCACTGGCCCACAAACTCGCCCTGCAGGAGCGTCTCTGAGGCAATCAGCTCGCTGCGGTAGGTGCTGCGGTATTCACGGTTTAGCGCCCAGCGCTCGGCCTTGTGACCTGGAGTGTTGCGGATGGCCTCCACGCTTTGGCCGTTTATGGCATCCACGCGCATCGTTACGATGGGAGCGGTCTCTACTACGGGCAGGCCCATGCCCTCCACAATGCCGCGCACGCCGTCTATCTGGTCGGGCTGTATGTCGAAGAGGATCAGGTTGGGCTGGCCGCCGAGGGCGGAGTCGCGGTATTCGCCCAGGAGCTGCTCTCTGGAAAGGTAGAGCGTGCAGAGCAGAAAGGCGCCCGTCCCCAGCGTGGTGAGCAGGAAGAGGGTGCGGTTCTGCGGGCGGTAGAGATTGGAAAACCCTTGCCGCAGTGGGTAGCTCCACGAGGGGCGCATAATCCGCTTTAGCCCAAAGCGCAAAAGCCAGGCCACGCCGCCTAGCGCGGCAAGCGCCACGATAAGCCCCCCCGCAAAGGAGAGCCCGTGCTCCCACTTGCGGCTCTGCGTGAGGCAAAAGGTTAGCAGCAGGGCCAGCATCACGGCCCAGAGCGCATAGCGCCACGGATCGCGCCCGCGTGTGTCTTCATCAAATCCCGCGCGCAGTGCCCGCAGCGGGCTCACACGGCGCACCTCCAGCAAAGGGGAAAAAGCAAACAGCGTGGCCACCAGCCACCCAAAACCCATGCTGAAAAAGAGCGCGCGCCAGGAAATAAATAGCTCGACATCGAGAGGTAGAAACGGGGCGACTACCGTGGGCAGCAAATACTGAAGGCCCAGCCCGAGCGTAGCCCCGCCCACTGCTCCCGCCAGCCCCACGGCGGCTGCCTGTAGCGCATACACTTGAAACGCCGCGCGCAGCGGGCAGCCCAGGCACCGCAGCACAGCCACCTGCGCCATCTTTTGCCGCAGATACACCTGCACTGCCCCTGCCACGCCAAGCCCGCCGAGAAGCAGCGCGATAAAACCTGTGAGCTGCAAAAAGCTCGTGAGGTTTTCCATGGCACGCCCGAGCCTGCGCTTTTGCTCAGCCACGGTGTCGGAGCGCACGCGCTCAGTCGCCAGCAGGCCCTTTTCCTCGGCTGCCACTCTTTGCGCTACCGCCTCGGGCAGCCCCTCTTCAAATTTCAGGTAAGCCTTGTAGCGGTAGAGGCTGCCTTTCTGCACCAGCCCTGTGGGCTCCATAAACCGCTTGGAAACAAAGAGCCTCGGCGCGAAGAGCCCCGT
>CAZHQD010000143.1:0-3590 GCA_964533835.1 uncultured Puniceicoccaceae bacterium | reverse complement strand
GAAAGAGGTGATGGCCGTCAGCGCGGCAATCCCCACCACCACGCCCAACACGAAAAGCAGGAGCAGCTTTCGCTGGCCACGGCTATCGCGCCAGGCCAGCCGCAATACCCATGCCCAGCCAGGGTGCTCGGAGCGGGGGCGTTGTTCGTCGCTCATCGTGCGCCCTCCTCGCTCACGGCGCCATCCTTGATCCGCAGCACCCGCTGTGTCCGCGCCGCCAGCTCCAGATCATGCGTCACAAGGATCAGCGTGGTGCCCTTTTGCTCGTTAAGCTGAAAAAGCAAATCCGCCACATGGTGCCGATTGTCGCCGTCGAGGTTTCCCGTAGGCTCATCCGCGAAGAGCACATCGGGCTCGTTTATAAACGCACGGGCGAGGGCCACCCGCTGCTGCTCCCCACCCGAAAGCTGCACGGGGTAGTGCGTGGCGCGCTCGGCCAGCCCCACCTCTGCCAGCAGCTCCAGAGCCCGCTTGGCCGCGCTCCTGCCATTGCCCCGCAGCTCCATGGGCACCATCACATTCTCCAGCGCCGTAAGCGTGGGCAGCAAGTGGAAGCTCTGGAACACAAAGCCCACGTGCCGATTGCGCACCGCGGAGCGCTCCTCCTCATCCATCGCGCTCAGATCGTGCCCGCAGAGCGTCACCCGCCCGCTGCTGGGCGCATCCAGCCCTGCGCAGAGGCCCAGCAGGGTCGTCTTTCCACTGCCGCTCGGCCCAAGAATGGCGGCGGTGGAGCCCTTCCCTATCTCAAAACTCGCCTCGTGCAGCACCGTGAGCTCATGGCCGCCGCTATTGTAGATTTTTTTCACTTTCTCCGCGCTCAAAACGGGGGATTGGCTGTCTGTAATTTTCATATATGTTAGGGCAATTGCCTCTCGCGGTTGATTTTCATGGCTAAAGACGGCTTATTGATTTCTCTAGCAAATGCCAGCAGCAACTATGCACCCGAATCCCATGCGCGTCATATTTTTCGTAACATTTTTCTTCATCGCCGCTTTCGCCAGCGCCGAATCCCCCGCGCGCACCATCGTCTTTCTCGGCGATAGCCTCACCGCTGGCTACGGCCTCTCCTCAGAGGAAGCCTACCCTGCCCTCATCCAGGCCAAGCTCCATGCCGCAGGCCTACCCTGGTCCGTCGTCAATGCAGGCGTCAGTGGAGACACCACCTCAGGCGGCCTCCGCCGCCTCAACTGGATTTTGCGCCGCCCGCCAGACGCCATCGTGATCGCACTCGGCGCAAACGATATGCTCCGCGGCACCGATCTCGACACCATCCGCTCCAACCTCGAAAACATGATCCTCGCCATCCGCGCCAAACAGCCCCACGCCAAAATCATCCTCGCAGGCATGAGAGCCACCCCAAACCTCGGCGAAGCCTACGCCCGCTCCTTCGAGTCCATCTACACCGACCTCTCCAAAAAACACAACACCTCCCTCATCCCCTTCCTCCTCGAAGGCGTCGGCGGCATCCCCTCCCTCAACCAATCCGACGGCATCCACCCCACCGCCGACGGGCAGAAGATTATGGCTGACTTAGTGTGGAAATATCTAGAGCCCGTCGTGCGCGGTGGGGGGAAGTAAGGATCAGAGAGCTACACAGGCACTTCCTTTAGGCTGCCTAATACCGGATCGTTTCTCGCAAAAGCGCGTTTAGTTGGCTCTGTGGTGCGGGCTCAGCAGGGGGTGCGATTCCTTCCACCGACTCATCGCAGTACTTGAGGGTTTTCCCAATCCAGTTCCAGTGGTTCGCTGGCACTTTCACCAGATGTTTCTCTGTAACAGTCTGCTTCTGCTCGACCATTTCAAAAATCCACTCGACTACCGAAGCCTCAGCTAAGTCCCCCTTTATGACCTCTTGAAATTGGGTGGGAGGCATAGTGCGGTAGTTAAGAATCCACTGCGAGCAGAGCAATGATCGAAGTAAGTAAAGCAGCTTTTTGACCCTTATCTCCTGCATGTTGGTCAGTTCAGAATCGTAGACCTTGTGCGCAAGGCTCAAGTAATGATGAATAGCCTTCTTAGCATTAAAACATGTGGGGATAAGCTCACGCAAGGCCTTGGTGAAGTTCTCATCATTTAGGTATACTATGGGGCTGCCTAGCCACTCAAAAAGCGCTACGTTGCAGCTATGAAAAAGTTGAAGGGCTTTTAGCAGTTCCCAACCAGAGACGTCCAGGTCATCTGGCAGCATTTTCTCGATGGTATCTTTGCGCTTCCCGATTTGCAGGTGCCATTCCAGCGAGTGCGTATAAATGAAGCGTGCGTCGTAGTCGCTGTCGGATGACGGGAAACCCCATGCACGGCTACCAGACTCAGCCGCGAATAGTATGCGGCAGTCGTGCTCGTGCTCAATTTCGCCCAAGCGTTCAACCATTTTTGTTTCAATGCTCATGAGTCCACGCATCCGTTACTTCGATTAGAATTCGCTCTGCAAGCTCTTGGTTTGGTTTATCGGGTAAAGAGGTTGTAGCTAAAAGCCTATCAAGTTCATGAATCACTTTCTCGGAACGAGCCAATAATTCATCATAGCTGAATTTCCCCTCAAGAATACCCTTCAGGAAAACAAGATTCTCGCCCGTTACACGGACGAGCGGCTTACCGTCTTTCAGGATACTCTGAGCAGAGAGTAGTAATCGGAACATGTGCATCATATTTTTGGCGTCATAGTCCAATTGACCGCATTCTTGACGAATCCAGCGTTGGTCGTTGCGCTCCCGTCTCCATGTCCAGTAATTACTGTAATCGCGTACGGCCCTTTCGTAATCCCCTTGGTTATAGATTAGGAGCCCGATGCATTTGCTGTGTTCATCTTCAATAGGGATAGACTCGCAGACGAGTATATCGCCCCGGAAGACGCCTCGGGCACCTGGACCGTAGTGATAAATGCGATAGCTATTCGGAGAATGTTCTAGTGAAGAAGCTCGGCACTCTGAAAGGTCCACACCAGCCTCATTAAGTGTTATCGGACGGAGAGGCATTTTACCGTGGATACTCTCGCGAGGAATGAACCAGCAAAAATCCTGCGACTTAGGTGGCTGATCAGGTTGAGGATTGTTCACCCATTTGTTTTGCCCTCGTGCTTTCCGGATTTGTGCTTGAGCATATCTCACGTGTGAGACGTAGGCACATTTGGTGAGGAAAGCATGGCGCTGAGACCTCAAAAACTCGAAACATGGCCGCATGAGCCGAACGCAGTCATCCGGAACGTAGAGCAATTCGATGATGTTAGGATTCGCATTCAACGCTAGCTCTAGGAAGCGCCTAAGCGTATAGAACACAATATCGGTACGCTCATCAGAAACTTGTGATGGCACCTCGAACATCGACAGCATGCTGGCTACAGGCTGGACATAAATGCCACGAATGTCCTCGTCACTACCCGAACGGTTTGTCCCGTATGCATAACTGCCACTAACACACTCGAATATTACTCGATTGCGCTTCTGTCCTATCAATTCGCTTAGTGACAAAACTTGCTGTTGCTCATTCACGAAATGATTAACGCAACACACCCAATATCTGGCAATATCTTAGATATCATTTTGCATCTTCAGTATCCCTAAGTCGCCACTCTAAACCAAGCCGACGGC
>CAZHQD010000142.1:0-6076 GCA_964533835.1 uncultured Puniceicoccaceae bacterium | reverse complement strand
CAGGCAACAACTTCTCGGGCTGGTCCAGCAACGATTATGACCGCCTGCTTGAAAACGCCGCTGCTAGCCCTGGCCCAAGCGAGCGCCTGGCCCTCCTGAAAACCGCAGAGGAGCGCCTTCTCGAAGCATCCCCCCTCATCCCCATTTACCACAACGTCTTTGCCCACTTGGTCCACCCAAATATCCAGGGCTGGCACCTCAACCTCTTGGGCTGGCATGACTATCGGGTGATTGGCTTCAGCCCCACTGCCTAACCGCCCAATCACAATTCCGTATATTTCAGGGACTTGCCCCGCGCCTTGCTCACGGGATACTTCTCCGCGTTCTTGCCCATCTTATCCTCAATCGCGGCTGCCACATCAATTCCCGTCATGTTCGCGAACTCCATCGCGTAAATCACAATATCTGCCAGCTCCTCGCGTATCTTTGTGGCCCGTTCGGGATCGCTCGCCCTCCCGCGGGACTCCGCAGACTCCGCCCAGAGAAAATGCTCCATCAATTCCCCTGCCTCTGCCGCAAGCGCCATCGAAAGATTCTTCGGCGTATGAAACTGCTCCCAATCGCGCTCCTGGGCAAATGCCAGCACTTTGGCTTTAATCTCTGCTACGGTTGAGGTTGCGTCTCTCATGCCCCTCACTTTAGCTATTGATTTCCAAACTGCAAAACAAACCATGCAAGCACCCCAAGACCTTCAAGTTATCGGCAAAGAGCTCGCCATTCGCTGGGCAGACGGCTCCGAAGATTTCCTCCCCACAGAGCTTCTCCGCGCCGCCTCCCCTAGCGCCTCCAATATCGGCGAGCCAGACATCCTGGGCCGCTGGCACGGCGGCGACTCCCGCAAACAATTCCCGGGCGTCACCATCATAGACTGGGCCTTCGTCGGCAACTACGCCGTCCGCTTCACCTTCAGCGACGGCCACTCCACAGGCATCTTCTCCTACAAATACCTCAAGCAAATCGCCGATAGTCTGCGAAAGTAATTCCAGTCAGATACACGTAAAATCTACCATTAGAATAAACAGTTTGGATACTGCTTGACTAACGCCATTTCGAAAAATATTCGTTAAAACCGAAATTGATTTCCTAATAAATTTTCTTACCAAATAAATTAATGAGAATAGGTCTTGCATCAATCGCTCTCTTTTTTGCTTCAGCACTTTGTAACCTCTCTGCGCAAAACGAGACGTTTGAGATTTCCTATATTGGTTATATACCATCGCCTCCTGAATCCATACAATTGCCTTCCTCTGACCATTATATAACAATTGCGGCGGGCTACTATCATTCATTCGGACTTAGGGATGATGGCACGTTGGCAGCTTGGGGCGCAAATAGCGATGGAGTATTGAATATACCGCAAGGACTGGAAGACGTGGTCAGCATAGCTACTGGAGGTACACACGCCGTTGCCCTCAGGAAAGATGGCACCCTAGTAGCATGGGGTAACAATGACTTTGGCCAACTTGACGTGCCTCCAACTCTAAATGGAGTAAAAGCGATTTCCGCTGGTGAAAACCACACTCTCGCTCTTAAGCATGACGGCTCCGTCGTGGCATGGGGAGACAATAGCTCTGGTCAGCTAAACATTCCCGCAAACCTAACAGGAATTAAAGCCATAGCTGCAGGCATAGACGACTCCGTTATTTTAACTGAAAACGGAACTCTTCAGATTTGGGGAAGAAACCAAGAATTAGTCAAATATTTTGAAAGCGTAAGTAATATCGTAGCTATTGATTGTCATGATTCGCCTCTGGTTCTGACTGAAGACGGCTATGCTTTGGATCCCTATTGGGGTGTCATGAAGGCAATGAGCTTTGGTTGGGGCTTTTCCCACTACGAAACCAATTCTATTCCATTAGAGTATTTCCCAATAGTTCTGGCTACAGACTGTTCTCTGGTGGCAACTGGAAAATGGTTCACTCTCTATGCGTCGAAGGATGGTCGTGTAGGAGCTTTCGGGTTTGGTTTTAGCCAATCCGATAAGCCAAGCAGCTTGTATGTGCCCGATAATCTTAAAAATGTGACAGCCCTCGATACAGGCACCCATCATGCGCTCGCACTCGATGCACATGGACGAATTACCCAGTGGGAGTATATTGATCTATACATTAAAAAACCCGCTTATGGCCTTAAAAACATCATGATGCTACGTGTATACGGGAGTTATGTCACGACTGTTATGGATGATGGTAAAGTATTGAATTGGGACAACCAGGGACTCCGCCCAGTTCCAGCTGATTTGGAAAATGTCATTGATGTTTCCATAAATGACAGGACTGCGTTAGCTCTTAAATCTGATGGGACACTTGTTTACTGGCAACACTCGACCTTGTTTGACCTTGAGCCAAACTACATCCCTCCTGAAGTAAACGACCTTGCTACTATTGATTCTGGTAGTCGCCACACGGTTGCATTGAAGAAAGACGGAACTGTGATTGCTTGGGGAGATAATACCAAGGGCCAAACCAACGTCCCTGTTGATTTATCCGACGTTGTAAGTATTGAGGTTGGCGAGGATCACAATATTGCCCTCAAGAGTAATGGAACGGTTGTAGCATGGGGCACTTTCGATGACGATCAATCTTCTCACGCAGCGGCCAGTGTTGTCCCGGAAAATCTTTCTGGTGTTGTGGCAATTGCTGCTGGTGATGACTTCGTTCTGGCCTTAAAAAACGATGGTTCTCTCGTTGCATGGGGAAACAATGAATCTGGCCAACTTGATTTCCCAACCGAGGCCACTGGCGTTATGCAAGTAGCTGCTGGTTCACGCCATGCTGTGGCTTTAAAAATGGATGGCACTGTCATCGCTTGGGGAAACAATGGCTGGGGCCAGACTAATATTCCGTCCAATCTACAGGGTGTCATTGGTGTGGATGCTGGACCGTATTCCACTATATTCCATTTCGCTGCTGGTACTCTTACAAAATGTCTTTCCCACAAGGTCGTATTTAGGGAGCCCTTCTTCCCAAATCTCGGAAATGATTTTGTATACGGGATGAATACCCAAAGCTTTTTTTACATAGGATTATGCCCTTTTGTTTATGATTTTAAAAACTCGGATTGGTGGTATGTCTTTGAAGGGAATTCGGATCCTAATGGATTTTGGATTTACAGTTATAACGAATCTAAATGGAAATTCGTCCTTAAGGGCTTCGTTATAGAATTCAAACATGCGATTTGGTGGGAAATCTAAAGGATATTTAGATTCCAATTATTCGTATTCATAGACTTAAAGCTAGATACATGATGTTCATTAAATTCATAAGAAGCAATCAAGCTTGCCATACCCGTCTCTACTTATACCAATTCGCTCATGACTCTTATTGACGGAAAGAAAGTGGCCGCCACCGTGCTTGATGGCCTCAAAACGCAAATCGCCGCCCACACGGGCTCAAAGCCCTGCGTCGCATTCATCAGAGTGGGCGAAGACCCTGCCTCGGTCTATTATGTGGCCAGCAAAGAAAAAACTGCCAACCAAATCGGTGCCGAGAGCCGTCTCTTTGTCTTCCCCGAGTCTATTTCTCAAGACGCCCTCCTTTCCGAAGTCCGCAAACTCAACGAAGACCCCACAGTTCACGGCATTTTGGTACAATCCCCCCTCCCCTCGCACATCCACGAGCAAACCATCTTCGACGCCGTGCACCCCGATAAAGATGTGGACGGCCTCAACAGCCGCAATCAGGGGCTCCTTTGCCAGGAAGATGACCGTGCCTTCCTCCCCTGCACGCCCAGTGGGTGCATAGAGCTGCTCCGCGCTTACGGCATCGACCCCGCAGGCAAGCACGCTGTCGTCGTCGGTCGAAGCGTTCTCGTGGGCAAGCCCGCCGCCCTCCTCCTTATGCAAAAGAAGGCCATGGGCAATGCCACCGTTACGCTTTGCCACTCCCGCACACCCAACCTCGCCACCTTTACCCGTCAGGCAGATATCCTCATTGCCGCCATTGGCAAACCACAGGTTATCAAGGCCGACATGATTAAGCCAGGTGCCGTCGTGATCGACGTAGGCATCAACCGCGTGCCCGATTCCTCCACCGCAAAGGGTTACCGCATCGTGGGCGATGTCGACTTCGCAGAAGCCTCCAAAGTCGCCTCCTACATTACGCCAGTCCCAGGCGGCGTAGGTCTCATGACAGTTGCCATGCTCATGGCAAACACCGTCCGCGCGTGGAAACGCGCCACTGGCCAGGAGAGCTAAATCGAGCCGCCCTCGACTAGATAAACTTCATCTTAATCGAGGCAAAGAGCACCATCCGCAGAAGCAGCACGCCATGCTTCCAGCGGGAGATATTCGTCTCTCCGTAAGTGCGATTCCTATACCGTATAGGCACATCCACTATCCGCAGATTCAGCTTCGCCGCACCAAATAAAAGATCGAAATCCCCAAACGGATCAAAGTCCCCAAAATAGCTGCGATTGGCTGCAATCCGCTCGTAGTCGCGCTTGTAGAGCACCTTGGTGCCGCAGAGCGTGTCCCGCACTCTTTGCCCCAGAAGCCATGTAAAGATAATGCTGAACGCATGGTTGGCGCACATATTCAGAAACTGCATTGCCTTGTCCTCCATCGGATAGACCAGCCTCACTCCGTTCACAAACTCCGCCTTTCCGTTGGCCAGCGCGTCGTAGTATTTGGGCAACTCCTCGGGCGGCATTGTCAGATCGCCATCCAGGATCATCAAAATATCGCCTTTTGCGGCGGCAAATGCCTCACGCACCGCGTTTCCTTTCCCCTTCCCCGTTTGCTTCAATATCTTTATATCGCGATCTGGGAAAAGCGCAGGCATTTGGTTGATCACCTCCCATGTATTGTCCTTCGAGCCTCCTTCGATAAAGATTATCTCCGTGTGGCTTCCCATCAGTGGTGTGCGCCGTATAGCGGCCTCTATGTTTCCTGCCTCATTGCGCGCAGGTATGATCACAGACACGCTCGGCGCGCTTGCAATGGGTTCTTGCGCCTTGGCTTTAGCGGGCCTCGCCAGACAAAATAGCGTCAGGTTCAGGTGATCAATCAAAGGAAGCGGCCCAATAAATCGGTTAAACAGCCCGTCAAGTAAGGGCGTCGTAGATGGCCAGAGTATCCGTGGTTGGTGCGTCACTGGCTCCCATTCAGCCAGCCTGAGCAGATTCATCAAATCACCCGTGGACAGCCAGTTCATCAGCGGGCGCTTTGCCTTTAGGCCCATCCCCGTCAATGTCCCCAATACGGGCCGCCACAAATTGTTATAGTAATTAACTATCAACCTTGTGTCAGGTCTCGACACCTTATGCAGCGCGGCAAATAGCGCCTGCACGTCTGCGGCCTCGTTCACCGTCTCAGAGACAATAATTACGTCAAAGGTGCGGTCCAGCTCCAGATACTCCCCAGCTTGTCGGTAAAACGTCCCATGCGGTACCCGCTTGCGTGCTTCTTCCAGTGGCTTATCGGCTATGTCAATCCCCACCACATCTTTGTTTGGCAAAAAAGACAGCAGCTCGCCATTGCCACACCCGATTTCCAGAATGCTCGCATCCGCTGGGATATAGTAACCGTAATAGCGTGCCAACAGCTTTCGGTATCCCGTGCCCCCCGCATAGGGTTCCGCGCTTTGCTCTTCGTAAAACGCGCGTATGCGCTCCAAGTGCTCCAGCGTAAGCCGATTTTTCTCCACACCATCTTGATTGTTCTGTGTGCCAATCGTTTGGGGTAAGTAGTCCGATGTCATAATTCACTCACGGTTCTGCCGCAAAGCCAAACTAAAGTCAACGCGCTGAGACAAAAAAGCCACGCCCCTCTAGAGTGCGGCGATGAGCGTTTGCGCCACTCGCTCCCACGTGAACTCAGCCACGGAAACGGGAGCCGCACGCGCCAACTGCTCTCTCAGTGTATTGTCTTCCGCCAACTTCCTCAAAGCAAGGGCCAGGCTCCCCCTATCACACGGATCGGCCAGCAACCCATTTACTCCGTGCTTCACCACATCCTCCACCCCCCCTATTCGATGCGCCAGCAGTGGCAACCCCATGCGCGCGGCGTCTACATACACAAGTCCCAGCCCCTCCACGCTATCGCGATAAGGCATACTCGTCAGCGCAAACAGATCCG
>CAZHQD010000141.1:0-6294 GCA_964533835.1 uncultured Puniceicoccaceae bacterium | reverse complement strand
AGGAACAAGTAATTCACGTCGAAATCGAGACGCGAAAGCTGGTCAGATTTTTGTTGAGATGCGTTAACAAAATAAGGAATGAAAGGAGAGGCATTATCCAGTTTTGCGGTAAATCGGAAATGGGCACGAACGCCCTGAGCCTTTCCTAAGCCAAGAGCGGGGAGGGCAATACTAAAATCATCAAGACTAGTGTAGATTTCAGCTTGGAGCGTGCCTGTCTTGGTGAGTTTTGCAGAGGCACCCCCCTGGATTGGGCCCTTGGCATAGCTTTCAATAGTGAGGTTATCCAGATTTGCAGAGGCGCTTAAAGAAAGCGCCTCTGGATTGCCATCAAATCGAACATGGGCGTTTATTGGAGTGAAAGTGATGCCTTGCAGTTTTTCATTTAGCGCAGGAAGACTGACCGATTTGGCATCTATCGTCGCAGATGCCGTGAAGTCTCTCTCAATGAAGGAAAGGAGCTGGTTAGTTTCCTGCGGCCAGTTTACTGAATCAGGGGTTAGTGCTGCCTTCTCTAGTAGAGAGGAAATGGCTGTGTAGGTGGGTAGCGAGGCGTTCCCCTCCAAGTGCAGGGTTATCGTGCCGCTGGCAGCTTTTACAATATCCGTTGGCAAATTCTGCAACGGGAGCTTTTGGGCGAGAGTGGGCACTTGGCTCACGTCAAACGCGCACTTGGCCTCGGCGGCGATGCGGGGATTCTCTCCGAGCAACTCATTTAGGCTGCCTTTCGCGTGGAGGGTTGCGGCTCGGTCTATTTGAGCATTGGCCAAGGACCAAAACAGGCTATCTTCTTTCAGCTCAACGCGGAATGAATCGAAGCCGATAGGCAGATCTGAAGGCCAGACGATAGAGACATTATTTAGGGCTAGATAGCCCTTCAAGTCAGCCATCCCTTCAGGCTCCAGCTTTTTGATGCTACCTTTATAGGTGAGGGATAGGTTGGCCTCTGCACTGCCGTTTGGTTGCAAACTGCCTACATCGATACCGCTTTGCGGGATGATGTTTGGCGAGAGACCTGAAATCAGTTTAGAAAGCGAGGGAAGCTTGCTCTGAATGGTAAGGCTTGTGCTTATGGAGTCGTCTGCCAGAGCCGTATCTTTCATCGTGAACGATGCAGATACAAACGGGCTATCCAGATTGGCTTCCAGCAAAGGGAAAATTCCCGTTGTGAAATCCATACTGCCTTTTGCGGATAGGGAACTCCATTTGAATGGCTGGGCCAGATATGGCGGAAAAGAAACCTGCCCGTTACTGAGCGCAAGAGAGCCACTGGCAGAAAGCGGCTTGCCCGTGCTGTCTAACTTAGCTTCTCCAGACAACGCGAAATCGGCATGGACGGTGTCTGGCTGCACACCGAAACGCCGCATTACGGGAAGGTTCATCTGACCCAATTGCAGCGGCTGACTGGAAAATGTGGCCGTTATTCCCTTGGCGGCGTCCATCTCAGCGTGAGCATCCCAGACCCAGGCCATTCCACCTAATCCGAGAGTCGTTGTGGTGCGGATAGTGCCAGATACGGTTGGCTTTTTATCTGCCAAGAGGGTAGCTGTAGTATCTGCTTTTAGAGAAAAACTCTTTAGCGAAAATGAAGCTAATTCTTCTGTCGTAAGTGGCAGCTTACTGCGGTGAGCCTCACTGATTAATCCGCATACCCAAGGCAGGCTCACTTGAGTGACCTCAAGCATCCCTTTAAGGGAGACGCTTTGCGGGATTCCCTGCAAGGGTGAGGCGTTGCAGGTAAGCGTTGTTCCGCTGAAATCCAGCGTGGGCTCGTCGAGCTGAATAATGCCCTGAGTAACCTCTGTGCGCTTGAGTTGGTCGCTGGATTTTAGGTCGAAGGCGAGCCGATGTATCTTCAAAGGAGCGACCCAGTCTTGGCTAAGTTCGGGCAGAGGAAGCAGTTCTCCTTGCCCACCGTTTACGCTGACAGTTAATGATTCGATTTCAGGGAGGCTGTCTGCCGCAGTATTCACCGAGACCGAGGTTTGCATGGAGAAGGAGATCGGCAGGTTGATACAGTCCAAACGGGCTTTATGATCCGCAACAAGAAACGACCATTGAGCGGGCACGATGGGTTGTAAGAGCTTGGCCTCTACATTTACTTTAGCATTAGATTGCCCTGTCTGCGTGTAGGTAGCGGTAAGCTCGGGCAGGATGCGTTCCTCTTTGAGCATTACATCCATGCCGAGATTTACGGAGCCTGCCACGTCTTGAATGGAGTAATCTTTGTTTAGGAGAGCGGATACGTTCCACTTTACGCCGAGGCGCTCAATGACTGGACCAGTGCCGTCGAGCCGCAGAAGGGCCATGGAGTCAGCGGGGATACTGGCAAGCCGACTGGGCTGCACCAGATCAAGAATACTAACCGCTGCCAATTTGTGCAGTTTTACTTCTCCGTGAATATTCACGCGCTCGTTCTGCTCCACTACCCATGGGCTAAACTCAAGCGCCAACGGGCCCGCTTTTAGGGGAGTGGCGTTAAATTCAGCACGGAGTGTGTTTCCAAATGATACATTTCCAGAAAGGGTGAAAGGGTCGAATGCAAGAGGAGCCGTGAGCCAGTCATCGGCGGTGACTTCAAGACCATCCAAACTAAGGGAGTAATCCACTTCACGCGGTTGCAGAGTCTGCAAATTGAGCGCCAATTCAAGGTGCCCCGCTAAGGTGCCTTTTAGCTCAAATGGCAGGTCTGCGGGCAACAGGTGCGGCATCCACTCCTCCAGAGCTACTTGTACGTATTCCGTTCGGGCATGAATAGAATCATCACTCAGATTCCAAGTGCCAGTGAAAGAAATAGTGGGCTTTCTTTGCTGGACAGGATGCGACAATCGGAGATCGAGATGGAGCGAGTCTTTTGCGGAGCGGTAAGTTGTCTCGATAGAGGCGTTGGGGACTAATGTGTGTTGTGCGTTGTCTTGGTGGGTTACAGTCACCTGCAAATTGGAGAGGCTTGCTTTAAACGGCAATTCCTCCAGAGGCTGCAAAAAGGATGGAATCTCAGGAGTGGACCAAGGCTGCGTTTCTGTAGAGGACTTATCGGAGATGGGGAATAGCTCCAGCTTTCCATCGGCTGTTTTGAGCAGGGAAAGCTTCAGCCCATCGATCTCCAAGCGGTCGGGCAGGAGCTTTTTCTCCATTAAGTTTTCAAACGGTAAAGTGATTTCCAAAAAGGCCAGCTCTACAGCTGGTTTGGAATCTTCATGGAAGGCCTTTAGCCCCCTGACTCGTGCGATGAAGGACAGTCTGCCAAGCGAGCATTTCACCCAGAGGATGGGTCTGTTTATCTTGCAGGGAAGTGAGTGCAGTTGACTGTTGAATAGCGGCAGTAGCGGGTCCAGCCTGATACCCGTGGTGCAAAAGAATAGCAGAAATATAATAGGCAGCAGACAAAACCACAGGAGCGCTCTTTTCCACCAACGGCCTTTTTTCCTCTCCTTTTTTTCGGGATGGCCTTCTGGTAATTCCGAATGCTGATATGGACCAGCGTTCATATTATGGTGACTTAAAACTCATAAAACAAACTGGTGGAGGCGCGCTGCTGCCCTTTGCGTATGCTGGCGGCTACGAGGCTATTGTAGTTGTAATCCCATTGCAGAGCGACGCCCAGGCCGCTATCCACTTTGGCTTCCAAGCGCATGAGGATATCCAGTGTCCAGTTCTCGGTGTCGCCTGGCTCAACACTGTAACGGGCTTCTTCAACAAAGTTGACCTGCTTGCCTACCTTGTAAGTAAAGTCCTGGAACAGCGTAGTCATAAGGCGCCAGCCATCTGTGCGCCCTTCTACGCTGAGGTATTTTGCGGAGAGGGCAGGCGCAACGGAGGCCCGCATCCTGTCTGTTCGGAGGAAGACCCAGCCCGCGCCCGCATTTACCTCGGTATCGTGGTCTATGCCTTTAAGCATGTCTTTGAGGTAGCGAGTCCCGATTTGCCCGAAGTAGCGCTCATTCCAGTCGTGGCGATACCTGCCATTTACCAAGTATAAATCTCTGGTAATTACATCAGGGAGCGTTTCCGATGTTTGCCAACTGTAATCCCAGCGAGCGTCAAACTGAAGCTGGCTCTGCTTGTCCAGTTTACGTTCAGTTTGGAAGCGCAGGACCACATCCTTGCGG
Source organism: uncultured Puniceicoccaceae bacterium (assembly GCA_964533835.1). Taxonomy (GTDB): domain Bacteria; phylum Verrucomicrobiota; class Verrucomicrobiia; order Opitutales; family Oceanipulchritudinaceae; genus CAZHQD01. The sequence goes on along the minus strand of CAZHQD010000141.1, from coordinate 2,182 downwards.
CTGCTCTCTCCGCTTTGCCAGATATATCCAGCGCTGAGACGGGATTTCCAGTGTTCCAGGAGTTGGTATCGGGCAAGAAAGCGGGTGAAGTCGTTGTCAATCCACCAAGGAAGCGATTCTTCAGCGGCAGGCTGGGCGCTGGCCGTGGGCTGCATAAAGGCAAGAGGCGGGTCCACGAGCTTCTCGGCGCTTTGAGCAATCGGGGGAACTGGACGGGCTTCAGCCACTGGTAAGGCGGGTGGTGAAATCTCTTGAGATACGCCCTCGGTGTCGCGCGTTATTTCGGCGTCGAGACTGCTCACCTTTATTTCGCCAATTACTTCTGTTTGGAAATGGATGTATCCGTCCGCTGTCCTTAAGTAGCGCCCTGTCAGGGAGTCACCATTCTTAAACGTGATTTTATCGCCAAATGCCGAGGGGCATAGGAGGAGCAATGCAAGTGACGTGAGACAGAAAAAGGCAGGTTTCAGGTTCATGAAGTAAACACCCCGCATCTACGCTGAGAGATAGGAGCATCGTCAGCAAGTGAAAAGATGGAGCGGCCATTTACGCTAGCGGCTATGCGGGTTCAATCTTCGGAATGTTCACAAAAAAGCTATTTATCGTCGGCGTATTGAGCGCCAACAGCGGCGGCCATTTCTTTGTGCCGTCGCACCAATTCCTCGGGGGCGAGCACTTGGGCGCATTGGCCCCAGCTCCATACCCAGCGTTCGATTTCGTTGTAGTCGGTCAGTCGCATTTCGTAGATGACTGAGCCATCTGGTTGCTCAGTGATGGTTTCATCTACGAACCATTGTTTCTCCATGGCATGGCGCACGGCCCACCCGCTTAGGCGGATGCGGGCGGTGTAGGCGCTGGTGTCTCCATAGCGGATGCCGAGAGAGGGCCTGTCGCGGTAGCGCTCAATCTCGTCGTCGGTGAAGGGGATAAAGCGCTCGTTGCTTGCTGAGACATCGTGCATGCGCTGGAGCACAAACACACGGCTCTCTTCGCCTTGTTCATCGGTTGCGAGGAGATACCACTTGCCATCCATCCACTGTAGGTGGGCAGGTCTTGCCCGCCGTTTGCGCGGGATGGCATCGCGGTTGCCCTGATAGTGGAAATCGAGAAAACAATGGGTCTGGATGGCCGAGGCAATGCACAACAACATTTCCCAGTCCGTGGACTCATGACCTGTGGTCTTGAAGGAGCAAAGCAAGTGGTAGGGCTTAAGGCTGGCATCGTCTATGCCTTCCACGATGCGCTTCAGGATGCGGTCAAACTGCTTCTCCATGGGCGATTCCCTGAATATCCCAATAAGCTGCCTTGCTATAGCTACGGCCACGAGCTCCTTGTCGCTCAGCTTTACACGGTTGATCTCTTTGATATCACTTTTCAGGTAGTAGCCAGGGCTGGCAGGATTGCGGCATGAGTGGATGTCGTAGCCTGCGTCTTTCAGTTGCTGCATGATTCGCTGGACCGTGCGCTCGGAGAGATCGGAGCCCATCTTTGCTGAAAGCTCACGAGCAGTCAGCGGGGTGGGGGAGGCAGGGCGCTTTTGGAAATTTCTCTGTAAGAGCGCGAGTAGCCTTTTCTGTCTTTTTTGCTGTTCAATAGCGGTAGCCATAGGGAAGTGGCATTTGAATAGGGATTCCTATTTCCAGAGGCAAGGAAATGATGGTTAGCTAATTTGTGTTCCAGCGTGCCTGGATTTGCTCAATTGCCCATGTGGCGTGTTCTGCTACGAGGGAGTCGCTGGTGGCCGCGAGAGTCCTGAGCGAATCCAGATCAGCTAGATTGCCGGAGTTGCCCAAAACAATGCAGCAATTCCTTAGCCAGCGATGAAGCCCTATGCGCTTGATGGGGCTTCCCTGAAATATTTCCCGAAATGTGGCCTCGTCCCAGTGGAGCATTTCGCGCAGATCGGGCAGCGGGCGCTCGGCAAATTTGGCCTCACGGCTCTGTTGTGCCCAGCGATTCCAAGGGCAGGCGTTCAGGCAGTCATCGCAGCCATACAGGTGATCCCCTATCGCTGTGCGGAGCTCAAGAGGGATGGCGCCTTTGTGCTCAATGGTGAGATAGCTTATGCAGCGACGGGCATCCAGTTGCCAAGGCCCCGTAATGGCATTGGTGGGGCAGGCGGTGATGCAGCGGGTGCAGCTCCCGCAATGGGACGCTGCCCGTTTGCTTGCGGGGAGTTCCA